>JABFXP010000526.1 GCA_013361685.1 Catenulispora sp.
TTCTGCTCCATGTGCGGGCCGCACTTCTGCTCGATGCGCATCACCCAGGACGTGCGCAAGTACGCCGAGGAGCACGGTCTCGGCGCGGACGAGGCGCTGACGGCCGGGATGGCGGAGAAGTCGGCGCAGTTCGCGGCCTCGACGCATGACGGGGTGTATCTGCCGGTCGTGGACTGAGGAAAGAGCAAAGGCCCACATTCACGGGAGGTGAAGCCGGTGAATGTGGGCCCTGCTATGTGCCGACGGTGACCCACCCTACACGGTCGGAGGTTGATGTCATGGTGTTTGCAGGCGAACGGACTGTTTCGGCTGGCTGAAAAGCGTTGTCCGGGCCGGTGTCGGCTCAGCAGGCTGGGTGGTATGACATCGCTTTCTGAATGGGCTGCGCCTGTGGTGGGGCGGCGTGAGAACGTGCCCGCCGGCACTGAGCGCGAGAGCCTGGACCGGTACCTGGACTGGCATCGCGCGACGTTGCTGTGGAAGTGCGGCGGTCTGACCGGTGGGCAGCTGGCGTCCCGGCCGCTGGCCACTACGAATCTGTCGCTGCTCGGCATGCTGCGGCACATGGCGAAGGTCGAGCGGTACTGGACGCGGATCCGCTTCGACGGTGACCGGGCGTTGGATTTGATTTACGGCGCCGACGAGGACTCGGACGCCGACTGGGACGAGGGGACCGCGGAGTCGGCGGAGGCGGACTACGGGGTTTACCTGGCCGAGGTGGATGCGGCGCGGAAGACGCTTGAGGGTCGGGCGCTGGATGAGATCTTCCCCGGTCGTAAGTACGAACTCACCCTGCGATGGCTCTACCTGCACATGATCGAGGAGTACGCGCGGCATCTGGGGCACGCGGATCTCCTGCGGGAGGCGATTGACGGCGCCAAGGGTCAGTAGGGCATGCAACGGCGGATCTTCGCGGCGGGACCCGTGCATCACTAGGAGAAGCCCGGATCCGCTCCGCTCCCGGCCGGAGAAGACTTCTCATCAGGCAGGCGGTGGGGTTCACAACGGGATTCCATCCAGGGGAGGAGCGGTTCTGATGAAGAACGTGCGGATGGGATTGAGCGCCGCCGTCGCGGCTGGAGTCGTGGTCCTGGGGGGCTGTGGGGGCAGCGGGACCGTGGGGACGACCCAGTCGAGTGGGGGGACTGGTCCGGTCGGGGCTGCCAACTCGGGGGGTGGTGGCAGCACCGACCGGACCGGGGGGACGGTCGCGGTCTCGGGGTCGACGGGCGCCCCGGGCACGCCGACGGGGAGTCCGGCCGGGTCGTCGAGCGGCGGGGCGTCGTCATCGGCGGCCGCGGCCGGCACGGGGGACCCGTGCGGGCTGGTCAACGCGGCGGACGTGGCGCGGCTGGCGAAACTGCCGCCGCCCTCGTCCGGGGGAGCGCCGACGACCAAGCCCTCGCAGGACTCCGGGGGGAACAAGTACTGCCTGGTCGACGACGGGGAGGCGGAATCGGCTCAGGTGGGGATCGGGCCGATCACCCGGGAGGAGTTCGACCTGCAGAAGATGGACCCGAACACGCAGACGGTCGGCGGGGTCGGCGAGGCGGCCCTGTATTCGCCGTCCGACGGGATGCTCAAGGTCTACAAGGCCGGCAAGCAGCTCAGTGTGTGGGTCATCCACGGGGGGTTCGGCGGGGATGATCCTGCGACCTTGACGCAGGAGAAGGCGATCGCGCAGATTGCGGTCGGCCGGATGTAGGTCCGGAAGTCAGTAAGGGCAGGGGCGGGTCTGCGAAACCACCGGCGGTGGCGGCATCGGAAAACGGTGCCGTCACCGCCGGTGGGCGTTCCCCCGAGATCGCGCGGCTAATGTATCCCCATGCCAGTCCCCCGACGCGACGTCCCCGACCGCGCAGTCCCCCGCTCCGCGGACCGTTCGGCCCGCCTGGCGCTGGCGGGCGCGGCCGCTGCTCTCGTGCTGGCGGCGTGCTCCAACGGCAGTTCCACTCCCCCGTCGTCGGCCGCGGCTGCATCGGATCCGAGCCCGGCGACCGCGTCGACCTCCGAGAGCGGTGGGCCCCAGGGCCTCGCGGTGCCCGGCGTGCCCGATCCCTGCGCCCTGCTGTCGGCGGATCAGGTCATCCAGGCCACGCACATACCGGACAACTCCAAGAACGGTCCCGTGGCCTCCAGCAGCGGCGGGCGCAGCTGTGCGTTCAACTCGGGGCATCCCAGCGCGGTCACCATCTCGCTGACCGCCGTCACCAAGGCCGGTTTCGACGCGTTCCGGGCGACCATACCGGCCAACACCGTGACCGACGTGCCGGGCCTGGGGCAGGAGGCCTACCGCAGCAGTCAGACACCCGGGGTCATAGACGTGTTCAAGAACGGCTTCGACCTCAATGTCGCCGTCCTGCATGCCGACAGTGACGCGAGCGCTTCGGCGGATGCGAAGGCCCTGGCGGCGCTGCTGGTCGCGAAGCTCTGATCCCCCTGCTCCCCCAGCCGGCGGCGGGTTGGAACGCCGCCGGCTTGCGCTCGACTTACTTCTTGGAGCTGGACGGCGGCGGAGGCGGCACCGCGGGGGCCGGAGCCTGCGGCACCGGCGGCAGTCCGACCAAGGTGTTCCGGTAGGCCACCACCTGGCCCCACGCGCGGGCCTGAGCGTTCGCCGAGGCCAGGTTCGGGGGCAGCCAGAGGTTCTTCACCGCCTGGTCCGGGTAGCCCATGGCCTTCAGGTCGGTCTGGTCCGGCATCCACATCTTCGCGCCGGGTGCCGCACTGCCGCCGGGGACTTCCCGGAGTTGCGCGGCCAGGGCGGTGTGGAACTTGGCGCCGTCGAGCCCTGAGTCGGCGTAGAGCTTGGCCTCGGCGGCCTGCTGCTGCGGCGTGGCCTGCGGGCTCTGGCTCAGGTCCGGCACGTAGCCCAGCCAGGTGCCCGAGCCGGTGGTGCTGCGGGAGGCGGCGGCCGGGAACCAGTAGTCGGCGCACGGGCCGGCGCAGGCGCCGGTGATGATCAGGCCGAGCTTGTGGTCGTGGATGGCGCGGGCGATGGTCAGGCCGTCGGCCAGGTCGCCGCCGGTGACGGTGGCGCGCACGGTCTTGGTGCCCGGGCCCAGGGCCGCGGTGAACTCCGCGGCGCTGCCGGGGGTCACGGTGCCGACCAGCTGGAGGGTGTCGCCGCTCTTGGTCCAGTGGCCGGGGGCGTGGCCCTTGGTCACGGTGTCGGCGGTGGGGAGGGCGCCGATCTTGTAGGGGTCCGGGTGGGGGGAGCTGGAGCAGCCGGCCAGCGACGCCGCGGCGGCGGCCGCGGACAGGGCCAGGGCGGCGCGCGCCGGGAACCCGTGGGAGGTCAGGAATCTGCGCATAACGCCCATACTGGCGCCGGGGGTGCCCGGGGGCGGGGAGACTCGCCGCCGGTGGTGGTCGGGTCGGTTCAGCCGCGGGGGCGCGGTGGTATCGAAGGCAGGGGACTGATCAGGCAGGGGCCGCCGAGGAAGGTGCCGGTGTCCATGTTCACCGCGCGGCCCTCGGCGTAGATCATCGGACCGGTGATGTCCTCGGCCGGGATGTCGAACACCAGCGGGATCGGGGAGTGGCCGTGGACGATCTGCGAGCCGCCGAACTCGGCCAGGAACTCGATGGCGTTGGTGCCGTCGTCGGCGAACGCGAACCGGGTGGTGACCAGGTGGGTCAGCCGGTCCCAGGCCTCCAGGTCGGTGTGCTCGCGCAGGATGGACTGCACGGTGGCGTTCACGGTGGCGATGTCGCCGCCGAGTTCGCGGTAGCCGACGGTGTCGGAGTGCACCAGCAGGTGGTCGTCGACCAGCGCCATGGCCGGCAGCGACTCCAGCCAGCGGGCGTGCTCCTCGGTCAGCGCCCGCAGGTCGCGCGGCTGGCCGCCGTTGCCCAGCCAGCGTTCCTGGAACTTGTCGGCGCCGGGGCCGGCGAGGCGGTACGACGCCAGCAGCATCACCTCGTGGTTGCCCAGCAGACAGTCGACGCGGCCGCCGCTTTCCGGCGCCTGCTGCTGCAGCCGCATCACGGTGTCGATGACGCCGATGCCGTCCGGGCCGCGGTCGAACAGGTCGCCGAGGAACCACAGCCAGGCCGAGCCCGCGGCCCAGTCGCCGTCGATGTCGGTGATGCCGCTGCGGAACAGCGAGGCCTGCAACTGCTCGGCGCAGCCGTGCACGTCGCCGGTCACGTACACCGGCCCGGCGGGGATCGGCCCGACGATGCCGACCGTGGTGTCCAGGCTCAGATCCATGGTGTCGTCGATCTCCAGGGTCATGGCCATGGGATCGGCTTCGGCGTTCGGCGGCGTCATGCAGGCCAGGCTAACGACAATGTGGCTTCTAGGTACACATCGGTGGTGGCGCGGGTTCGCCAAGGCCGTGCTGTAAGTGAATACCTCTGCGCCGGGCAAGCACATCGGAGTACGGTCGGTAACGAGGAGTGTGGTCTTCAGTGGCATGGAGAGGCACGGAGCCGAAACGGGCCGCGGCGGGGAGCAGTCTGCGGGCTGTCAACGCGAGCCTCCAGTCCGCGTGGGCGGCCCAACGCAGGAAACGGATCAAGGACTCACTGTGGTGGGCCCTTCCCCTTGCCGTGGTGTTGGGCGTCGTCACCTCCGCGATGACCCGCCGGGTGTACTTCGGTGTGGGGTTCGCGGCCCTGGTGGTGCTGATGATGGTCGATCTGGCCTACACCAAGCCCGATCACGTCAGCCTGGCCGGCCGGCGGGCCTCGGGGGAGGCCGCGACCGCCCGCGCCATCAAGCCGTTGAGGTTCCAGGGCTTCACCGCCCTGCACGACCGGCGGCTGGGTCCCGGCGCCGTCCCGGGCATCCCGCCGGTGGACATCGAGCACCTGCTGATCGGTCCGGCCGGGGTGTTCCTGCTGGACTCCAAGAACTGGACCGGCGGCCCGAAGGTGCAGATGATCGGCACCGACCTGTTCGTCGGCATGGACAACCGCGAGGCGATGCTGAAGCGGCTCGGCGTCCAGGCCCAGAACCTGACCACGGCCCTGAAGCCGAGCCTGCCGCGCGGGGTGCGGGTGGAGCCGGTGCTCGTGGTCCACGCCAAGGAACTGCGGCCCACGCCCCGGTTCCTGGACGGAGTCACGATCCTGCTTCCGGACCAGTTCCCATCAGTGTTCGGACAGATGCGGCAGGTCATGACCGCGGGCCAGGCCGCGCGGCTGGCCGAGACCTTGGACCGGGTGCTGCCGGCCCGGTCCGGGGATCGCCCGGTCAACCGCTGAGGCGCCTTGCCGCCGGGCCTCGGGCG
>JABFXP010000580.1 GCA_013361685.1 Catenulispora sp.
CATGAAGGGCCGGATCATCGGCCGCGAGGGCCGCAACATCCGGGCCTACGAGTCGATCACCGGCGTCAACCTGATCATCGACGACTCCCCGGAGGCGGTGCTGCTCTCCTGCTTCGACCCGGTGCGCCGCGAGGTCGGCCGGCTGACGCTGGAGGAACTGGTCCTGGACGGCCGGATCCACCCGCACCGGATCGAGGAGATCTACGAGCGCTCCAAGGCCAAGGTGGAGCAGCTGTGCGTGCGGGCCGGCGAGGACGCGCTGATGGAGCTCGGCATCACCGAGATGCACCCGGAGCTCATCGCCCTGCTCGGCAAGCTCCGCTACCGCACCTCCTACGGCCAGAACGTGCTCAAGCACCTGGTGGAGTCCGCGCACCTGGCCAGCATCATGGCCAGCGAACTGCGGCTGGACCCGGTGCTGCTCAAGCGGTGCACGGTGCTGCACGACATCGGCAAGGCCCTGACCCACGAGGTCGAGGGCAGCCACGCCCTGATCGGCGCCGAGATCGCCCGCAAGTACGGCGAGCACGACGACGTGGTGCACGCCATCGAGGCGCACCACAACGAGGTCGAGGTGCGCACCGTCGAGGCGGTGCTGACCCAGGCCGCGGACGCGATCAGCGGCGGCCGCCCGGGCGCCCGCCGCGAGTCGCTGGAGGCCTACGTCAAGCGGCTGGAGCGGCTGGAGCAGATCGCCGCCGACCACGAGGGCGTGGAGAAGGTCTTCGCCATGCAGGCCGGCCGGGAGATCCGGGTCATGGTGGTGCCGGACGCGGTCGACGACATCCAGGCGCAGGTCATCGCGCGGGACATCGCCAAGCAGGTGGAGGAGGAGCTGACCTATCCCGGTCAGATCCGGATCACCGTGGTGCGGGAGTCGCGGGCGACGGAGTACGCGCGCTGAGGCTGGTGCCGGCGCCGGTGGGGAGTCTGCGGCGCCGCGGTCCAGCGTCGGGTGCGGAGGTTGTCGCGCCGGAGTACGCGCGCTGAGATCAGCACCGTCGGGGATGGTGATGCCGCGGCGCCGCGCGCTCCTCACCCCAAGCCGAGAGCCCACTCGGCGAGCGTCGCGAAATCCTCGGCGGTGAGCCCGATCCGCGGGTCGATCCGGTGCAGCAGCGCGGGGCCGGCGTGGTGCTCCCGCACCCAGTCGGCGTCCCGTTCGGTGATCAGGTCGTCGATCCACGCGAACGGGCGCCCGCGCGCCCACTCGACGATCTGCGGCGTCTTCCAGAACAGCCCGTCCGCCGGCCGCGGGCTTTCGGACCCGGGCACCCACTCGATGACCGGCAGCTCCGGCAGCCCGATCGCCGGTCCGACGTACTCGTTGGCCGCGTGCTCCCAGCTCGTCGCCCACACCAGGTCGTAGGGGAGCGCGGTCAGCGCCGGGCCGTGGCCCGGGTTGAGCCAGACCCGCAGCGGCCGGACCCGCTTGCGCAGCTCGCCCAGGGCGTCCAGGCGGCGGCGCTCGGACTCGGCCCAGTAGGGCGTCATCCAGCGGAAGGTGGAGTAGCCCGCCGGGCGGCGGGTCGGCTTGGCCGCGTAGGGGTTCAGCGGTCCGTCGATGTCGACGAGCAGGATCGGCCGGCGCACGCCACTCTCCTCCCAGCCGCCGGCACCGAGGTCGGAACCCCTGCCGCCCAGCTGCGCATCCTGATTCCCCTCCGGCGCGAATGCCGCCACCGTACCGGCCCGACACGAAGCGCCGCGACCCGGATCACGGGTCGCGGCGCTTCGTCGTCCAGCTGTGGTGCACGCCCGGCGAAGTGATGGCCCGCCGGCCGCACCCGGTGCAACTGTCTTAGGCGGCCTGCTTCTTCCCGGGAGCCAGGAACTGGACTGTGACGGCGGTCACCAGCAGCAGCGCCGCCATCCCGATCAGCCCGGCGTGCATCCCGCCGGTGAAGTCCCCGCCGGCGACCAGGGCGCCGATCACCGCCACCGACAGCGCGCCGCCGACCTGCCGGGAGGTGTTCACGATCCCGGCGGCGGTCCCGGCCCGGTCGGCCGGGACGCTGCCCATCACCATGATGGTCAGCGCCGGCACCACGAACGACCCGGCGAAGGCCACCGGCACCAGCAGCAGCACCAGCGCCCAGGCCGGCAGGTCCGGCCGGACCGCCAGCAGCACCAGCATCGCCCCGGCGGTGCCGACCAGCCCGATGGTCATCGACAGCCGGGCCCCGATCCGGGCCACCATGCGGGCCGCGACCGTCAGGTTCACCAGCGTCACCACCGCGGTGATCGGGGCGAACAGCAGGCCGGTGACCGTCGCCGACTTGTGGCCGACCTGCTGGAAGTACAGGCTCAGCACGAAGATCACGCCGTAGAACGCCGCGTTCACCGCGAAGCCGGCCGCCGCGCTCAGCGACATCGCCCGGGAGCGGAACAGCGCCAGCGGCACCATCGGCCGCGCCTGCCGGGACTCGGCCACCGCGAACACCACGGCCCCGACCGCCGCCGCGCCGAAGGCGGCCAGCACCGGCGCGGTGCCGAAGCCCTTGGAGCCGCCCTCGATGAAGCCGTACGTCAGTCCGGCCAGCGCCGCCACCGACGACAGCAGTCCGGCCAGGTCGAAGCGGGCTCCCGCTCCTGCCCCGGTCGCCGTCCGGGCGGTCTTCGCGGTCCCGGCCAGCAGCGCCAGCGCCAGCGCGCCGGCCGGCAGGTTCAGGAAGAAGATCCACCGCCAGTCCACGGCTGCGGTGATCAGGCCGCCGGCCACCGGTCCGGCCGCCGCGGCCGCCGACCCCGCCGCCGTCCAGATCGCTATCGCCTTGTTCCGCGCGACCGGGTCCGGGAACGCCTGCCGCACCAGCGCGAGCGAGGCCGGGAGCATCACCGAGGCCGCCGCGCCCTGGGCCAGCCGCGCCACGATCAGCAGCCCCAGCGACGGCGCCAGCCCGCAGGCCGCGGAGGCCAGCGTGAAGCCGATCAGCCCGAGCCCGTACGCGGCCTTGGCGCCGATCCGGTCGGCCAGCGCCCCGGCCGACAGCATCAGCGCCGCGAAGGCCAGCGTGTAGCCGTCGATCACCCACTGCGCGCCGGACAGGCCGCCGGCCAGGCTGCGGTTGATCGCCGGCAGCGCCACGTTGACCACCATGGCGTCCAGCCCGACCAGGAAGAAGCCGAAGACCGAGGCCGCCAGGACGCGCTTGGCGCCGGGGACCGAAGCGGCAGCGGCGGTGGAGGTGTCGGCGGCGGGAGCCGCGGTGCCGACGGGAACGGAGACGGAACCTGCGGCCGGGGCGGTGGCGGCGGGGCTTGTGGCCCGCGGCCGGAACGCGGTGGTAGCTGTCATGCCGGTAACTCTCGTCCTGGCGGCGACCGCCATACAGACCGTGCCGAACCGGGGAGCGCCGTGCCGGGGTGCGACACACCCCCGCACATTCGGCGGACGCGCTTTACGCTGGCGGTATGACGAACGGCAGTGAGTTGGGGATCTTCCTGAAGGCGCGGCGCGCCCAAGTCCGCCCGGAGGACGTCGGCCTGCCGGCCGGCGTCGGCATCCGGCGCACCCCGGGTCTGCGCCGGGAGGAGGTCGCGATCCTGGCCGGGGTCAGCGTCGACTACTACACCCGCCTGGAGCGCGGCAAGGAGACCAACCCGAGCCCGGCGGTGCTGGACGCGCTGGCCCGCATCCTGCGCCTGAACCGCGACGAGCACCAGCACCTGCACACCCTGGTCGAGGGCGCGGCGAGCCCGGCGCGGCAGGCCGAGCGCCGCAGCCGCACCCGCACCGTGCGCGACGGGCCGCTGCTGATGCTGGAGGCGCTGCGCCCGAACCCGGCCTACATCGTCAGCCGCACCAACGACGTGCTGGCCGCGAACCCCTCAGGACTGGCGCTGTTCCCGGGCCTGGCCGACATGCCGGCCAAGCTGCGCAACATCACCCGCTACATCTTCCTGCACCCGGCGGCCAGGGACCTCTACCCGGAGTGGGAGAAGCTCGTCCCGAAGTCGGTGGCGTTCCTGCGGGCCCGGGCCGGCGCCGACCCCGACGATCCGGAGCTGGTGCAGCTGATCGGCGAGCTGGTGGTGAAGAGCAAGGAGTTCGCGCGCCTGTGGGAGCGCTACGAGCTGTGCATCGTGGGTCAGGGCACGAAGGACTTCCAGCACCCGGATGTCGGCGCGATGACCCTGGACTACGAGGCGATGGAGGTGGCGCACACCGGCGGGCAGCGGATGATCGTGTACTACACGGTCCCCGGCACGCCGGACCACGACGCGGTGACGCTACTCGACATGATCGGCTCCGGCCTGCTCGCGAGCGGCGTGGACGGACTCCAGCACTTCGTTCAGGACGCCGAGCGAGATCTTGTGGAAAGCCGGGACCGGGCCCGGGTGGCCGACGAGGAAGAACGCTGACCTGATCGTGTGGTGCAGGATGCGCCACGCGGCGTGGAACAGGAACAGCGCCAACGGTATCTCGGCCAGCAGCGCCGACAGGACCGACGCGGTCTCATCCGCCGTGCCCCAGTCCAGCGCGACGTCGAACCACGCGTCGCACAGCAGCAGCGTGCCGGTGAAGATGCACGAGATCACCACGATCTGCCGCCGCCGCCACGCCGCCCAGGTCGTGACCAGCAGCCCGAGGATCAGCAGCGCGTCGAACCCGACCCACGCGGTGTCCCACGCCTGCGCCGGATGGTGGGTCGGCAGCACGGCGGCCAGATAGACGATCCACGGGATCATCACCGCGCAGCCGCCGGTCACCACGGTGAGGAACAGCTGCCGGATGTGCCGGATGCGCGGGTCGTTCAGGCTCGGCAGCCCCAGGGCCTGCAGTTCGTCGTGGGTGGCGCGGTCTTCGCGGCGATCGGCACGGTCCATGCCACCGATGGTCGCATGGCTTTGATAACGGTTGTGTCACGGTGTGGAACCCCTTGGGGACCGGCACGTCTTTCCAGTTGACGAGTTTGAAACGGGATCAACGGGAGGGGAACGGCCATGGTTGGGCGTACCGGTACGAAATGGGTGAAGGCTGCCGTGTGTGCGGCGGCGCTGGCGGCGCCGCTCGCGGTGAGCGGGTGCGCGAGCCAGGCGGGGGCGAACGGCGCGACCGGTACGACCGGGGCGCAGGCCGGCCCGGCGAGCTCGGCGAACACGGGCGCCTCCTCGGCGTCGAGCACGGCGAGCGTCCCGAGCGCGACCCCGAGCAGCGCGGGGAGCACCACGGCCGCCCCGGCCCCGGCGACGTCCACGGCCGCCCCGGCGTCCTCGGCGCCGTCGACCGC
>JABFXP010000598.1 GCA_013361685.1 Catenulispora sp.
GTCCGGAGGAGTTCCGTATGGCGTGGCGGCGAAGAGGGCGGGGCGGGGGCGGAGGGTGTCGGGGTCGAGCCAGCCTTGTTTGATGGCCTCTTGTTGGCAGCCGGTGCGGGAGCGGCCGGCGGCGGTGGAGATGGTGGGCCAGGGTTGGCCTTGCTGGAGGCGGTGGAGGAGGTCGGCGCGTTGGGCGTCGGTCCAGCGGGTGCCGTGGTTGGGCCAGATGGCTTTGCGGCGGGCGGTTTCGGGGTTCGGTTGTTTGGCGAACCAGGTGATGGAGCGGAGTTGGCCTTGGTCGGCGACGTAGACGATTTCGCCTTGGTGGTGGAAGACGAGTTGGTCGTCGTGGAATTCGACGCCGTCGGCCGGGATCATCAGTTGGGCGCCGGGGGTGGTTTCGGGGCCGGCTATGAGTTCGGCGCGGAGCCAGGGTTGGGTGGTGGTGGTCATGGTGCCCCCTCTGCGGTGGTTTGGGGTTTTGGTGCTTTTCTAGGGTGGCAGAGGGGAGGGTGGGTAAGTAGGGCGATTCGGGTGATTGGGGATAAGACTTTTTATATTATTTGTTTGCTTTGCGGTTGCGGCTGCGGGTGAGCAGGAGGCTGACCAGCATGCCGGCCAGGAAGGTGCCGGCCAGGGTGAGCCACATGGGGGAGGTCACGGTCACCACCCAGAAGGTGATGCTGGCTTTGTGGGTGTTGGCCAGGATGAACCAGATGGCGATCACCGCGATGACGATGGCGCCGATCAGGCGGGAGCGCTCGGCCTTGTCTGCCGCGGAGCGTGGTTGCTGCGCCGGTGGGGGCTTCGGTGCGTCGGTCGTCATGACCGCACCTGTTGCCGCCGGGGGCGGGTGGGAACCGCTTGTTGCCCCGGATGGGGGATGGCTGGGCTGGTCTGGGGGCTCAGTTGGCGTTCAGGGAGAAGACCACTGAGCCGAAGGAGACCTCGTCGCCGGGGTGGACTTCGGTGGGCGCGGTGATGCGCCAGCCGTTGACCCGGGTGCCGTTGGTGGAGCCCAGGTCGACCAGGAACCAGCCGGTGTGGGAGCGGCGGAACTCGGCGTGGTAGCGGGACACCGTGGTGTCGAAGAGTTGCAGGTCGCATTCGGGCATGCGGCCGATGCGGAGGATGGGCTGCTGGCCGCCGGGCAGGGAGAGGCGGGGCAGGGACGGGCCGCGCCAGGCCGCCTTCACCCGGAAGCGGAAGTGGGCCACGGCGGCGACGGCGTTGACCATGCGCTGGCCCAGGCCCGGTCGCGGGGGCGGGATCGGCAGGTCGGAGACGAGCTGGGTCAGCTCGCTGTGCGAGCGCACCGCCAGTACCCGGTCGATGCGGTGTGAGAACGTGTCGCTGGACAGCCGACCGACCTCGGCGCCGGCCGCCAGCTTCTCGATGGCGTCATCGCGCTCGGCGTCCGAGGGTCGGTGGTCCGGCGGCTGCCAGGACGTGTTCCCGAACGATGGACCTCCCATGGGAGCAATTGTCAGGTGTCGGCCGAGCAGGTGTCCAGCAAGACGGTGCCGGGGGGTCAGAGGGCTGTCTCACCCGCGTGGGTCGGTGACTTGTCCCAGGAACAGGATCTGGCCGCTGACGGTGTCGCGGATCAGGAACAGGAACGGGCGGTCGACGTGCATGACGATGGTCTTGCTCACCTGGCCCGGTGCGGCGCCGGCGGCGACCCCGACGCCGGAAGCGGCCGCGGCGGTGGTGCCCTCCTCGTCGACGGCGACGTGGGTCTTCTGCACGACAGTGCTCACTGAGAGCTTCTCCGGCGTGGCCGGGATTCCGCTCAGATCGGCCTGGTCAGCGTTGAACAGCGAAGTCATGCCGAGTGCGGCCAGCTGGTCCTTCAGCTGCAAGGAGGTGTCGAAGGTGAACTTCGGCAGTTGGAGGTCCACCTTCACGTTATAGGCCGAGCCGGTCATCGAGGACAGTTTGTCGGCGGTGAGTCCCTTGCGGAAGCCGTCGAAGGAGCCGGAGGCCGGGAGCACGATGCCCATCGCCAGGTGGTTCTGCTGGTACGGCAGCTCGGCGTACTGCCAGCCGTCGCCTTCGGAGTAGGCGAACTCGGCGTCCTGGGCCATGGTCGGGACGTCGGCGGAGCTGCCGTTCAGGAGGTCGAACGAGCGGTCGGAGGTGTCGCCCTTGGCGAACGAGTCGGCCCACTTCGCCTTGAAGTACAGGGCGTCGGTCAGTGCCAGACGGGTGTCGGCGGTGATGGTGCCCTGGGGGAAGAGGTCCTTGATGAGCCCCTTGGTCTGGTCCTGCACGGCTTCGTTGATCGTCTGCCGGGCGGATTCCGGGGCGCCGGCGAAGTCGGTCTCGTGCACGCCGGTGTCGAACGCGGCGGCCAGCGCCTTCAAGTAGGGCTGCTGGAGCTGGTAGCCCTTCTGCGTCCAGGTGCTGTCGTATTGCTGCAGGTCGGCCTTGTCGGCGAGGGCCCGTTGCACGGTGTTCTGGTTCAGGGCGCCCAGGGCGTTCGCGAACTGGGCGGCCGGGAGCGGGGAGTGCAGGGTCTTGGTCATCTCGGCCGCGGTCTGGCCCCCGGCTCCCGGGAGCAGCATCGCCAGCACGGTCGCCAGGCTCGTCGGGGAGACCATGACGTTGGTGGACTTCTCGTCGGCGACGGCGTGGAAGATGTCGAGGCCGAACGCGTTCGTGCTCTGCGCGGCGGCGGTCAGGTCGGCCTGGCCGACGGTGGCCCGGGCGGCGTCGGCGCGGACCAGATCGGCGTCCTTGGGCGTGGTGCCGCCGCTCGACGAGCACGCGGTCAGGGTGGCGAGCGAGGCTGCGACCATCATCGCTATCGATTTCCTTGGCATGCGGATTGGACGCGGCCCCGGCCGATCCGGTTTCCCGAACGAGTGAGTGACTGCCTCCGGCGTTGATCGTTGAAGCGGGCATGAACGTCATGACCGCGACTCCGGTGACTCCGAACCCAGCTAAGCAGAACGAGGAACAGCGTGTTGTCGAGGAAGTAGTTGACATTCCGCGCCAGCAGGACGCTGTGCCGGCATCGGAGCCGGACGGGGAGGGGTCCCCGGAACCTGTCGCGGAAACGGACCGGGGCGACGATTCCGCCAAGGACAAAGACGCTGCGGAGGCGAAGGCAGCCACCGAGGAGAAGGAACTCGCTGAGGAGAAGGAAACCGCCGAGGAGAAGGAACCCGTCGAGAACAAGGTCGAGGAGGCGGAGAAAGAGGAGAAGGAGGAGAAAGACGAGAAGAAGTCAGCGGCCAAGCCCAAGCGCAAGAGCGCACCGCGCAAGGCCGCAGGCGGCACTAAGAACCTTGTCGTGCTGAAGGAGGGCCGAGTGCAGTACGCGGATCCTGAAGCTGTCCTCGTCGTCGACCTCGACGAAGCCTCCTCCCCCGACACCGATGTCCACGACGTCCTGGACCGGCTCACGGAGTTGCGCGACGCCGTGGAGTCCCCCGGCAAACTGGATGCGGTCAAGGCGCTGACCGAGCTGATCCAGGAGAAGGCCCTGGGGTAGGGGCCCGGCATCCGGAAACCGGCCCCCACCGTGAGCGATATGAGGCCGGTCGTCGTGCGGATATCAGGCGATCGGGGACGGCTCCGGTATGAGGCCGAGTGCGACATCGACGCACTCGTCGTCCTGCTGGGGCGTGCTGCCGCTGACGGCGACCGCCCCGACGACGGTGTCGCCGTGCCGGATCACGCGGGCGCCGGCACCGGCGACGATCGGCGTCCCGGCGATCTCGGAGAGCTGGGCGAAGACGGTCGGCCAGCTCTGCTGGAGCTTGATGAGGTCGGCGCCGTCGCGGCCCAGCAGGGCGACGCTCGCCGCCTTCTCCGGGGCGACGCGCGCGGACAGCGGCGGTGCGCCGTCCATGCGGTCCATGAGGCGGAGGTGACCGCCTTCGTCGGCGATCGCGACCGACAGCCGGGCGCCGATCGTGGTCGCGTGCTGCTGGATGCGGGCGCTGAGGTCGCGGGCTTCCTGCTGGGTGAGCGGCATCGTCTGCTCCAATTCCTTGGATGAACCAACCTTGGGTGGACCAAGAGTAGCGTGAATCGTGGGGCGAGCCAAGGGATTGGTTAGACTGCCGGCATGGAGGTGGAGGCGCAGGAGGCGCCGGCCCGGCTGCGCGGCAAGCCGAGTTGGCTGATCAGCAAGACGTCGGCGCGGACCCACCGGCTCATCGCGGAGGCGATGACGGCGGTCGGCGCGCACGCCTACCACTTCGCGATCCTCGCCGCGCTCGAGGAGTTCGGGCCGCAGAGTCAGGTACGGATCGGTCAGCGCTGCGGCATCGACCAGAGCGACATGCACGCGATGCTCGCCGAACTCGCCGAGCAAGGGCACATCCGGCGTGCGCCGGACCCGGAGGACCGGCGGCGGAACCTCATCACGCTGACGGAGACCGGACGCCGGCGGATGGTCGCGTTGGACGCCGCGATTTCCGATATCCAAGACGACGTGTTCGGAGTGTTGTCCGAAGAGGAGCGCAGGCTGTTGATCGGCATGATCACGCGCGTGATCGGCTGATCAAGCACGCCGTGGGGCATGGTCCGCGATCGATCGCCGCCGCTCCTCAATCGACTCACGATCCGCGTAGACCGGCCCAGCGTGCCCGGTGGCAGCAAGACGGCATCGGTGCCCTCGCCAATCGTCCGAGCAAACGCATTCCGTGCGTCGGATACGACGGTGCAGTTGTCGGATGGTTCGAAGGCCGGCCCGGCTGGAGATCTGGATAGCGCTGGAGGAACCGCGCGGCTGCCGGAGTTGCGGCCGGCCGAGGGCACCGGTCCGGGCGAGCCGGAACCCGTGCCGTCGGCCTTCATCCGCGGAATCCGCGCGATGGGGATCGCGTATTAGGGGTGCGGCTGCTGCCACAGCGGTTCGTCGACCGTGAAGCCCACCGGCTCGCCCCAGCCGTTGCGGTACGCCACCTGGTGCGCGGGTCGGCGCGGGGCCACGGCCCAGCGGCCGGTCGGGTAGCCGAAGGAGACGCAGCAGGCCTGCTTCCAGTCCTCGTCGGCGGGCACGCCCAGGATCTCCTTGACCTGCGCGTCGTGGAACGCGCCGAGGATCGAGGTCAGGGCGCTGCCGACGCCCTCGGCGCGGGCTGCGAGCTGGGCGCTCCACACCGCCGGGAAGATTGAGCCGCCGGTGCGGTCCGCCTGGACGAACGCGAACAGGAACAGCGGCACCTCCTCGAAGTGTTCGGCCAGCCACCGGGACGACTTCATGACCTTCGCCATCTGGACCGATGCCGGGCTGTCCGGGTCGGCCTCGACTGCTGCCGCGAACGGCGCGTAGACCGTCCGGAAGAGTTCGTCGAGGGCTTCGCGGTAGAGCGGGCCGAGCTGCTTCTTCTTTTCTGGGTCGTCCAGCAGCAGGAACCGCCAGTTCTGGGTGTTGCCGCCGGAGGGGGCGCGGATGGCGGCGTCGAGGATGCGCGCCTGGACGGAGGTGGGGATCGGATCCGGCTTCACCCGGCGCATGGCCCGGGTGGTGTAGAGCGCTTCGTAGATGTCCATGGTGAAGCGCACAGTAGGTTGCCCGCTCGGATGGGACAAGTGTGAGCTCACTCATGGCGCAGGGCGTAGCTCAGGCGGTCGGCGACCGCGGCGTGCGCCAGGCGGGCGGCGGTGGCGTTGTCCACAGCCAGGAAGACCAGACCGCCGTCGTCCGGGGTGGTGCGGGTCGGGGAGGCGGCGTCCGCGGCGTGCGCGATCTCGAGGACTGAGACGTCGACCGCGACCGCCGTCTCACTGCGTGGCTCGCCGCGCGGCCGGGTTCCGGGTCCTTCGCGGGGCGCGGGATCGGGGCCGGCGGGCTCCGGTGGCGCGCCCGGGCCGGCGTCGCGGGCGGCCAGTACGTCGATCCGGTCGCCGGGGCGCAGGTAGCCGGTGCTGCCCGCGTCGGCGAACCGGACCGGGACCGCGACCAGGCCGCTCATCAGGGGTTCCGCGGCGAAGCGGGGCGGTCGGCGCGGCGGTGGTCCGGAGTGCTCGGCGGACAGCAGGGCGACCGAGACCCCGGCGAAGCCGGCGGCTCCGATCACGCGCAGGCGGCGGGTGCGGGAGGAGTGGCGCCGCCCGGCTATGCGGGCGGCGAGCTTCGAGCGGTTGGCGGTGGTGGTCGGCATGACTTCCCCTGGCGTAGTCGGGACGCTTCAGGGAGTAATGATCCGCAGGGGTCGTCGAGGCTGTCCACTGGTTGTCGGACGGCCTGTGGATAACTGGGGAGAGCCTGTGGATAACCCGGTAGAAAACCGGGCGGGGTTCAGCTGCCTGTGGACGAGCTGGACTTCGGGGTCGACGATGAGCTAGAGCCCGACGAGGACGAGCCCGAGGACGAAGAACCCGAGGACGAAGAGGACGAGTCGCTCTTGCCGGACGAAGACCCCGACGAGCCGGACCCGGACGACCCGGACGAGCCCGAGGACCCGGACGACCCGTTCGACGACGAAGCCGCCGACGACGAGCCCGACGCCGACCGGCTGTCGGTCCGGTAGAAGCCGCTGCCCTTGAACACGATGCCCACGGCGGAGAAAACCTTGCGCAGTTCGCCCTGGCAGTTCGGGCAGACGGTCAGCGCATCGTCCGTGAACTTCTGCACGACCTCCAGCGCCTCACCACAGTCTTTGCACTGGTACTGGTACGTCGGCACGAGGAACTCCTTCATCGACCTGGCACTCTGGCCGCCAGACTGCCAATTGTGCGGGATCCGCGCGGGCACTGTCCAATGCGGGGGCGTCAGGCTGTGACGCACATCACTGGGACAGGTCTCTGAGCGGAGCCCAGAGGGCTCGGAACGGAGTCCCGGAGTCCGGCGACGGAACCGGCCCGGAAGGGGAACCGGCTCAGAACAGCGGGAGCTCGAACCAGACGAACTTCCCGGCGTCGGTGGGCCGCGCGCCCCACCGCGCCGACAGCGCGTCCACCAGATACAACCCGCGGCCGCCCTCGTCTGTTTCCGCGGCCTGCCGGATCCTCGGCAGCCGCACGTCCGGGTCGTGCACCTCGATCCACAGCGCCCGCAGTCCCCGGCGCAGCACCAGGTCCAGCCGCCGCGAGCCGCCCGGCGCGGTCAGCGTGCCGTCCAGCATCCCCAGCTCGTCGAGCAGCCCGGGCTCGGCGAGCAGGTCCATCTCGCCGTCCTCGTCCAGCGCCCCGAGATGGTTGGCGTACTCCCGGACCGCTGCCAACTCGAGCATGTCCTCGGCCAGCGGCGGCGGCTCGGCCTCCTGGAACTGGTCGGAGTCGTCGAACGACCAGGGCGAGGGCCGCGGCCCGCTGGCGTGCCGCACCGCGTTCGTGATCAGCTCCGACACCAGCAGCTCGGCGAGTTCGGCGTGCTCGCTCAGCCCCCACTCGCGCAGCACCGCGCGGGTGTGGTGCCGGGCCGCGAACGCCGCCTCGGGCCGGGCCGGCAGCGCCAGCCGGGACAGCGGCAGGTCGACGGTGGAGGTCGCCATCGCCAGCACGGCCTGGTCGTCGTGCGCCTCGCTGCCCGCGGCCCGCAGCGCCGCCCGGCAGATCGCCCGGGGCTCGCGCACCACGCGCTCGATGGCCTCGCACAGTGTCCGCACGCCCTGGTCCACCGACTGGTCGCGGCGCTCCACGACCCCGTCTGTGTACATCACCAGCACGTCGCCCGGCGGGATGCTGAAGATGTGATCGTCGAACTGCACCGCGCCCTTGCCGCCGCCTGGTCCCAGGGGCCCGATGCCCAGCGGGACGTCCGGCGGCACCTCCATCGGATAGGTGCCGTGTGCCGAAGCCAGGAGTGGCGGGGGATGACCGGCGTTGGCCAGCGCACAGCGCCGCGTGAACGGGTCGTAGATCGCGTACACACAGGTGACGAGGATCTCCTCGTTCAGCCCGCGTACCAGCTCGTCCAGATACGACAGCAACTGCCCGGGCTGCACGTCGAGCACCGCGTAAGCCCGCAGCGCCGCCCGCAGCTGCCCCATCACCGCCGCGGCGTGCGCGCCGCGGCCCTGCACGTCGCCGATGACCACGCCGATCCGCCCGGCCGACAACTCCACGACGTCGTACAGGTCGCCGCTCACTTCGGAGGCGGCACCCGGCGCGTAACCCACCCGGATCGACACACCGTCGGGCAGCGGCAGATCGGTCGGCAGCAGCGACTTCTGCAACGCCAGCGCCAACGTCCGCTGCCGGTCGAACATGGCCGCGTTCTCCAAGGCCAGCCCGGCCCGCGCCGCCAACTCCTCGACCAGCTCCAGATCCGCGGTGTCATAACGCGGCGTCGGCTCCGCGTCCTCGGTCAGCGCGATGGCCAGCACGCCGCGCACGCCGCTCGGGGCCAACAGCGGAACCGCGATCAGCGACTTCGCGTCCAGCAACTGCGACTTGCGGTCGCACTCCTCGTCCGGGTCCAGCACCTTGACCCGCGGCGCCCCCTGGATCAGCACCGGACGGCCCGTCCGCAGCGCCCGGTCGCAGGGATGCCGCGCCGGGTAATGGATCTCCGTCCCCGCCCGCATCGGAGGACACGGCGACGTGTCCGTGCTGTGCACCGTCACCAGACGCTGCGCGACGCCGTTCTCGTCCAGCAGGTCCACCACACAGGTGTCGGCGAACGCCGGGACCAGGATCTCGGCCAGCGCCGCCAGCGTGCGGCCGGTGTCCAGCGACGTCCCCAGCTGCATCCCGGCCCGGGACAGCACCGCGGCCCGCACCGCCGCCCGGGCGGCGGCCCGCTGCTGGTCGTCCCGGCTGGCGTCGGACCCGAACAGGTCGATCGCGGTCACCACGGTGCCGGTGATCATGCCGCCGGTGGTCATCGGCGCGGCCCGCACCCGGGCCAGCAGCGAGTCGCCGTTACGGGTGGTGATCGGGAAGGAGCCCTCCCAGGTCCCGCCGCGCTGCACCGTCGACCCGATGGAGTCCAGATGCGACTGCGCGTTGCCGTTCACCCCGTCGGCGACCACGAACTCGGTCCAGGGCCGGCCCAGCACCTCGTCGCCCTTGTAGCCGAACAGCTCCTCGGCAGCCGGATTCCAGCCGGTGATCAGGCCGCGGTGATTGAGCACCACCACCGGGTCCGGCAACGCTTCCAGCACGGCCATCGCCGCGCTCTGCGTGGCGTTGTTCGGTACCAGCTCGGCTGACGGCTGCAGCCGGGCATGCGGGAGCTGTTCCCCGGTCCCCGGCTGACGTCGCATGTGAGATACCAACCGCTCTGCCGAACGCTGTGTCCTATGAAGTGCGGCGCCACGGGCGCCAGCGTTCCTTCTTTACGCGCCGAGTCTGCCACTAGCGGGCCCCTGGGCGCGAGGAAACGGGCCGGGAGATTGCGGCCGGTCGTGTCGCCACTCCCGGATCCCGGTCGCCGTGACCGCCATGTCGACCGGCCTGTCGTGCGGCTCCACCGGTAGGTCCACGTCCATCTCACCGGGATAGAGCAATGCTGCGATCCGGGGGCGCGCGGCGCCGCCGGACGCCTCGATCCCGGCCAGCACCCGGTCGTAGCTGCCGCCGCCGCGCCCCATCCGGACTCCGGCGGGGGACACCGCCAGTGCCGGCACCACGATCCAGTCCGCGGTCAACACGGCGTCCCGGCCCAGGGCCGTCGCAGGCTCTGGAATCGGGCTCGGCCGCGTACCGCCGGGCGGAGTCCTTCGAACGAGTGAATCAGGACCGGAGTAGGGCCCCCACGACAGGTTCATGTCATTCTCTAAAATGGGTAGCAGGACACGGACGCCACGCTCGAGCAGCGTCGCCAGCAGCGGTGTCGTGTCCGGTTCCGTTCCGAACGAGGCGTACGCGGCGATCACGCGGGCCTCGCCGATCCGTCCGAGCAACGCCTCGCACGCCGCCGCCGACCAGCGGGCGCGCAGTTCGGGGGCGCACGCGCGGCGCGCGGCCAGCAACCGTGACCGGATCGTGCCCTTGGCGGGGTCCGGCTCGTTGGAATGATTCGTCATGCTGTGCTCAAGAATGCCAGGCCCGAGAGGAGCTCCACCGAATGACCCTCACGGCGGCCGCTGTGGTGTTCTTGGCGGTGGCCTGTGCCGTCCTCGGAGGCACGACTCTGGCGTTGCGGCAGAAGCTGGACCGGCTTCAGGAGAGCACCCGCGCCGCCCTCGCCGAGGCCGCCAACGAGGTGACCGGTCTGGAACAGGGCCGTGAGGATCTGGAACGGCTCTCGGCGATAGACCCGCTCACCGGCATCTGGAACTACCGGCATCTGCAGGGCACGTTGGCCCGCGAGTTGGAGTCCGCGCGCACCGCGGGCACCGGCGGCGCACTGCTGATGATCGATGTCGACGACTTCCGGCGGGTCAACGCCGCGCACGGCCATCAGCGCGGCTCCGCCGTGCTCCGCGAACTCGCCCAGCGCCTGGCCTTGGAGATCCGCACCGCCGACACCTTCGCCCGCTACGGCGGCGAGGAGTTCGTCCTGGTTCTGCCCGGCACCAATGCCGAGACCGCAGCGAAGGTCGCGGAGCGGCTCTGTTACGCCATCCGCAAAGTCGCCTTCGACGCCGGCCCGGACAGCGATCCGGCGCAGGGCGCGCTGCAACTCACCATCTCCATCGGCGGCGTGACATATCCGGACCACGGCACCCATGCGACGACGCTTTTGCGTCAAGCTGACGAACAACTCATGGCAGCGAAACGTGACTGTCATGGAAGTTGGCGGATCGCCTGATAACGTCCGCTTCATGGTGGAGGTTCGAAAAGCAGTCATTCCGTCGGCGGGACTGGGCACGCGGTTCCTACCCGCCACTAAGGCGACGCCCAAGGAGATGCTGCCGGTCATCGACAAGCCGACGATCCAGTACGTCGTCGAGGAAGCGGTGACCGCGGGGCTGACCGACATCCTGATGGTGACCGGCCGCAACAAGCGGCCACTGGAAGACCACTTCGACCGCGCCGCGGAACTGGAGGAGGCGCTCGCCGCGAAGGGCGACGAGAACCGGCTCGAGCAGGTGCGCGCGTCGTCGAACATGGCGAACGTCCACTACGTGCGGCAAGGCGACCCCAAAGGACTGGGTCACGCCGTCCTGAAGGCCGCCTCCTACGTCAACGGCGAACCGTTCGCCGTGCTGCTCGGTGACGACTTCATCGACGAGCGAGACCCCTTGCTGCCGGCGATGATAGAGGTCCGCAAGCACTATGGCGGTTCGGTCGTGGGCCTCATCGAGGTCCCCGAGGAGCACATCCACATGTACGGCTGCGCCGCTGTGAAGCCGGCGCCGGACGGGCCCGCACTGGCTTCGGAGCACACCAGCCTGATCCAGATCACCGATCTGGTGGAGAAGCCGGCCGCCGAGCAGGCGCCGTCGAACCTGGCGGTGATCGGCCGCTACGTGCTGGACCCGGCTGTGATCGACGTCCTGTCCAACACCCCGCCCGGCCGCGGCGGCGAGATCCAGCTCACCGACGCCCTGCGCACGCTGGCCGGGGACCCGGACATCGGCGGCCCGGTGCACGGCGTGGTCTTCACCGGCCGCCGCTACGACACGGGCAACCCGATCGACTATCTGAAGACCGTCGTGCAGCTCGCGGTCGACCGTCCGGATCTGGGCAAAGAGTTCCGTGAGTGGCTCTCCGCCTATGTCCGGGAGGGCTTCCAGATCTGACACGATCTCCCGCGACCTGACGGAAGATCCGACCCGAGTTCCGACCCGAGCTCCGACCCGAAATCCGGCTCGGGATCCGACCCCGGGGCTGGCGCCGCCAGCCCCGGGCCGTCACTCGGCGAGCCCTCGCAGGTGCTTCCGTTAGACGGAGATCACCCTAGTCACGGCTTTTCCGTCCGCCCGGTAAGGGATGATGGAGGTATGGCCGAACCCGAGAACGAGAAGATGCGCAGCGTCGACGACCACCTGGCCCTGGTCCTCGACACCGTGCAGCTGCTCGCCCCGATGGAGCTCCCGATCACCGATGTGAACGGGCTGACGCTCGCCGCCGACGTGGTCGCCGCCATGCCGCTGCCGCCGTTCGACAACTCCTCCGTCGACGGCTACGCGGTCCGGCTGGCCGACCTGGAGGGCGCGGCCGAGGACAGCCCGGCCGAGCTGCGCGTGGTCGGCGACGTCGCGGCCGGCTCGGTGCCCGAGGGGGTCCTGGAGCCGGGCACCTGCCTGCGCATCATGACCGGCGCCATGGTGCCGCACGGCGCCGAGGCGATCGTGCCGGTGGAGTGGACCGACGGCGGCACCGAGAGCGTGCGCATCACCCGGGTCCCCGAGCGCGACCAGCACATCCGGATCCTGGGCTCCGACGTGGCCAGCGGCGAGGTGGTGCTCAAGGCCGGCGCCCGGCTGGGGCCGCGGCAGATCGGCCTGCTGGCCGCCATCGGCCAGGTCCACGCCCCGGTGCACCCGCACCCGCGGGTCGTGGTCCTGTCCACCGGCTCGGAGCTGGTCGAGCCCGGCACCCCGCTGGGCCCGGGGCAGATCAACGACGGCAACGGCCCGGCGCTGACCACCGCGGTGAACGCCATGGGCGCCACCGGCATCCGGGTCGGGATCATCGGCGACGACCCCCAGGGCGTGCTGGACGCCATCGAGGACCAGCTGATCCGCGCCGACATGGTGGTCACCACCGGCGGCGTCTCGGTCGGCGCCTACGACGTGGTGAAGGAAGTGCTCTCCACGCTCGGCACCGTGGAGTTCACCAAGGTCGCGATGCAGCCGGGCATGCCGCAGGGCTTCGGCACCGTCGGCGAGGACCGGATCCCGATCTTCACGCTGCCCGGCAACCCGGTGTCCGCCTACGTGTCCTTCGAGCTTTTCATCCGCCCGGCGATCGAGAAGATGATGGGCCGCGAGGCCGGGCCGCGGCCCACCGTCACCGCGACCTGCTTCGGCGCCTTCTCCTCCCCCGAGGGCAAGCGGCAGTTCGCGCGCGGCGTCTACGACCCGGTCGGGCACAGCGTGCGGCCGGTCGGCGGCCACGGCTCGCACCTGGTCGGCGACCTGGCCCTGGCCAACGCGCTGATCGTGGTGCCCGAGCACGTCACCGAGGTGGTGGACGGGGACGACGTCGAGGTGATCGTGCTCGACGGCGGTCCGCGGTGAGCGGGCCGGAGCAGCGCGGCTCCGAGGGCGGGGCCGGCAAGTCCGACCGCCTGACCCACGTCGACGCCGGCGGCGCCGCGCGGATGGTCGACGTGACCGCGAAGCAGGTCTCGGCCCGCGAGGCCCGCGCGACCGGCTTCGTCGAGGTCGCGCCGAAGGTGGTGGAGCTGTTGCGCGGCGAGGGCGTCCCGAAGGGCGACGCCCTGTCGGTCGCGCGCATCGCCGGGATCATGGGCGCGAAGAAGACCCCGGACCTGATCCCGCTGTGCCATCCGATCGCGGTCAGCGGCGTGAAGGTCGTGCTGGACGTCCACGACGCCGGTGTGGCGATCGCGGCCACGGTGAAGACCGCGGACCGCACCGGGGTCGAGATGGAGGCGCTGACCGCCGTGGCGGTCGCCGGGCTGACGGTCATCGACATGGTCAAGGCCGTCGATCCGGCCGCCGTCCTGACCCGGATCCAGGTGGAGGCCAAGTCCGGGGGTGTGTCAGGGGACTGGTCGCGGGAGGGCTAGCCTTCGATAACCCTTGCGACTTGAAGGTCTCGGTGTCATGGTGCCCCGAACGCGATTGTGAGCCGCCTCACAGCTCGTGTCCGACCGGTCCGATCAGACATCTCCCCGAGATCTCAAGGACGCGCCATGACCGATCCGAGTTCCGGGGCGGCGCCGCCGCCCGAGAACGACACCGGGCGCCTCGACGGTGCCTCCCGTGCCCGCATCTTCACCGTCATCGCGGTCGTCGTGCTGTTCGCCGAGGTCGCTCCGCTCCAGTACACGATGGTCTCGCCGGCCGCGCAGCTGATCGGCCGGAGCTTTCCCGGCGTGGGCAGCAACATCGCGTGGATGACGATCATCTTCGGTCTGGTCGGCGGCGCGGCGACGCCGATCCTGGGCAAGCTGTCCGATCTGTACGGCAAGCGCAACATGCTGCTCGCGGTGGGCGTCTCGTTCCTGATCGGCTCGGTCATCTGCGCCACCACCGGCGACTGGACGCTGTTCCTGATCGGGCGGGCCTTCCAGGCGGTCGCGATCGCCGCCGCCACCGTCGCCTACGGCCTGATCAGGGACCTGATCCCGCGCAGGTACGTGCCGCTGGCCATCGGCCTGGTGTCCACCGGCCTGGGCGTGTCCGGTGTCGGCGGCATCATGCTCTCCGGGGTGCTGACCGACACCGCCGGATGGAGCTACAAGGCGCTGTTCTGGTTCCTGGTGATCTACACGCTGGTCACGCTGCCGCTGCTGTTCCTGGTCTGCCCGGAGACGAAGTTCCGTGCCCGGCAGAAGCTGGACCCGATGGGCGCGCTGCTACTGGCCGGCGGGGTCGGGTTCGCTCTGCTCTACGTCTCCAACGGGGCGAACGTCGGCTGGACCAACACTCTGTACTTGGCGTATCTGATCCTCGGCATAGTGCTGATGGCCGGGTTCATAGCGTTGGAGAGACGCGTCAGCCAACCGATCATCGATATGAGGTTGCTGTTCTCCCCCAATGTGTCGACGGTCTTGTTCGTGGCCTTCTTCGCCGCGATCGTGGTCGGCATCCAGGCCTTCTCGATCCCCTACATGGTGTCCACGCCAGGCCACGACGCATTGGTGGCCATGACGCAGCAGGGCGCGGGGGCGAAACTCAAAGGTCTGGGGGTACAGCCGAACCAGATACCGGTGAAGGTGCTTGGGGACGTCGGCTACGGCCTCGGGTTCACGTTGCTGGGCTTGGCGTTCCATGTGCAGGTGTGGGGATCGTCGGTGTCGATGGTTTCCGGTGCGGCTTCCGGACAGTTGTCCGGGAAGATCGGCGCACGTAAGCCGCTGCTTATAGGGATGCTCACCTTCGCGCTCACCAGTGGCGTGTACGCGGCGGCGCACCATGGCGCACTTACGTTGGCTCTTGTGGGCATCGTGTTCGGTGTCGGATTCGGCGCCTTCTATGCGACGACCCCGAACCTGCTTGTGGAGGCCTCTCCGCCGGAGCAGCAGGGTATTACCGCAGGGATGCTTGGAGTCTCCAACTCGATAGGGACCGCAGTGGGGACCGCTATAGCAGCGGCATTCCAGGCGGCACACCCTGTGAGGCTTGTCGTCCTGGGCCAAACAGTGTTTGCCGGCACCCCTGATCCCAAGACCGGAGTGACGAAGCGCGCGGGCGTCTTTACCGACGCGGCCTACACGCAAATCTTCATTGCGTGTGCCGTAGCGGGCACCATCGCCTTGGTCGGCACCTACTTCATGCGCGCCGGACGGACAGCTTCCACCGGTGGTCTGGGCTACCTGTCCAATTCGGAACCAGCCAAGGAGACCGCGCCCGCATAAGGAACAACGAGCTCTCAGACTGGCGTCGCGACCTTGATCGCATCGCATCGGGCGTTCAAGCACTCGCCTGTGGTGAGGGAGAAGCCGAAGTTATGCGCCAGGCAACGTAGTACCGGACCTTCGGCGGTGTTCTCTATAACCGCACCCTCCGCCAGATCCTCTCCGGCGTGCGGGCAGTAGCGGGTCACCTCGAAGGTCCGGTCGCCTGACTGGAGCGTCACCATCTCGTTCGGGTCGCGCTTGGTCTCGTAGTCCTGCACCGCTTGGAGCGCGTCCACGTCGGCGTGCTTAAGGAGCCCGACGAGGTAGTCGTTATACACGTCGGGACAGCGCCAGGACTGGAAGCGCAGGGACAGGAAGAGATCCTCCCAACGCGCTTCTCCACTGAGGACAGCCTCAAGCCAGCGCGCTTCCATGGTGAGCTTGTACTGCACGGCCTCATTGCTGCGGTCCTTGGGATCCAGGTTGACCACGGTCCGCTCCGGGCCGAGCTGTACGTCCCACATCCCGCCGTCAGCGCCGCTCACATCGAAGCGGACCGTCATGGCGATCCGGTCCAGGAAGTACGAGTTCATCCCGCCGAGACGGGTGAAGTGCTCTGCGAACCGTTCCGCGAGACCAGAGCCTGCGGCCGGATCAGGATGCGCAGCCCACACGTCGGCGATCTCCTGAGCGCGCGAGGCCGCGTACGCCTCCAAGTGATTCGCCACCGCCACGGAGTCGTCGTAGGCGAACCCCTCCCAATGAGCGTCACGTGTGACCCCATGGCTCGTCGACGCCAACTGCACGCTGTCCCCGGGCAGCATCAGCAACGTCTCCTGGCCGGGGATCCGATCCCGCAGCCACGCGGTGGCTTGTGCCTGATCCGGGAAGATGCCGGGCTCAGGGATCTGCGCGTTGTGATGCGCCAGCGTCGGATCGAGGAAACACGGTGGACCCGCATAAGGGAGCACCAGCCGCGGTTTGGCGCTGCGCACCAGCCGCGTCACGGCCTTGAACTTGTTGCCGCGCTTGTCCGCGCAGATCTTGGCCACGATCTCCGGCGGATAGTCGTAGCAGATCGGATGCCAACTGGCCCCCGACATCTGCACCGCCATCAGGTCCAGCGGGCCGCCGGCCTCGGCCATCGCGCGGCGGGTCTGAGCCAGCGAGATCCGCGCGTCGTTGGTGTGCATGATCGACACGCCGTCGGCGACGATGAGGAACGCAGCGTCATGACACATCGGCGACTGCTCGGGGATGACCGTCAGCCAGTCGCCGCGGGTGTTCAGCGGCAGCCGCCGCCACGCCTCGAGCTCGATGACGTGCCGCACGCCGGCCGCCGTGAGGCGGTTGCGGCAGGTCGGCGCCGGATACTTCGGGATCACGACGCGCACGCCCGCGGGCAGTGCGGCCAGGAACGCCAGGTCCATGTGGTCGAGGTGCTCGTGCGAGACCGCGACCCAGTCGGCGTCGAGCAGGCCGGGGACCGTGCGCAGATGACTGTTGTCCGGGAACTGGAACCAGGAGCCCAGGAAGGCTCCGCCCGGGGAGAGCCACGGATCGCACAGCAGCTTCAGCCCGGACGCCTCGACACGCAGTCCCGCGTGCCCGAGGGAGGTGACGAGTGGACCGTCCACGTTTCCAGACTCGTCACGACGCAGGCCGGGGCCAACCCGTCCCGGGGTGACCCCGGCCTACGCCGAGTGGAGGAGACGGACCTCAGATCGCGTCCTCGAAAGCCTTGGCCATCACCTGGTAACCCGCGTCGTTGGCGTGGATGTTGGGGCCGACCGGCTTGGGCGCGCACATCCAGGTCCACTGGCAGATGCGGGCCACGTTCAGCGGCACGGTGACGCCCGGCGCCAGCTGCACCTGGTGCACGAAGTCGTCGCTGCTGAAGGCGGCGCCGACGTCCGCGACCCGCACCCCGTGCAGCGGGTACTCGACCTGGAACACCGAGTTGAACATGCCCAGGAACACCGCCGACAGCTCGGCGGTGGACTGGCCTGCCGAACCGGTCAGCCAGGAGGCCAGGAACGGGTTGTAGTAGGTCGAGCCGACGAACTCGGTCTTGTGGCCGGCCGCCGCCTGCAGCTTGCCGAGGATGACCGGCAGGTCCGAGGCGGTCTGCTTGATGCCGTTCAGGCCGCACTGGATGTCCAGGCCGGACGGGCCGGCGCAGCCGTCCACGTCGTTGGCGCCGATGTCCAGGGTGACCAGCACCCGGTCGCCCTTGTGCGCCCGGAGGAAGTCGGCGGCGGCGTCGAGCTGGTTCTTGTACGGCTCCGGGTAGGGGCAGCCGCCGTTGATCATCGAGCCCGTGGTCTCGCCGGGACAGGCCAGGTTGACGTACTCGGTGCCCTGCGCCTTCAGCGAGGCGGCGATGTCGTCGGCGTAGCCGCGGCCGGAAATGTAGCCCTGGCCGGTGGTGGCGTTCGGCTGCCAGCCGGCGCCGAGCGAGTCGCCCAGAGCGAGGTAGTAGTCATAGGGCCTGTGCTTCCAGCCGTCGGTGGCGCTCGCCGGGCCGGCGCCGACCGCCAGGCCGCAGAGCGCGGCGGCCGCGACCGCGGCGGCCTTGCGCAGGCCGAGTGTGGGAACGTGCATGCTTTCGGTCCCCTCCCGTGGGAAAACGCCGCCGGCGAGGGGTACCTCGCACATGAGTGTGGCGGCGGACACCTGGATGTTACTGGGAGGTACCGAGCGGGGGTAGGGGTCCGGCCAGGTGATCGGGAACGGGAGTCGGGGAGGC
>JABFXP010000392.1 GCA_013361685.1 Catenulispora sp.
TCCGATCTGCCAGCGCCGCGCGCCAGCCGGCGAGCCGGTCGCGCGCGGCGTACCAGCGCGGCGGTCCGGCCAGGTGGTGCACGGTGCGGTGGCCGAGGTCCAGCAGGTGCGCGGTCGCGGTCTGCGCCTGCCGGACGGCTTCGCCGCCGACGGTGACCACGGTGGCGGCCGGGAACGGCGGCGGCGTGCCCAGCACCAGGACCGGGATGTCGACGCGCACCGCCACCGCCGTGCCCTCGTCGATCGGCTCGGAGACGACGATCCCCTCCACGCCCTGTCCGAGCAGCGATTCCACCGCGCGCGCCAGGCCCGCGGGATCGCCCTCGTCGGTGGTGGCCACGCGCAGCGCGTAGCCGATCCGGCGGGCCGCGCGTTCCACGCCCAGCAGGATCGAGGAGGGCCCGTACAGGGCCGAGCCGAGCGTCACCACGCCGATGGTGCGCGTCCGGCCGGAGGCCAGGGTGCGGGCGGCGTGGTTCAGGCGGTAGCCGAGGTCGGCGGCGGCCTGGCGGACGCGGCGGCGTAACTCCTCGGAGACGTAGGGCTCGTCGTTGAGGACCCTGGAGACGGTCTTCTGCGAGACCCCCGCCAGCCGCGCCACATCCACGCTGCGCACTGGTGCGGACATGGCACCCCCTCTCGGATACAGCCGCAGCCATCTGATGACTGCGCAGTCAGACCGTAACAGAACCGGCACCCAGCGCCTGGGCGCCCGGTACTCTTCGCTCAGGCAACTATCTCATTGAGCTTGTGAAAGTTTCTCTATCTTATTGAGGTGCTCGGCAGCAAGATCCCGACGGCGTCCGGCGGTGGCGCGCCGGCGCGCCACCGCCGTCGTGGCGACCATGGAGGCGCGGAAGTACGCCGACGGCGGCGCCGGGGCTCGACGAGCCGGACGGCACGTGCGGAAGGGCACTCTGGTCGTGCACCGCGCGACGAAGGGCGAGAGTACCCACCCCCGGCTCGGTGTCCTGAGCCGGGTCGGCGTCGCGCGGCGGTTCGCTGTCGCTTTCCGGTGACCGCCGACTAGTTTCCGGTCCGGGGCGGCGCGGTGCTGTCCCGGACGGTGAGTGTGGTCGCCATCTCCAACCCCAGCTGTCCGGGTTCCTCGCCGCGTCCCAGAATCAGCGCCATCTCCGCGGCGGCCGCGGCCATCTCCGCCAGGGGCCGGTGCACGGTGGTCAGCGGCGGATCCACCCACGCCCCGACCGGCAGGTCGTCGAATCCCACGACGCTGAGATCCTCCGGGATCCGCAGCCCCGCCTCCCGGGCGGCGCGGTAGACGCCCATGGCCTGCAGGTCGCTCGAGGTGAAGATGGCGCTCGGGCGGACCGCGGCGGCCAGCAGCCCCGCCGCCGCGCCGTGGCCGCCCTCGCGGGTGAGGGCGGCGCCGACCACCAGCGCCGGGTCCACGGCGAGGTCCGCGGCCTGCATTGCGGAGTGGAACCCGGCCAGCCGGGCTCGGCCGGGGGAGTCGTCGGTCTGCGAGGTGATCACGGCGATGCGCCGGTGGCCCAGCCCGATCAGGTGCCGCACGGCCATCTGGCCGCCGCGCCAGTCGGTGGCGCCGACGAACGGGACCTCGTCGGGCTGTTCGGCCGCCGGATCCAGCAGGACGAAGGGGATGCCGCGGGTCTTGAGCTGGTCGCGCTCGGCTTCCGAGAGCCGCCCCACCGCCAGGACGGCGCGCGGCCGGCGTTCGAGCATGTCGTCCAGGGCGGTGGCCTCCCGCAGGCCCGACTCGGAGATCACCACGCCGAAGCGGTGCTTGCGGGCGACCTGCTCCACGCCGCGGATGACGTCCACGGCCTGCATGCCGGCCAGTTCGTGGAACACCAGCTCCAGGATGTTGTTGCTCTTGGGCGGCGCCTTGCGGTAGCCGTGGCGTTCGATCAGCTCCTCGACGCGGGCCCGGGTCTGGTCGGACACGCCGGAGCGGCCGTTGAGGACCTTGGACACCGTGGGCACCGACACGCCCGCCTCCTGCGCGATGTGCGCGATGGTCACCGGCTCTCCTCGCCGTTCTACGTCGTCCACGCCTTATTCATACACCACCGTGCTGCAAAGTTTCGCCGGTGCGGGCCGAAAGTTGCCCGCACCGGCTGGCTCGCCGGCCGCCGGCCGCTGCCGGAACCGGGCCGCGGCCGGCGGCCTACGGTGCGCTCAGCCGAGCTTCCACTGCTGGTTCGACTGGCCGTTGCAGGTCCAGAGCTGGACCAGGGTGCCGTCGGCGGTGCCGCCGCCGCTGGCGTCCAGGCACAGTCCGGACAGGACGCTGGTGATGGTCCCGTTGGCGTTGAGCTGCCACTGCTGGTTGGTGCCGCCGTTGCAGGACCAGATCACCGCCTTGGTGCCGTCCGTGGTGCCCTTGCCGTAGTCGTCCAGGCACATCTGGCTGGTGCCGCTGTAGACGGTCAGCTGGTTCGAGGCCGTGTGCGTCCAGACCTGGTTGCTGCCGCCCAGGCAGTCCCAGAGCTGGAGCTGGGTGCCGGCCGTCGTGCTGGCGCCGTTGACGTCCAGGCACTTGCCGGCGCCGATCGCGTGCACCTCACCGGTCGCGGCCGGGGTGCCGCTGCCGGCGTGCACCTGGAGCACCACGACCGAGTAGGCCGGGACGGTCTGGCTGGTGGCGCTGCCGCCGGTGGCCGAGGTGATGGAGGTGGCGTTCTTCAGGTAGGAGTAGACGGTCGGCGCGCTGGAGCCCGGGGTGAAGCCGCTGTAGGACAGATTGACGGTGGCGGCGTTGTTCGGGTCCTTGTTGATGAGCATGACGTCCACGTCGCCGTTGGCGCGCTTGACCGCGTGCGTGGACAGCAGCGACGTGGAACTGCTCGAGGAGACCAGCGCGTCGCCGGGCGAGCCCAGCTTGCCGATCATCTCGGTGCCGTAGTAGCTCGGGAACGGGGTGTTCACCGCCGGCTCGCAGGAAGCGCCGCTGGAGACCATGCCTCCGTCGTTGTACTCGGTGGCGCCGTCGACCGTGGTCAGGCCGGTGCAGTCGGTGCCGTTGCGCAGGTCCCACCAGTCGACCGTGAAGGCGCCTTCCTCCATCAGCGTGAGGTACTGGTCGGGGGCGAACAGGCCCTGCGGTGCGGTGTCGCTGTACTTGGAGCCGTTGGTCTCGGTCACCGCGATGCCGACGTTGGGCGCGTTGGCCCCGGAGTACTTGGTGATGAGCGCGCGGGTGGCGCTCATGATCGGCGGGTTGAAGGTCTGGGGCTTGGTGAGCAGGTCGGCCTCGCTGGTGGGACTGGGGTAGATGTGGTCGATGACGAAGTCGATCTTCGTGCCGGCGATCGACATGACGGTGTCGTTCCAGTCCTGCGTGTCGCCGGGGCCGACGATGCCGTCCGGCCAGGTGCCCGGCGGGACGATGACGGCGCCGATCTTGATGGTCGGGTCGACGGCCTTCATCGCCGAGATGAACTGCAGCAGGTTGTTCGCGTAGGTCGTGGCGCTGTGGCTGGCGTGGTTGTCGGTCTCCCACTTGGCGCCGTACTCGCCGTTGCCGGGGATCTCGTTGCCGATCTCCCAGTACTTCACGCCGTAGCCCTTGGTGACGTTCGCGTACTTCACCCAGGCCGCGGCCTCGTCCGGCGTGCCGGAGCCGTAGTTCGCGGTGATGACCGCCTGGGCTCCGGCGGCGCGCACGGTGGCCATGTACGCGTCGAAGCCGGTGTTCGGGGCGTGGAACAAGCCGCCTTCCAGCGTGTCCGTCTGCCAGTGGTAGTTGTCGGCGTAGCTGCCGCCGGGGTAGCGCACGGCCCGCATCCCGGCGGTGCTCAGGACGCCGGGCGTGGCCGAGGAGTTCATGGCGCCGTCGTAGACCGCGACGTTGACGCCGGTCCCGGTGGCCGGGATGGTCGCCAGGGTCTGGCCGGCGTTGACCGAGACGGTGACGGCGGTGGCGGCGGCGGCCGGCGGGGCCGTGGCCGCGGCCGCGGTGGCCACACCGGCCGCGGTCAGGGTCAGGGCTGCCGCCAGGCGGAGCGAACGGGTGGGGAAGGGTCTGCGCATGGGTGCCCTCCAGGCGTGACGATCCGCGAAGTGCGCGAGAGAAATGTTTCGCGGCTATTTCGCGAATGTTTCTGGAGGGGAAGCTAACGATCCCTCAGCTCCGGGTCAACACCTCCAGCCATCCCGCCGGGTCGGCGTGGATCCGGCGTATGACGGCGAAGGCGGCGCCGGTCGCGGCGGCGGTCTCGCCGAGCTGCGAGACGCGCACCGCCACCGGCGCCCAGCGCGCGCTGACGACGTGCCTGGCCACGGCCTGCTCCACGCCGGGCAGCAGCGCCGCGGCGAACTCCGGCCGGGCGTACACGCCGCCGAGCACGACCGCGGGCAGGTCCAGGAGGTTGACCGCGGTCGCCACGGCCCGGCCCAGGGCGTCGGCGGCGGCTTCGGGACCGGTGCGCCGCAGGGCTTCGAGCCCGGCGACGGTCTCCAGGCAGCCCAGGGCACCGCAGCGGCACTGCGTCCCCCCGGGCTCGACGGTGACGTGCCCGATCTCCCCGGCCCAGCCCCGGGCGCCGCGGAACAGCTCGCCGTCCAGGACGATGCCGGCGCCGACGCCGATCTCGCCGGAGACGTAGAGGAAGTCGGTCAGCGGGGCGTCTGGGTGGGATGCCGCCGGGTCGTCGGTGCCGGTGCCGGTGCCGGTGCCTGTGGCGTTCGTGTGACCGGCCGGGGACGCGCCGGGCCGGGCCGATCGCCCGTTGGCGCCGTCGATCGCGAGCGCGGGCGCACCGGCGGACCCGGTGGCCCCGGCAACCCCTGCGGTGACACCGGCACCGGCGGTGTCACCGGCGGCGCCGCCTCGGCCTGCGCCGATCGCCCCCCGCCGCGCGTCGTGCGCCTGGGCCAGCGCCGCGAAGTCGGCCTCGTTGCCGACCGCCGGGGCGAACGGCGTGTCCGGCAGCAGCTCCCGCAGCTCCTGCGCGATCTCCACGTCCTGCCACCGCAGGTTCGGCGCGCTGCGGATCCGGCCGCGCGGCGTCTCGACCAGGCCCGGCACCGCCACCGCCGCGCCGGCCACGGTGAACTCCGGGTGGTCCGACACCTTCCGGGCCAGCTCGGCCAGATCGCCCAGGATGTCGGCGGACCGGCGGCCGCGCTGGTCGCCGTGCAGGGTCCGGTTGTCGCGGATGTTTCCGGCGAGGTCCACGGCGCACGCCGCCAGGTAGTCGACGTTGATCTCCAGCCCCAGGCCCACCGGCCC
>JABFXP010000101.1 GCA_013361685.1 Catenulispora sp.
AAGGCGGAGCACGGCTCGAACCCCACAGCGGCGCGTGGAACGGGCAGAACGTCGGCTACATGGTCAACGTCGGCGACGGCGTCACGTATTCGAACCTGGGTGTCTCCGACAGGCTGGACATCGGCTTCGCCGCAGCGGCCTCCGGCACGTTCAGCCTCTACGTCAACGGAGTCAAGAGCCAGAGCGTCGCCTTCACCGCAACCGGCGACTGGGGAACCTTCACGGAAAAGACAGTCACCGTGAACATCCCGGCCGGAGCCACCGTGACCCTGCAGCACGACGCTGGAGATGTGCCCATCAACGTGGACTACATCCAAGAGCCGCAACAGGCTGAATACGGCACCCTCCTCGGTGGTGCGAAGGGTGAAATCCGGAGTGGCGCCACCGACGGGATCAACGTCGGATACCTGGCGAACGTCGGCGACGGCGTGACCTTCAACGGCCTTCACGCCTCGAACAAGCTGGCTATCGGCTACGCCGCAGCGGCCTCCGGCTCGCTGAGTCTCTACGTCAACGGAGTCAAGAGCCAGAGCGTCGCCTTCACCGCAACCGGCGACTGGGGAACCTTCACGGAAAAGACGGTCAGCGTCAACATCCCGGAAGGGTCCACCGTGACCCTGCAGCACGACTCCGGCGACACCGCTGTCAACGTGGACTTCGTCGACCAATAGCGCCGCCGACAACACAACTGTCACGCAAAAGAGGCGCTCCACCCAAGGTCCGGTTCCCCGCCCACCCACACATCGGGTCGGAGCGCCGCGAAAGAAGGCATCGTGCGGCCCGCAACCCCTCTTTGCGGACCGCACGATGGATTGCGGGGCGCCGGCGTCCCACCTCAGCCGGTTGCCATGCCCGCGGCCTGAGGCTGCGGATCCGACGGACCGCGCCTGGCGGTCGACCGCCGCCGCAGCCACCGCGCCAAGCCGTCGGCGGACGCGGCGAGGAAGATGAACGCTCCGGTGACGATCTGCTGGTCGTAGTCCTGCAGACCGAGCAGGCTCATGCCGTTGGACAGGAATCCGAGGAAGAGCACGCCGATCCCGGTGCGCAGCAGGCTTCCCCGGCCACCGGCCAGACTGGTACCGCCCAGGACGACGGCACCGACGACGTTGAGCAGCAGCGGGCTGCCCATGCTGGCGCTCGCGCCGGCCAGGCCGGAGGTCAGGACGACGCCGGCGATCGCCGAGAACAGTCCTGCGACGGCGTAGACGCTCAGGGTGGTGCGCGCGACTCTGATACCGCTGATCCGCGCGACCTCCACGTTCGCGCCGACATGCAGCACGCGGCGGCCCCACTTGGTACGGGTCAGCGCGACCTGGGCCAGGACATAGAGCACCACGGCCAGCCACACGGAGTCCGGAACTCCCCCGGGCCCGTCGATGCTGAACTGGATGAAGCCGGTGGGCACCGGTCCGATCGTCTTGCCGTGGACGAGCAACGTGGTACACCCGCTGACGACATAAAGACCGGCAAGTGTCACGGCAAAGGGCACGACCTTCAGCTTCGCCACCGTCGCGCCGACCAGCGCTCCGATCGCCGCGCCCGCGAACAGCCCGCCGGCGATACCCAGCGCCAAGCTCCCGGTGGTACTCATCACCCACGCCGAGGCGACGCCGCTGGCTCCGATGACGCTGCCGACCGACAAGTCGATGCCCCCGGTCAAGATCACGAAGGTGGCACCGATCGCAGCGATCGCGACCACCGCCGACTGGCTGAACACGTTGATGATGTTGGATTTCGCCAGAAGGCCGTCGGTCAGGAAGCTGAGCACCACGATCAGCAGGATCAGTGCCGGCAGCATCGCCAGGTCCGCGAGCCATCCCGGGCGTCGGGAAGGGGCACGAAGCCAGCTCGCCGGCCGGCCACGCCTGGCGGGCGTCGCGCGGACGACGTCCGCCGGCGCCTTGGAGGATGCAGTGGAGGACCCGCGAGCCGGGCCCTCCACACGCGCACGGTCAGGAGCCACAGCCCCACACCTGCGAGCTGGTCGTGGCGAAGTTCGCCTGGTTGAGGGTGAGGCCCTTGGCCTGGACGGTCTGCGGATCCACCTTGCCGCCTCCGGTGGCCGTGGTGACCGCCGCGATGGCCTGCTTGCCGAAGTCGGCGACCGGCGTGGCGATGTCGGCGTCGAGTGTCTTGGCCTTCATGGCTTTGCAGCCGTTCGGGTCACCGTCGATCGTCACCATGAACACGTGCTTGGCGTCGCCGATCGGTGCCAGCCGGTTGGCCGCGGTGAGCGCCGACTGCACGGACGGCAGCAGGAAGTCCGACGGACTGTAGATCGCGTTGATGCCGGGGTCCTTCTGCAGCGCGTTCGACGTTCCGTCCAGTGCCTGGTCGGGCTTCCAGTCGGTGGGGACCTGGGAGACGATCGTGACGTTCGGGTTGCCGACGAGCGCGGCGTTGAAGCCGTCGCGGCGGCCGATCGCGTTCTGGTCGGTCAAGCCGCCCACCAGCTCCAGCACCTTCAGCGGCGTGGTCTTGGCCGCGTTGATGAACTCGGCTGCGACCGCGGCGCCGTCGGCCTTCGGGTCGCCGGTGATCTGGAAGCTGACGGACTGCTGGTCGGCGACCGCCCGGTCGATGGTCAAAAACGGCACGTCGTGTGCCTTGGCCAGGCTGATCGAGGACGAGATCTGCTGCCCGTCCTGGGCGATCGCGATCACCGCGTCGACCTTCTTGGCCTGGATCAGGTCCTGGATCTGCGAGGCCTGCTTCTGCGGATCCTGGTCGGCGACGTCGAACACGACCGTGTAGCCGGCCGCGTCGGCGGCGCTCTGGATCGCGTTCTTCTCGGCGGATCGGATCGAGTTGAGCAGGTCGAAGCTCACGCCGATCGTGAGCTTCTTGCCGTGGGCCGCGGCCGACCCCCCGGAGGCGGCGGACGACCCGGGGGACGTGCTCGAGCTCTTGGTCGAGCTGCAGCCCGCGAGGACCAGCGATGCAGCGACGACCGCGACGGCGTAGCGCGAGATTCCGACAGATTTCACGGTAACTCCCCTCACTTCGTTATTCTTGATCACGCTGAACCCGCGGTGTCGGCGCGACCGGCGTTCGCCGGCCGTCGACGGCTGGTCAGCCCGACTGTGCGAGCGAGAACCCGCCACCGGGCACCGGCGGCGAGGACCGCGACGAGCAGGACGCCGCCGCGGACGATGTCGAAGACGTAGGGCGAGGACCCGGAGAAGACCAGGCCGGTCTGTACGGTGGTGAGGACCAGGGCGCCCAGGACCGTGCCGCCGATGCTGCCGCGCCCGCCGAACAGGCTGGTCCCGCCCAGGACCACCGCCGTGATGACGGTCAGTTCGAAGCCCTGCCCGATGGAGGGCTGCACGGCACCGAGCCGGGCGGTCTGCGTCAGTGAGGCCACCGCCGCCAGCACTCCCGCCAGCGCATAGGCCCCGATGAGAACGGTGCGCACCGGGAGCCCGGCGTCCACGGCGGCGCCGTGGTTGGACCCGACGGCCTGCACGTATCGGCCGAACCTGGTGCGGCTGAACACCAGTCCCCCGCACAGCGCGGTGACCGCGGCGAGCAGGATCGGGGTGGGCACGCCGAGCAGGGATCCGGTCCCGATACCGCGCAGCCCCTCCGGGAGGCTGATGTCCTGCTGACCGGTGATGTGGCCGCCGGCTCCGCGGAACGCCTGCATCGTGGCCAGCGTGACGATGAGCGCCGGGACCCCGGTCATGGCGACGGCGAGGCCGTTGACCAGGCCCATCAGCAGGCCGGTCGCGCCGATGGCGAGGAAGACGCCGATGGCCGGCTGGTCGATCAGGGCACTGCTGGACTCCACCGCGGCGGCCAGGAACAGCATCGAGCCGACCGACAGATCGATCCCGGAGGTCATGATCACGTAGGTCATGCCCACCGCCGCGATGGTCAACGGACTGGCCTGGACGGCGATGTTGCGCAGGTTCGCCACCGTGGCGAAGCCGTCATACCAGGCGGCCAGGATGACGAGCAGTGTGACCAGCACCGGCAGCAGCGGCTGCCGCCGCAGCACCGAGCGGGTCCAGATGCCGACCGAACCCGCAGAAGGCAGCGAGGTCATCGCGCACCTCCGGTGGCGAGCCGGATCACGGACTCCTGCGTGGCCTGCGACCGGTCGAGGACGCCGGCCAGGTGGCCGTTGTGCATGACGCCGACGCGGTGGCTCAATCCGAGCACCTCTTCCATCTCCGAACTGATGAGCAGCACCGACGAGCCGGCCCGCGCCAGGTCAACGAGCAGCCGGTGGATTTCGGCCTTCGCACCGACGTCGATGCCGCGAGTCGGCTCGTCCAGAATGATCAATCGGGGCTCCCGGGCAAGCCATTTGCCGATGACGACTTTCTGCTGGTTGCCGCCGCTGAGCGACCCGCCCTGCGCCCCCAGGCCGCCACGAGCCACCAGGTGCACCTTCTGCCCGAGCCGAGTGGTCAGGCCGCGTTCGGCGCCGCCGTCGAGCCACCCGAGCCACCCGGCACGGCCCACCGAGTCCAGGTCGACCATCGACAGGCTCTCGGCGATGGGCCGCTCCAGGAACAGCCCCTCGCCACGGCGGTCCTCGGTGATGAAGGCCATCCCCGCGGCGATGGACGCGCCCACGTTGCCCCGGCGCAGCTGCCGGCCGGCCATCTCGACCGTCCCGATCTTGCCGGCCAATCCGAAGACCGCCCGGGCGACCTCGGTCCGTCCCGAACCCATCAGCCCCGCCAGGCCGAAGATCTCGCCGGCGGCGATGTCGAACGAGACGTCGCTGATGCGGCCACCGTCGCCCAGCTTGCGCACCGACAGCATGATCGTGGACTGCGGCTTCGGGAGCGGGGGGTGCCCCTGAGCGAGTTCCCGGCCGACCATGAGCGACTCCAAGGTCCCCCGGTCGAGCTGCCGAGTCGGCTGGTCGGCGACGACCCGGCCGTCACGCATCACCACGACCCGCTGACTGAGTCGGAAGATCTCCTCCATGTAGTGCGAGATGTACAGGATCGCGACACCTTCGCCGCGCAGCTGTTCGACGATCCGCATCACCAGCTCGCGCTCCGCCAGGTTCAGCGACGCGGTCGGCTCGTCGAACACGATGGCTCGCGGCTCGGCGGCCAGAGCCTTGGCGATCTCGACAAGCTGTCGTTGCCCGGCGGACAAGTCACGCACCAAAGCTTCGGGGCCGAAGCCCGCACCGACCCGCTTCAGGATCGGGGCCGCGGCGCGCCGCAACCGGCGCGGCCGGACGATCACGCCGGGCTCGCCGCTCAGGTGGCCGAGCAGCACGTTCTCAGCGACCGTCAGATCCGGGAACAGGCTGGTCTCCTGGTGGACGGTCGCGACGCCCGAGTGCTTGGTCCCCGCCACCCCCTCCGCGGCGAGGGCGACACCGAACCTGACCCCGCCGGAGTCCGGGCGGATCAGCCCGCCGACGATGTTCTTGATCGTGGACTTGCCGGCCCCGTTCTCGCCGGCCAAGGCGACGACCTCGCCGGCGGAGACGGTGAAGGAGACGCCGTCGACCGCGACGATGCCGCCGAACGCCTTGGAAACGCCTTCGACCGCGATCGCCGACACCGGGCTCAGCACTGTCGGCTCGCCACTGGACGGTGTTCGGACATCACGCCTCCCAAAAAAGTTCCCGTTTACATACGGTCAGCCTCGCCAAGCCGTCTATCGGCGATAAAGGCATTCGATGGTTTTGATGAATGCATCGTCTTGCTGGGATGCACCAGACGTTACGCTGAGGAACCGAACGCGTGAAGCGCGTGTTTCAGCAGGTCGCAATCCGGAATCCGAATCGCTGCCTCGGAGCGCGGCGCGAGCGGCCCGGCCAGCACCTATCCGCGATACGGATGGCGCCGTTCTGTTACTCGCGCTTCGCGTCGTCGCAGGTATCGACCTAGGGTCGGCGGTATGACAATCCCGCTTCAGGTCTCTGAAACCGGACTCCGCAGAATTCAGGACGACCGCTTCGGCATGCTCGCACTCCGGGGGCGCGACGGCCTCATCACCACGATCCGCATGGAGCTTTCATGACGGGAACGCAAGGCGCCGGCGGCGTCGTGCTGCTGGTGCCCAGGGTGGGGCTGGACGACGTCGGGCTCGTCCAGGTCGATGTCAGCGCCGGGACGCCGGTCCACACGCCGGACGGACCGGTCTCGGCCTCGGCCGACATTCCCGCCGGCCACAAAGTCGCAGTACGTGCCATCGCGGCCGGTGCGCCGGTGCGCAAGTATGGCGAAGTGATCGGCATCGCGCGGGAGGACATCCCGCCCGGCGCGCACGTGCACACCCACAACCTCGGCATGGGTCCATACAGCATGGGCGAGGAATCCTCGCCCGGCACCGCGGTACCCTGGCAGCCCCCGGCCGAACCGACGCGCGACCATTTCCTCGGCTACCGCCGGTCCGGCGGCCTGGCGGCGACTCGCAACTACATCGCGGTGTTGCCGACAGTGAACTGCTCGGCGACGGTGGCCCGGATGATCGCCCAGACCGCGAACGCCCGCTACGCCGGAGTGCCGGACTTCGACGGTGTCATCGCACTGACGCACGATCTGGGCTGCGGCATGGCCGAGGGCACGGCGGGCGATGACATCCTGCGCCGCACGCTGCGCGGCTACGCGGAGCACGTGAACATCGCCAGAGTGCTGACAGTGAGCCTGGGCTGTGAGATCAACCAGCCGGAGAACGTCTTCGGAGCCGAGGTGATGACCGAGACCCTCGGCATCCAGGACCTCGGAGGTACCGTCGCGACGGTCAACGCCGGGCTGGAGCGGATCGACAAGCTGGTCGCCGAGGTCAGCGGCCTTGCGCGGGAGCCGATCCCGTTGTCGGAGCTGACACTGGGCTTGCAGTGCGGAGGCAGCGACGCATACTCCGGGCTGACCGCGAATCCGACCCTGGGCGTGGCTGCGGACCTGCTGGTCGCCGCGGGCGGCCGGGTCGTCCTGGGCGAAACGCCGGAGATCTACGGCGCCGAGCACCAGCTGCGCCGCAGAGCCGCCACCCCGGAGGTCTGCCAACGGATCGACGAGCTCATCGACTGGTGGCATGACTACACCGCGCGCAACGGCGCGGAGCTGGACAACAACCCGTCCAAGGGCAATCGGGCCGGCGGCATCACCACCATCTGGGAGAAATCGTTGGGGGCGGTCCTCAAAGGCGGCACCAGTCCGCTCAACGCCGTCGTCGCCTACGCCGAAGCGGTCACCGCGCCAGGGCTGACCTTCATGGACACCCCCGGCTACGATCCGGTCTCGGCGACCGGGATGGTCGCCGGCGGGGCGAACCTGCTGGCGTTCACGACTGGTCGGGGTTCGGTGTTCGGCTCGCGGCCCACACCCTGCCTGAAGATCAGCACGACGACCCGGCTCTACGATCACATGCACGGTGACATGGACTTCGACGCCGGACCGGCGATGGCCCGCGAAGATCAGCTCCGTTACGGCGTCGCACTGTTCGAAACGCTGGTGGACATGGCGTCCGGGGCTCCGAGCAAGTCCGAGGCGCTCGGGTTCGGCAACGAGGAGATCGTGCCGTGGCGGATGGGAGCAGTCGTATGAGCGACGGTATCGGCTTCACTGTGAACGACAGCCAATCACCTGTGTTCTGGGACGGCCGGGCCATCCTCGGCGAGGGTCCGCTGTGGGACGGGCGGACAGAGACGCTGTACTGGGTGGACATCGCTGCCGGGCTCATCTACGCCCAAGGCCACAACCCTCGGCAACACGCTCGGATCGACGTCGGCGCCCAAGTGGGCGCGCTCGGGCTCACCGAGGATCCGAACGTGCTGATAGCCGCCCTGCGCACCGGCTGGCATCTCCTCGACATGACCAGCCGTGGCCTGACCTTCCTGGCCGACCCCGAGGCCGACCGGCCGTCGTGTCGTTTCAACGACGGCTCGGTCGACCCGGCCGGCCGGTTCTGGACCGGGTCGCTGGAGGACGGCGAGACCCGGCCGGTGGGCCGCCTCTATCGCATCGACGACACCGGCTCCTGGACCATCGCCGATGAGGGCTTCTACTGCTCGAACGGAATCGACTGGTCGCCGGACGGCCGGTGGATGTACTTCGTGGACTCCCGCGACGACCTGATCTACCGGTACGAGTTCGACAGCTACTCCGGGACCGTCCGCGACCGCCAGGTGTTCGCGAACACCTCCGAGCTGGCCGGTATCCCGGACGGACTCCGGGTCGACTCGGCCGGTGACGTCTGGTGCGCCTTCTGGGACGGAGCCCAGGTCGTCCGTTTCACCCCGGACGGCGAGGTCGCCCAGCAGATACCGGTGCCGGTGCTGCGTCCGACCAGCGTCGCCTTCGGCGGGCCGGACCTGCGCACCATGTTCATCACCTCGGCGTCGATCGAGTTGACCGAGGACCAGGTGCGGCAGTGGCCGCTGTCCGGCGCCGTGCTGTGTCTGGAAGTCGAAACGCCGGGCCTGCCCTCGAACCACTTCCACACCCTCCGCACACCTCGCAGACCCCACTGTTCAGAAGAGGTCACCCCATGAGATTCAACGGCAAAGTCGCCGTGGTCACCGGAGCCGACTCCGGTATCGGACGGGCGACGGCCGAGCGGCTGTTGCAAGAGGGCGCGAAGGTCGTCGCAGTCGATGTGAAGAACACCCGGCGGTGGCCTTACGAGCTCAGCGCCGGAGAGCGCGTGGAATGCATCGACATGGACGTCGCCGACCCGGACGCGGGGCGGCAGCTGGAGGAGTACCTGAGCTACCAGTTCGGCCGCGTCGACATCCTCGCCAACGTGGCCGGGATCCTGCACATCAGGCCGTTTCTGGAAGTCACCCGGGCGGACTGGGACCGCGTCATCGCGGTGAACCTGACCGGCGTGTTCTTCCTGAGCCAGGCCGTGGCCCGGATCATGGTCGCGAACGAGACCCCGGGGCGCATCGTCAACGTCTCGTCGGTCCACGCCGTGGTCTCCGAACCGAACGCGGCACCCTATACCGCGACCAAGGGTGGGCTCGAAGCGATGACCCGCACGATGGCGTCGGAGCTCGCACCACACGGGATCACCGTGAACTGCGTCCGGCCGGGCGCCACGAAGACCAAGATGAGCGAACCTCTTTACACCGCGCAGATCGTGCGGTCGCTGATGGAGAAGATCCCGTTGGGAAAGATCGCACCGCCCGAGTGGGTGGCCTCGGCCATCTGCTACCTCGCCTCCGACGAAGCCTGCTACACCACCGGCGCCTGCCTGGACGTGGACGGCGGCTACGCGATGGACGGCTCGCTGCCCGGGCGGGCGTACGCATGAGCACCGGCACATGCGCGGTCGCCGCCGTGACCGGCGCCGCCTCCGGCATCGGCCGGGCGACCGCCGTGCGCCTGGCCCACGACGGATTCGAGGTCGCCATGCTCGATATCGACGACGCCGGGCTGGCCGGGACCCGCGACCTGATCGAGGCCGGCGGCGGGAAGGCGCACGCCTTCTCAGTCGACCTTTGCGACCCGCTGGCCGTGGGGGCGGTGGCCCGGGAGATCGCCGTCACCGTCGGGGCCCCCGAGGTGCTGGTGAACGTCGCCGGCATCGGACTGCTCGCGAACGTGCTGGAGACCAGCGACGAGGACTGGGAGCGCGTCTTGGCGGTGAACCTCACCGGACCGTTCCTGACCACCCGCGCCACCTTGCCGCTGATGCTGGACCGCGGCCACGGGGTGATCATCAACATCGCCTCGGTCGGCGGCCAGGTCGGCCTGGCCGGCCGCGCCGCGTACTGCGCGTCCAAGGCCGGGCTGGTCGGTCTCACCAAGGCCGTGGCCGTCGATCACGCGGCCGAAGGCATCCGCTGCGTGGCGATCTGCCCGGGGACCGTGGGGACCGAGTGGATCGGGAAGATCCTGGCGAACGCCCCGGATCCGGAGACTGCTCGTGCGGCGATGGCCGCCAGGCAGCTCGACGGCCGCATGGGCACCCCTGAGGAAGTCGCGGCCATGGTGGCGTTCGTCGCCGGTGCCGACGGCCGGTTCGTCAACGGCGCGGCCCTCGTCATCGACGGCGGGCTGACCGCGGCATGAGCACACTGGCCACGGATGCCGCGCCCTCTCTGGGCGCCGACCTGGGTCGGATCGTCGGAGCGCCGAACGTGGAAACCCGGCCCGCGGCGCTTGTGCCGTACCGCACCGACGCAACGTTCGGGTTCTCCGGCATTCCCTGGGCCGTCGTCCGGCCGGGCGACACCGAAGAGGTGTCCCGGGTACTGCGATTCGCCAACGACCGCGGCATCCCGGTGGTGCCACGGGGCGCCGGCACCAGCCTGGCCGCGGGTGCCGTACCCACCCATGGCGGGATCGTGCTCGCGCTGACACGCATGAACCGCATCGCATCCATCAACCCCATCGACCTGACGGCCGTCGTGCAACCGGGCGTCACCACCCAGGACCTGGCACGCGCCGTCGCCGAGCACCGGCTGTACTACCCGCCGGACCCCGGAAGCCAACGGGTGTCGACACTCGGCGGCAATGTCGCCACCAACGCCGGGGGGCTGCACGGGCTGAAGTACGGCAACACCGCGGGGTACGTCCTCGGGGTCGAGGCCGTCCTGGCCGACGGGCAGGTGATCCGCGCCGGCGGGCAGCTACTGAAGGACGTGGCCGGTTTCGACCTGGTGCGGCTGCTCACCGGATCGGAGGGGGCGTTGGCGGTGCTGACCGAGCTGACGCTCGCGCTCCGGCCGGCACCGGCCACGCGTACGACCGGACTGGCGTACTTCGCCGACCTGAAGGCTGCCAGCAATGCGGTGCGCGGTGTGGTCGCGGCGGGGATCCTGCCCGCTACCTTGGAGTTCCTCGACGCCAAGTGCATCCGCGCGGTGGAGGACTACGCGCAGCTCGGCCTGGATACCGATGCCGGGGCGATGCTGCTGTTCGGTGACGACGGCAGCGCAGCGGAGGTAGAGCGCACAGTGGCGGAGATTGCCGACCTCATGCGCGAGTTCGGCGCCACTTCGGCGCAGGTAGCCACGGCGGCGGCGGAATCGGAGGCGCTGCTGTCGGCCCGCCGGTGCGCGCTTCCGGCGCTGTCGCGGCTCGGCGGCGCGACCATGCTGGAGGATGTCGGCGTTCCGCGGTCGCTGCTGCCGGAGCTGGTCCGTCGGATCGACGAAATCGCCGACGAGAGCGGGGCGACCGTCGCCACGTTCGGGCATGCCGGGGACGGCAACGCCCACCCGGTCGGTTGCTTCGACCCCGGCGACCATGAGCAGCGCTCACGGGTCGCGGCCGCGTTCGACGACATCTTCGCCGCTGCCGTCGAGCTGGGCGGCACCATCACCGGTGAGCACGGTGTGGGCGCCGCGAAGCTGCCGTATCTGGAAGCGCAGCTCGGGTCGGCGCAGATGGCCCTGCTGGCCCGGATCAAGCAGGCCTTCGACCCTGTGGGGATCCTAAACCCCGGGAAGCTGGGATCATGAGTGCTGGCGACATCTTCGACGCCGAGGAGCTGGGTACCTGCATCTCGTGTGGTTTCTGCCTGCCTTCGTGTCCCACCTACAAGCTGACCGGTGACGAGGCGTCCTCACCACGAGGTCGCATAGCGCTGATGCGCGCCATCGATCACGGTGAGGTCGATGTCTTCGACGTCGCCGCTCGTGAGCAAGGCTCCTTCTGCCTGGGCTGCCGCGCCTGCGAACCCGTCTGCCCGGCCGGTGTGCCGTATGGCAACCTGATCGAGGACCTGCGGAACGCGCAGTGGAAGGGGCGCCGTCGACCGCTGCGGATCCGGCCGCTGCTGAGCTTCGCCGACCGCGGCCGGCTGATCCGCCTCGCGGGACGGCTGCGGCGCCACGCCAGGTTCTCTCCGCCGAGCGCCTCTCCAGCTACCGCGCCGGAAGGCAGCGACGAGATTCTCATGCTCGGGTGCTTCGAGCGATCGCTGTTCCCCGCGGTGAGCCGGGCCGCGGCGGCGACCCTCCCCGGCATCGAGGTCCCGCAGGATCAGGGCTGTTGTGGAGCACTGCACGCACACAACGGCGACGTCGAGCGCGGCGAGGAACTGGCCAGGCGGCTGGCCGACCGGCCGGGACGGATCGTGTCCACCGCCGGCGGCTGCGCCGCGCACATCGCGGCGGTCGCCGGACGCGATCGGGTCGTGGATTACTCCGAAGCATTGCTCGACCGCGGCTCGCTGCCCGGTCCGATCCTCATCGACGGCCGCCCGGCCCGCATCGGTCTGCAGGATTCCTGCCACCTGCGCAACGGGATGGGCGTCAGCGCGGAACCCCGAAAGGTCATCAGCGCGCTCGGTGCCTATGTCGAGGTCCCGGGTGCGGGCGACTGCTGCGGTGCCGCCGGTACCTATGCCCTCCTGCGCCGGAAAGACAGCCGCCGGGTGGTGGCGCCGAAGATAGCCGCGCTTGCCGTACTCGATCTAGACTTCCTCGTCGTGGTCAACCCTGGATGCCAGCGTCAGATGATCGGCGTACTGCGCCGTGCCCGCCTCCGTGCGCGCGTCGTACACCTGGCCGAACTCGTCGCGCTGGCCGCCGCCGAGGCGGAGGCGCCATGAGCACGCCGACCGGTCCGGATGTCCCGGCCGACGACGGCCCGGCTGCGGACCTCGACAAACATGTCGACCCCCTCGACCTGACACCGCGCGATCCCCGTGATGCGATGTCGCTCCAGACCGCCTGGCTGCGCAGCTTCCTCGCGGTCGCCGACAGCGGCGGCTTCGGAGCCGCGACGTTGGCGTTGCACCTGTCGCAGTCGCGGGTCAGCGCACACATCGCGGCGTTGGAGCACACCCTCGGGGTCACCCTGTTCGACCGCAAGGCCCGGCCCATCTGCACCACCGAGGCCGGCGAGCTGTTCCGCGGGCACGCCATGACCGCGCTGCTGGAGTTGCAGCGCGGCGTCGAGGCGGCCCGCAGCACCCTGGACAACCTGGTCGCGCACGTAGCGATCGGCAGCTACCCGAGCGTCAGCTCCACCTATCTCCCCGCGATCCTGCGTGAGCTGAAGTCGAAACACCCCGACGTGACCGTCGAACTGTTCGAGGGCACCGCGGCGACCCTGGAGGAGATGGTCACCAAGGGCACCGTCGACTTGGCATTCCGGCCGCTGCTGCCGAAGATGCGCGAGGCGACGCTGTGCCACCGCCCGATCTGGCGCGAGGACATCGTCGCGGTGATGCGCGAGGATGATCCCCTGGCGAAACTATCGTCGGTGAGCATCGAGAACATCCTGGAGCGCCCGCTGATCGGCAACCCCTCCGGCACCGAGGAGGACGGCGGCGGGTTCGACGTGCGCAACACCCTCGGCGAAGCCGCCGGACGCGCCGACATCGCCTACCTGACTGACCAGCCCGCTACCCTCGTCGCCCTGGTCCGCGCGGCGTTCGGCATCGGCGTCATCAACCGGCTCGCCCTGCAGACCACCAGCACCGAGGGCCTGACGATGCGCACCATCGACTCCACCACCGCACACCGCGACGTCGCACTGTTCTGGACCCGGCGGCGCGCCAAGAGCGCCGTGGTCAAGGCGTTCCTGGACGCTCAGGCATCAGCCCAGCTACCGCCCGGCGTGCAGGCGTTCAAGACGGCATGACCGCTATCCGATTTCCGGATCAGTCGGTCCCGCTGGGAGCCGTTCTGGAGAGGCCGGCTCGGACTCCCGCCGAGCCGGCCGACGCGGCCGTCCCCGTTCCCTTCGTCGCCACGGGCGGCGTCGACGCCTGACGTACGCCGTTGACCAGTCGTTATGCGACGTCGCGCTGGACCGAGGTCTGGAGAGCCGCCGCCGTGGCGAAGGCGAACGCATAGACGGCCAGGACCACGCCTCCACCCCAGCGGGGCAGCAAGTCCGGCACGATCTTCGTCGCGGAGCCGCCCAGAGCGCTGCCGGCGTTGAACGGCAGCCACCGCCCCAGACTCCCCACCAGCTGCCCGATGATCCCGCCTGATCACCGCCGACGACGACCTCCCCGGGGTCCGCATCCTGATCCTGACCACGTTCGAGATCGACGAGTACGGTTTCAATCCGGTAGGCGGATAGGCGCGGAGCACCAGAAATCTGCGCGCCCGCGCGCGAGGCCGACCGAGGCGGCGGCGGTGCCTCGCCGGGATTGCTGCCTGCTGCGATCGTTACGTCGCCGCGTCCGGGGCCGGATGGGCAGCGCACCTGTGCCTTCTGAGTCGGTGACGCATTTCGACGTCGATGTCGCCGAGTGCGGCGCGGATCTCGGGGAGGTTGTTGTCGGGGTCGGCGGTCAGCAACAGCACATCGAAAGTCTGGTTCACGGCGGCCAGGCGTTCGGGCACGCCCGGCGGCAGCACGCCCCAGTCGGCGAGCGTGCCGTTGACGTCCAACAGGAGGTATTCCAGGTGGCGGGCCATCTGTCCCGGGACGTGCAGCGTGAGCCCCGTCATCGGGTCCGCCCGGCACGGTCGGCGGCGGTCTTGGTGCCCACGAGGAGGATCAGCGAGATCGCGGCCAGTTCAGCGGTGACGCGAAAGGCGAGGACGGCGCCGAGGGAGAGGCTGAACAATGCGCCGATCACGCGGCTACGAGCCTTCAGATAAACAACCCGCGGATGAAAAGCCCACGGCCTTCGGGTCGCAATCATCCTGGACCACCCTGGACCACTCCCCCGCTACCAAATGCGTCAGCGCCACAGCGCCCACCAGCGGACTTCGCGCGATCCTCTCTTAATCCGCGGGTTCGGGGTTCAAGTCCCTGACGGCGCACCCGTAGCGAAAGCCCTGGCAGGGTATCTGACCAGGGCTTTCGCTTTTTTGATCTTGCTATGGTCTAGACAATCTGACGGGCCGTTGATCTTTTGGTCCAGGCGTGGTCCAGGGAGCGTTCCGACTGCGTTCCAGAACTCGATATCCGAGCCCTGACCTCCGCGCAGGCTCCAGTGGATTTTCGGTCCGCAGGATCGGGGCCATCCGGGCTCTGTGAGTTCGATGGTCCAGGGGTGGTCCAGACTCCGGCCGGGTGTATCGCGCCTGACCTGCAGGAAGTCTCCGGGCGCCCAACCGGTCGGCCAGGCCACAAAAGGTCCGCTGCTGTAGCCGATGCGACCTCCGTTGACGTTCAACCCGTCGCGGCGAGCGGCTTCGCGGTCCGTCTGCCCCGCACTGCTGGTGCAGCTATCGGGCGGCGGGCGCCGTTGATCGCGGCGGCGATGGCCGCGGCTGCGGCGTGTTTCAGCTCGTCGTAGACCGAGGTGTAGATGTCCCGGGTGATGGCCGTGCCCGAGTGCCCGAGCATGTCCGAGACGACCTTCAGATCCACCCCGGCGGCCAGCGCCAGCGACGCGGCACCGTGTCTCAAGTCGTGCAGCCGGATCGGGGGGAGCCCGGCCTCGCGGGCCAGCTGCTTGAACTGGGCGGTGACCCGGGCCGGGTGCAACCCCGCACCGACATCGGTCGTGAACACCAGCCCCGATTCGACCCACGCCGACGCGGCCCGCTCCCTTGCTTCCTGCTGCCACTCCCGCTGGGCTTGCAGCGCCTCGACGACCTGATCGGCCAGGCCCACGTCGCGTTCGCTGGCATCGGACTTCAGGTCGGTTTCCAGCACCTCCCAGCCGTTCTGCACCCGCTGCTTGGCCGGGGAGATCATTCGGGCATTGAGGTCCACATCGATCCACCGCAGCCCGCAGGCCTCCCCCCGGCGCAGCCCGGTACACGCGACCAGCAGATACAGCGCGTACCACTCATGACGCTGTGCCCGGTCCAGGAACGCCCGGGTCTGCTCGGCCGTCCACACCATCACCGGCGACGGCTTGTTCCCTGTCGCCTGCCAGTACGCCACCCGCTCAGCCGTCCACACCAATGCCTTCGGCGACCGGCCCGAGCCGATCTCCGCCAGCGCCGCCACGTTCACCGTCACCAGCTGCTGGGCGCAGGCCGCCGACAGGGCCGAGCGCAGCGCAGACCGCAGCCGGAACCGGGTGGCCGCATGACACGGCGGCCGGAACACCGGCAACGAAGCCAGCCGGTCCTTCGCCTTCCGCCACGCCACACGATCCCCACGCGCCCACGCAGCCTTCCGGGCCGCGTCCGCCTCCCGACGCGCCATGTTGTTCGCCTCCGCCGCCGCAGCCTCCCCGGCGATCGCGTCGAACATCGCCGTCACATGCGCCACCCGCAACCGGTCCAGAGGGACCTGGCCCAGATGCGGGATCAGATAGGTCCGCACCTGCGAGGCATACATCCGCCGTGTGGACACGCTCAAGGCGGTCTTGCCGGCCAGCCACTGGGTCAGCCACTGCCCCACCGTCAGATGCTCAGTCACCGGCGCACCGGTCAGCACCGCCCGGCGCATCGCCTCGAACTCCGGCAGCCCCAGACCCGCCTTGTGATCGGCCCGGATCCGGGCGGCTATCTGCACCCTGAGCCCGGCCACCGCCTTCGGATCGTCACCGACCTCATCGGCGATCCCCAACAGCCGCCGCACCGCAGCAAGCTGGTCCTCAGCCTCCGCACGGGTGGCCAGACTCCCGAAAGACACCACCACCCGGCTGCCGGCGGCATCGGCGTGGTCGTACTGGAAATACCAGGTGCCATGTCGCGGATTCCACCCGAAACCACGACGCAGCCTTGGGCACTTCACACCCAGACGCCGCACCACCGGCTTCCCGTCAGCGCCCGTCATCGGCAGACCAGTCGGCCCCAGCACCGGCTCCCGGCAACCACACTTCTTGAACACCGAACCCGCACTCACGCTCGATCACCCCTGCTCCTGCGCGAGCCGGCACCGCCGCCTCGCCGGCGCGCGATCACCACGTGATGATCCGCTCTCCACCTGTGGTCTCCCCCGGGCCAGCCGTCTACAGCCGGCGCAGACTGCGCGGGAAGTCCCAACACCGCCAGCAGATCGGCCGTCGGCACCTTCCACTGACACCCCACCCGCAGCACCCGACACGGAAACTCCCCCGCCGCAGCCAGCCGATACGCCACCGTCCGCCCGATCCCCAACAGGCGCCCCGCCGACGGCACATCCAACACCGCAGGCAGTCCACCGGCCTCCGGCAACGCGGGGCTCCCAAGCGCCAGCGCGGACCGTCGCGCCTCCGCCGAATCCGTCCTCACCATCGCGATCACCCACTCTCCACCCCCCAGGTTGGTCCCGCGCCCGAAGACCCAGCTGAGCCGTGCGAAGAATCAGTCCCGGAACTGCCGAAACTCTGTTCAAGAGTTGACTTGTTACTGCCTCGCCGACTTCCCGGTCAAGTCTTCGAAAGCCACACCCTTAGTCACCTGCAACGCTACGACCAGCGGAATTTCTGGGGCGATGCAAATCAGTGTCGACTCCCCGGCATCAGCGAACACCCAATCGATGTCGCCGTCGGCACGTAGGCTCGGTGCGACAAGACCGGTTCCTCTCGGAGCTGAGTCGATGTTGCAGGCCGGACGAGGGGAGACAGCGTGACCGACGTGGTAGAGCCCGTGACCTACCAGTGTCCCTTCCGAGTGAAGGTCGCCGAGTTCGGAGTAGGGCTGCCAGCGGAGCGACCTTGCTCGGGGACACATTGCCAACGGCCAGGTCGACAGCGGCCGAGCCTGTCGAGCAGGGGGCTGTAGAACCCAAGGGCCGGTCCTGGGCGGTAGGCAGGGGCCGAATCGGCGGGTGGTAGTCAGACGCTGACGCCTTATCGGCATGTTGTGTTGAAGAAGTCTTCAACGAGGGACATGATGGAGGGCGCTCCGCCGGGTACGGCGGTCCTCGGCGTGGACGTCTGGAGGGAAGTGGTCGTGCAGCAGCTCGCGGCTACCGTCTCGGATACGGTCCGGCAGGCTCGGCGGTCTCTTGATGCCGCGCGTCTGGCTGGTGACGCCGCGCAGGTCGAGCTGCACCTGGCCCGCCTGACGTATCTGGCTGAACTGGCGTCCGAATACGGGATCAAGGTGTCCTGCCTAAGCTCTCGTGCCGCGATGGCGAGGTGAAATCGACGGTGGCGCAGGTTCCGCTGTATCAGGCCAAGGCGGAGTTCTTCCGGATGCTCGCGCATCCGGTGCGCATCCGAGTGCTGGAATTGCTGTGCGAGGGCCCCAAGCCGGTGCGCGACTTGCTGGCCGAGATCGAGATCGAGGCGTCGAGTCTGTCGCAGCAGTTGGGCGTGCTGCGCCGCTACGGGATCGTGACGGCGATCCGGGAGGGCTCGACGGTGGTGTACGAGCTGGCCGGCCCGGACGTGTCGGAGCTGATGCGGGCCGCCCGCCGGATCCTCACCGAGCTCCTGGTCGGGCAGCGGGAGCTGCTGGCCGAGTTGCAGGCCGCCGATTCCTCTTAAGGAACGGCGGCTTTTCTGATTTCGCCGCACGGCCTTCGCGCGCCGTGGGGCATGTCAATCCCCTGGTGAGGATGGCGATGAGAGGTCTGCTGAGAAAGATCCGTGCGCTGGGCCGGGTGGCCGAGCCCGCGCCGGCGCGCTCGGCCGGGCTGCCGCCGCAGCGGGCGCTGGCCGGGTCGGTGCAGGTGCGGTGTGTGGACGCGGGTTCGTGCAACGGCTGTGAGATCGAGATCGGTCAAGCGTTCGGGCCGGTGTATGACGCCGACCGGTACGGGGTGCGGCTGGTGGCCTCGCCCCGGCATGCGGACGTGCTGGCGGTGACCGGCCCGGTGACGCGGAACATGGCGGTGGCGCTGAAGCGCACGTTCGCCGCGACGCCGGAGCCGCGGCTGGTGGTGGCGGTTGGGGACTGCGCGATCGGCTGCGGGGAGTTCGCCGGCGGTTACGGCGTGGTCGGCGGCGTGGATGAGGTGGTGCCGGTGGATCTGCGGGTTCCGGGATGCCCCCCGGAGCCGGAGGCGATCGTGGCGGCGTTGCGGCAGGTGACCGGGCGGTGAACTTGATCGGTGCCGGGCTGGCCTGTTCGGTCGGGCTCACCGGGGCGGCTTCGGCGGCCGGTCTTGCTCTGCCCCGCAGGTCCCGGGCGACGGGCGTTGGCGTGTTGACGGCTGCGCTGGGGGCGGCCGGGGTCGTTGTCGGAGTCGCGGCACTGTCCGGGCGGACGTTCAGTGCGTGTCTGCCGGACGTGCTGCCGCTGGCCGGGGTGTACCTGGGGGTCGATGCGCTGTCGGGATTGTTCATCACGGTCGCCGGGGCGGTGGTCCTGGCGGTCGCGGTGTACGGCATCGGCTACCACGGGCACGGCCATGACCCGGGCCGGGCAGCCTCCGCGCTGTTTCCGCTGTTCGCCTTGGCCATGCTGCTGGTGCCGGCGGCGGCGAGCGTGTCGACGTTCCTGGTGTGCTGGGAGCTGATGGCGGTCACGTCGCTGCTGCTGGTGCTGACCGAGCACCGTCGGCGCGAGCAGGTCCGCGAGGCCGGGCTGTGGTACGCGGTCATGACCCAGCTCGGGTTCGTCCTGATCCTTTTCGCCCTGGTGTGGCTGGCCGCCGCCGCGCACGGCGAGACCTTCGCGGCGATCCGTGCCGCCGCCGGCCACTTGTCGCCGGCGGTTCGCGGGACGGTGTTCGTGCTGGCCCTGGTCGGCTTCGGCTCGAAAGCGGGCATCGTGCCTTTGCACGCCTGGCTGCCGCGGGCCCATCCGGAGGCGCCGAGCCCGGTCTCGGCGCTGATGAGCGCGGTGATGGTGAACCTCGGCGTTTACGGTCTCATCCGGGTCGGGATGGGGCTGCTCGGTGGCGGTCCGCGCTGGTGGTGGCTGCTGGCGATGGCCGCCGGCGCCGTCTCCGCGGTCTACGGGATCTTGCAGGCTTCGGTGACGTCGGATCTGAAGCGTCTGCTGGCGTATTCGACCACGGAGAACATGGGGCTGATCGTGCTCGGCGTCGGCGCGGCGGGCCTGTTCGGTTCGGCCGGGAAGCCGCAGCTTGCTGGGATCGCCTTGGCCGCGGCGCTGCTGCATGTGGTGACGCACAGCGCGTTCAAGGCCCTGCTGTTCGCCGGCGCCGGCTCGGTGCTGCGGGCCACCGGGACCCGGGATCTGGATGCGCTGGGCGGTCTTCGGCAGGCGATGCCGGTGACCACGGCGGCATTCGCGGTGGGCGCGCTGGGCGCGGCGGCGCTGCCGGGTGGGGCCGGGTTCGTCTCCGAGTGGCTGCTGTTGCAGTCGCTGATCCACGGGCTGGCGGTGCCGGGGATAGTGGTGTCGGTGGTGCTGCCGATCGCGGTGGCGGCGGTGGCGTTGTCGGCGGGGCTGGCGGTGGCGACCTTCGTGAAAGCCTTGGGCACCGGGTTCCTGGCCCGGCCGCGCAGCGACGGCGCAGCGCGGGCGGCGGAGTCGCCGGCCACGATGCTCGCCGCGATGCTGATGCTGGCCGGGGCCGCGACCGTGCTCGCTGTCGCTCCCGGTTTGGCGGGTTCGTGGCTGGCCCGAGCGGTCGCCGGCGTGACGCCGGTCGGTCCGGCGGTCGCCGATGCGGTGCGGACGAAGCTGACGGTACTCGGGTCCACGATGTCGCCACTGGTCGTGGTCGCGGGGACGGTCGGAGTGACGGTGGTGCTGGCCGGGCTGCTGCGCCTGGTCGTCGGGGTGCGGCGGCGGGCCGTGCCGTTGTGGGATTGCGGTGCCGGTCCGCCGAGTGCGCGGATGCAGTACACGGCGACGTCGTTCGCCGAGCCGTTGCAGCGGGTCTTCGACGACGTGCTCGCCCCGGAGTCGGATGTCGACGTGACCCCGGTGGTGGAGTCGGCGTATCTGGTGGAGCGGGTGTCCTATCACCGGGTTGTCCCGGATCGGATCGAGCACCGGCTGTACGCGCCGGTGCTGATCGCGGTGCGCTGGTGCGGGGAGCGGGCGCGGGCGCTGGCCAACGGCTCCGTGCACCGCTACCTCGGGTACGCCTTCTCCAGTCTGGTGATTCTGCTGGTGGCGCTGGCGGCGGTGAAATGAGCGGCACGATGGTGACGGGTACAACGACGACCGGGGCCGGGATCGCGGTCTCGGTGCTCCAGGTCGCGCTGACGGTGGTCGGTGCGCCGCTGCTGGTCGGGATGATGCGGCAGGTGCGGGCCCGGATGGAGGGCCGGGCGGGGGCCGGGGTCGGGCAGCCGTGGCGGGATCTGCGCAAGCTGATGCGCAAGAAGCCTCTTGACCCGCACGGCACCGGCCCGGTGTTCCGGACCGCGCCGCTGATCCAGGTTGCCACCACGCTGATGGTCGCCGCCGCGATCCCGTTCGTGTCGGTGGACACCGGCGTCGGCGAGGCCGCGGATCTGATCGCCGTGGTGGCGCTGCTGACCTTGGGGACGGCGGCGTTGGCGCTGGCCGGGCTGGATACCGGTACGGCGTTCGGCGGGATGGGTGCGAGCCGGGAGATGACGATCACCGCGCTGGCCGAGCCGACGGTGCTGATGGCCGCGTTCGCGCTGTCCACGCGGGTCGGCTCGACGAACCTGCCGGCGATTGTGGACGCCGGGTTGAAGGACGCCGGCCGGGTCGTCTCGCCGGTCAGCGTGCTGGCGGCGTTCGCGCTGGCGGCGGTGGTGCTGGCCGAGGCCGGGCGGCTGCCGGTGGACAACCCGTCCACGCACCTGGAGCTGACCATGGTGCATGAGGCGATGGTGTTGGAGTATTCCGGGCCTGATCTGGCGCTGGTCGAGCTGGCGGCGGCGATGCGGCTGTCGGTGCTGCTGGGGCTGTGGTCGGCGCTGTTCCTGCCCTGGGGCACCGCCACGTCCACTGGTGTTCTCGCCGTTCTCGGCGCGACCGCGCTGTTCGTGGTGAAGGTCGGCGTGCTCGGCGCGGTGCTGGCGGCCGGCGAGGTGTTCATGGCCAAGCTGCGGCTGTTCCGGGTCCCGGAGCTGCTGGCCGGGTCGTTCCTGCTGGCCGTGCTCGCGGTCGCGGCGTCGTTCTTCCTGGAGTGAGTCGAAGGCGGGTGAGGCTGTGAGCGGTGCGGCGAGTGTGCAGGTCCTGGATTTCGCCTGCGGGGTGTTCCTGCTGGCCGGGGTCGGGGCGCTGTGGCGCCGGGCGCTGTCGGCGGTGATCGGGCTGCTGGCGGTGCAGGGCGCGGCCCTGGCGGTGGTCGCCGCGGCGCTGGGCGCCGACGAGCATCATCCCGAGTTGTACGCGGTCGCCGCCGGGGTGGGCGTGCTGCGGGCCGGGGTGCTCCCCGGCCTGGCCCGGCGGGCCCTGGCCGCCTCCGGGGAGGATCGGGAGAGCGAGCCGCTGGTCAACGTCGCCTCGTCGCTGCTGGTCGCCGCCGCGCTGGTGCTGCTGGCCTACGCGGTGGCCCAGCCGCTGGCCCGGCTGGAGGGCTCTCAAGGCTCCCGTGCGCTGCCGGTCGGTCTGGCCTCGGTGCTGATCGGTCTGTTCATGCTGGTGGCCCGCCGCAAGGCCCTGTCCCAGGTGGCCGGGTTCCTGCTGCTGGACAACGGGATCACCGCGGTGGCGTTCCTGGCCGCGGCCGGGGTGCCGCTGCTGGTGGAGATCGGCGTGTCCTTCGACCTGCTGCTGGTGGTGCTCGTGCTGCGGGTGCTGACGGTGCGGATGCAATCGGCGTTCGGCACCACCGACCTGGACGATCTGCGGGAGCTGCACGACTGATGAATACCCTGCTCCTGCTGGCCCCGATCGTCGTGCCGGCCGCCGCGAGCGGCGCGTACCTGGTCCTGGGCTGGCGCCGGTCCACGGCGCATCTGGGCACCGCCTCGGCCGCGCTGATCTTCGTCGTCGGCGTCATGCTTGCGGTGCGCACTGTCCGCGACGGTGGTTTCGACGCCCTGTCCGGCTGGCTGTCCGGTGACCCGCTGGCCGGGTTCCTGCTGATGGTCATCGGCGCGGTCGCGGTCGTCGCCTGTGCCGCCAGCCGCGGCTACCTGGCCGGCGAACGCGCCGACGGCCACGGCGACGGGCCTGGCGAGCGCCGGTACGCCGTGTTGGTGCAGGCGTTCCTGGCGGCGATGGCGTGCGCGGTGGTGGCCGGGAATCTCGGCCTGATCTGGGTCGCGATCGAGGCCACGACGACGGTGACCGCGTTCCTGGTCGGGCACAAGCGCTCCCGCGCGGCGGTGGAGGCGGCGTGGAAGTACGTGGTGATCTGCTCGGTCGGCATCGCTCTGGCGCTGCTGGGCATCGTCATCCTGTACGCCGCGGCCCGGCACGCCGGGCTGTCGGAGGCCTCGGCGCTGGACTTCGACGCCCTGGCCGGCCACGCCCGCCGGCTGGACCCGGCGGCGACCCGGATGGCGATCGCGCTGATCGTCCTGGGCTTCGGGGCCAAGGCCGGGCTGGCGCCGCTGCACTCCTGGCTGCCCGACGCTCACAGCCAGGCCCCCGCGCCGGTCAGTGCCTTGATGTCCGGGGTGCTGCTGTCGGTGTCGTTCTCGGTGATCCTGCGTACCAAGCAGGTCGCCGACGCGGCCCTGGGGGCCGGGTTCGTGCGGGCCCTGCTGCTGATCGCCGCCCTGGCCACGCTTACCGTGGCGGCGCTGCTGCTGATCGGGCAGCGCGACTTCAAACGCATGCTGGCCTACTCCTCCATGGAGCACATGGGACTGATGGCCCTGGGCGCCGCGGCCGGGACCCCGCTGGCGCTGTCGGCGGTGCTGCTGCACATCGCCGGGCACGGCCTGGGCAAGGCGGTCGCGTTCTGCTCATCGGGGCAGATCCTGCACGCCGAGCACACCAGCCGGATCGAGGACGTGACGGGCCTGGCGGCGCGGGCCCCGGTTCTGGCCGGGACGTTCGGGGCGGCGGTGCTGGTACTGCTCGGGTTCCCGCCGTTCTCGCTGTTCGCCTCCGAGGTGGGTATCGCCCGCGCCGGGTTCGCCGCCGGCCTGGGCTGGCCGACCGCCGCCGCGTTCGCGCTGATGCTGGTGGCGTTCGCCGCGATCGGCGCGCACACGCTGCGGATGCTCGCCGGCCCCGACCCCCTGCACGGCAGCGCGCCCGGGAGCGGCGCGGCGCTGCGCGCTCAGGCTCCGCTGATCAGCGCTCTGCTGGTGGTGGCGGTCATCGGTGTCGCGGCCTGGCCGCTGGCTCACCTGCTGTCCGCCGCCGCCCCGGTCTCGATCCCCTGGAGCACCCGATGAGGATCATCGACGTCGGACCCGGCGACCTGGCGGCCACCGCCATCGGGCTACTGGACGCCGATCACCGCCTGGCCCTGGTCGCGGCGCACCACGACCGGCCGCAGACGGCCGGCCGGGACGCGATGCGCGTGGTCTACCTGTTCCTAGGCCCGGGTGACTCACGCATCGAGCTGCGCCTGCGGCTGGACGGGCACCGCCCGCAGGTGCCGAGCCTGGCCGGGCTGTCGTTCCCGGCCGGGCGGTTCGAGCGCGAGATGCACGACCTGTTCGGGATCCGCAGCCTCGGGCACCCGATGCCGCGCCGCCTGGTCCGGCACTACGGCTGGCCCACAGGCTGGCACCCGATGCGCCACGACGCCGGGCCCGCCCCGGAGTTCGGCGAAACGCTCGGGCTGTATCCGTTCCTGGAGGTGCAAGGGCCCGGCGTCTATGAGATCCCGGTCGGGCCGGTGCACGCCGGACTCATCGAACCCGGACACTTCCGGTTCTCGGTGGTCGGGGAGACCATCCTGAAGCTGAAGGCCCGCCTGTGGTTCGTCCACAAAGGCATCGAGAAACTCTTCGAAGGCAACCGGCCCGCGGACAAGCTCACCTTGGCGGAGAAGATCAGCGGTGATACCGCAGTCGGGCACGGCCTGGCCTTTGCCCGCGCCGTCGAGGACGCCTTGGGCATAAAGGTGCCCGCCGAGGCGCACACGATGCGCGCGATCCTGCTGGAGTTGGAGCGGCTCTACAACCACATCGGCGACATCGGGGCGCTGTGCAACGACGTCGGCCACGGCATCCTGCACCAGCACGCCGGCCGCGTGCGCGAACAGCTGCTGCGGATCAACGGCGAGGTCACCGGGCACCGGCTGCTGCGCGGCGGCATCGTCATCGGCGGCGCCCAGGTGATCTCGCTGCCGGATCCGGACCGGCTGTCCGCCCTGGCCGCCGACGTCGCCGAAACCGTCGACCTCGCCCTCGGACACACGGTGGTGCGCGACCGGTTCACCGGCACCGCCGTGCTCACCCTTGAACAGGCCCGAGACCTCGGGACGCTCGGCTACGTCGCCCGCGCATCGGGCCTGGATGTCGATGCCCGCCGCGACCATCCCGGCAGTGACCCGACCTCGGCGCCCCCGCTCGTGTTGCGCGAGGGCGGTGACGTCCTGGCACGCTTCGCTGTCCGGGCCGGGGAGTACCAGCAGTCCACCGAGCACATCAACACCCTCACCGCGCGGCTGCACGGTCCAGGGCGGCACGTCGCTGCCGAGCGCGGCGACCCGGGAACCGGCCGCAGCGGGGTCCGGACCGGGGTCGGGATCGCCGAAGGGTGGCGCGGCACGATCGTGCACCGCGTCGAACTCACGCCGGACGGATCGCTGAGCCGGGTCAAGGTCGTCGACCCGTCGTTCTTCAACTGGCCGGCGCTGCCGGTGGCGCTGCGCGGGGCGATCGTGCCGGACTTCCCCCTGGTCAACAAGAGCTTCAACCAGTCCTACGCCGGCAACGACCTGTGAGAGGTGTCAGCCGAGGTCAGGCTTTGCGGACCACGCTGGACTTGAGTGCATCGCGCCCAAGCCGTCGATCTTGCAGTCGATGTCGTGGCCGTCCACACCGGCCACCAGGCGGATGTTGCGCACCTTCGTCCCCGCCTTGATCCCGGTGGGATGGCCCTTGACCTTGAGCGCCTTGACCACCGTCACGTCGTCGCCGTCGGCCAGGACGTTGCCGACCGAGTCCCGGATCGCCCCGTCGGAAGCCGTGTCGGCCGTGTTCTCCGCGGAACCCGTCGCGGCCCACTCGTGGCCGCACTCGGGGCAGACCAGCAGGGCACCCATCTCGTAGGTGTAGGCGGATGAGCATTCGGGGCATGGTGGCAGGGTCTCGTTCACCTGCGTGATCCTACCTTGGACCACATGGCGAATTGATGATTCCTTCAATTCGCGCGATGATGGTCGGCGCAGACACCGGGTTCGCCTCCCGACGGCTAGCGATTGAGGGTGCCTGGTACCGGTGCCATGCGGCCGGCCACGCCTGTCGGGGGTGTGGCCGGCGCCCCTGGATGAGTGGAAGTACGCGTGAAGGACAGTGAGGACGACGTGAACGTGGCGCAGACCGACGAGTTCGCCGAGGCGCTGCTCGCGCGGGTTGCCGACGCCCGGCTGCGGCTGGCCGAGGCCGCCGCCACCGCCGACTCCCACGCGGTGGCCGAGGCCTTGGACGAGCTGGAGGACGCCCTGGGCCTGGCCCGGGAGTCCGGTGTCGAGGTACCGCCGATCCAGCGCGACGGGACGGAGCAGTGAGAAGCGTGACGGTTCCGCTGTACCAGGCCAAGGCCGAGTTCTTCCGGATGCTCGGACACCCGGTCCGGATCCGGGTGCTGGAGCTGTTGCAGGACGGGCCGATGCCGGTGCGCGACCTGCTCGCGGCGATCGAGGTCGAGCGCTCCAGCCTGTCGCAGCAGCTGGCTGTGTTGCGCCGATCCGGCATCGTCACCGCGGTCCGGGAGAGCGACACCGTCGTGTACTCCCTGGCCGGGCCGGACGTCGCCGAGCTGATGCGGGCCGCCCGCCGGATCCTCACCGAGCTGATCACCGGCCAGCAGGACCTGCTGGCCGAGCTGCGGGAAGCCGATGCGATAGCCGGAACCTCCGCGTGAGCACCGCGCTGATCGCCGGCCGGGTGAAGGACGTCCTGCCGAACGCCGCCACGCTGGGCACGATGCGCCGCTCGCCGCGCCGCGATCTGATCTCCGGGCTCACGGTGGCTGTCGTCGCGCTGCCGCTGGCGCTCGGGTTCGGCATCACCTCCGGTGCCGGAGCCCAGGCCGGACTGGTCACCGCCGTGGTCGCAGGCGCCCTGGCCGCGGTGTTCGGCGGCTCCAACCTCCAGGTCACCGGACCCACCGGGGCGATGACCGTGGTGCTGGTCCCGATCGTCCACAGCTACGGCATCGACGGCGTGATGACCGTCGGCCTGATGGCCGGGATCATCCTCGTGCTGCTGGCCCTGCTGCGCGCCGGCCGGGCCATGTCCTACGTCCCGGTGCCGGTCGTCGAGGGATTCACCCTCGGCATCGCCGGCGTCATCGGCCTTCAGCAGATCCCCGGCGCCCTCGGGGTGAAGACCCCGTCCGGCGACAACCCGGCCGTCGTCGCCGCCAAAGCCGTCGGCGATTTCGCCGCACACCCGCACGTCACGCCGATCGCCATCGCGATCGGCGTCGCCGCCGTGATGCTCCTGGGCGCCAGGCTGCGCCCCACCGTGCCGTTCTCGCTGCTGGCCGTGGTCGCCGCGACCGCGGCGGTGTGGGGTCTGGGTCTGTCGGCGGCGAGCATCGGACACCTGCCTTCGGGCTTGGCGGCTCCGTCGACGTCGTTCTTCCAAGCCTCGCACCTCGCTTCCCTGCTGCCCTCAGCGCTGGCGGTCGCGGCGCTGGCCGCGCTGGAGTCGCTGATGTCCGCTTCGGCGGCCGACGCGATGAGCGTGTCCGAGCGGCACGACTCCAACCGGGAGCTGTTCGGCCAGGGCCTGGCCAACATCGCTGCCCCGCTGTTCGGCGGCGTCGCCGCGACCGGCGCGATCGCCCGCACCGCCGTCAACGTCCGCACCGGCGCCGCGTCCCGGCTGGCCTCGCTCGTCCACGCCGCAGTCCTGGCGGTCATCGTGTTCGCCGCCGCGCCGTTGGTCGCCCACATCCCGCGTGCCGCCCTGGCCGGGGTGCTGATCGCCACCGCGGTGCGAATGGTCGAGGTCGGCTCCATCAAGGCCCTGGCCAGGGCCAGCCGCGGCGAGACCGCCATACTCGTCCTGACCGCGACCGTCACACTGGCCTCGACCCTGGTCAACGCCGTAGTCGTCGGCATGGTCGTGGCCGCCGCCATCGCCGTCACCAAGGTGTCGAAGGCGGCGCGGCTGGAGCAGGTGCCGCTGCACGCCGACCTGCCCCCGGCCGACCACCACGCCGAAGAGCAGGCCCTGCTCGGCGAGCACATCATCGCCTACCGCATCGACGGACCCCTGCTGTTCGCCGCCGCCCACCGGTTCCTGCTGGAGCTGACCGAAACCGCCGACGTGAAGGTGGTGATCCTGCGGATGTCGCGGATCAGCGTCATCGACTCCTCCGGCGCCGGGGTGCTGGCCGACGCTATCGACAAGCTGACCCGGCGCGGCGTGCTGGTCCTGGTCTCCGGCGTCCGCCCGGAGCACAGGCGGCCACTGGACGCGCTCGGGACACTCGACAGGCTGTGCGAGGCCGGGCACGTGTTCACCACCACCCCCGAGGCCATCGCGTTCGCGCACGCACACCTGTCCGGGACCGGGATCATTCCGGCCCCGCGCACAGGCGAGACGACCGGGGCGCGTGGGTGATGACCGAAGACTTCGCGCAGATCCATCTTGCGCCGCTGCTCCGCGTCGAAGCGATGTACCTGCTCGGCGACACCGGCGTCGGCTTCGTGATCTGCGCGAAGGAGGGGATGACGACCCGCCGCCCCGGCATCCACGCGGTCGAGCGCGGCGCGGTCGTCATCCTCGCCCTCATGACCGCCGAACTGGAGAAGCAGCTGGACGACGAGCTGCCGGTCACTTATCTCGTCGAGGCGGTCGATGAGGCCACCGGTGCCGGCTGGTCCGTCTCGGTTACCGGCCCTGTCGAGATCGTCGTCGATCCCGTGCTGCGCGCTCACTACCGGCGGACCCTGCCCGGGTTCGAGTCCGACCGAGGCGTCCGGGTCCTGCGGCTGATACCGCGGCTCGTCGACGGCCACCGCTTCCACCGCATCTCCGCTGCCCTGTGACACCCGACCCCGCGAGGAGGACCCGATGGGACGAGGCCGAGCCAAAGCCAAACAGACGAAGATCGCCCGCGAGCTGAAGTACACCGACACCGGAACCGACCTGGCCCGCCTACAGGCCGAACTGAAAGCCGTGCAGACCCCCGAACAGCCCGGAACAGCGCAGGACACCGACGACATCGACGGCTCCGCCTGAAACACCCGCCCGACCCCTCGACGAAGGAACCCCGCCGCCTTGTCACTGCAATGGCACTACCAATCCCGCCCCGACGTCGGCATCCTGGCCTTGGCCGGGAAACTCGGGGTCAAGGACGCGCCCATCCTGCACGGCGCGATCGGCTGGACCCTGTACCACGGAACCGGCCCGCTGATCCTCGACCTGAGCGCCCTGACGGCATGGACCAGCCTCGGCCAGGCCGCGGTCATCGAATCCGCGCTACGCCTGGCCAAGGCCCAGCGCCGACTGGAGATCGCCGCCCTTCCCACCGGGTACCCGGACCTCGTCACCGACACCGAACATGCCGCCATCCCCGTCCACACCGACGTCCTCAGCGCCCTGACCGCCAACCACGCGACGATCGAACCCGCCGGAGAGCTCCGGGAATGGCGCAGCGCCGGCTGGCCCGACTCCGACCCGCGCACCCGACAGCCAGGCTCGGCAAGACGGCCGTGATGCACAAGCCGCTCACCATCGCAGAAGCCCAGCCCGCGCCCACCTACCCCAGAACGGACACCACCATGGCAGTCACCCGTAGCGAGATCGCCGACACCATCGCCGACACGTCCCTCCCAGCCGACCGCTCCGACCTGCTCGCCGCCGCAACCACCGCCGGCGCACGACCCGAAGTGATCACCCTGTTGGAGACCCTGCCCGCCCGGACCTTCGGAACCCTGCGCGACCTGTGGCCCTACCTCCGCCACGTCCCCATCGACTGACAGCGATACCGCCGAAACGCGGCTGTGTGCCTGGTCCCGGTCCCGCGCCGGCGCTCCTCGCGCCGGGATCCGCCAGACTCCTGCGGTGACTGCCTTGGATCAAGCCGCCCGCACAGACCTGCTGCGCCGGGGATTCGCCCTGGAACACGCGACGTTGATCTCAGCTCACGTCGAGCATGGTCAAGAAGGCCTGACGCAGGACGGCACCCCACGCCCGACTGCGTCGAAAGCCGCCATCGGGCAGCCGATGCACCCCAGTGCCCAGCTGGCTAACCGCAGCTCTCGGGTGCGAGCAAGTGGAGCCATTGCCGATCGTCGCCCCTTGTGCGGGTGGTCGCAGCACGGATCAGTCTGACGCTGGCCAGTATCGCGAGCGGGACGGCGAAGGGCGACCAGCGGAGCCAGAGCGCGATGTGTCCCCGCTCCGCGGCGTAAGCGAGCTTTCGCAGCGGCCACTGCTTGTTCGACCGGTCGATCTCGACCGTAATCAACGGGCCGGTTCGTCCTGGTCGACGCCGGGGGGGGTGGGGGCCTCGATCCGGCTCTGCCAACCTTGCTCAGAGCCACCTCGACCGTTGCCGACGATTGTGGTCCGCCGACGTGGCAGGCTGAAGTTGAACAGGTTGAGCCTCGACTGTTCGGAATGTCTTGCCAGCCGCAGGTCGCGGCACTGTGCACTGGCAAGGTCCAAGCGGAAAGGACAACGGCCCACACGCCGCGGCCAAGGCGTACAAGATGGTCGCGCCCAAGAACTGGGCGGTGCAGCTCAGCAACACCGCTTTGAAAGCCTTGCCTCGGCCCCGCCCGCGGCTCGCGCTGGTACGTGAGCTGAACGGTAAGAAGGGCGAAATCCTCGCGCCGTTGATGGCGGTGGTCGTGGCACGCCGGGGTCGAACTGCTCGGAGTCCAGGCGGATCACGGACGTGACGCCGTACCAGTTGTCCTCGACCCACTCGTCCCGACCGCCGATTACCGCACCTATGGGTCGCAGGGCAATCCGTTCGGACATCAATCCCCCATCCTGAAGCTACTCGAACGCATGCTTGATCAGTGGCCGAATACCGGGGCCGCGGAAGGGTCGGGCCGTCCGGCCGGCAGAAGCCGCAGCGACAGCACGGCGGCGGTCAAGGCGAGGACGTAGGCAACGGTGAACGCGGTGCGCAGGCCATGCACGCTGCCGGCGGCCAGGCTGGAGACCGCCAGCGCGGAGGCCAGCGCGACTCCGAGCGCCGCGCCGAGTTCGTGGCCGGTGTTGACGATCCCGGACACCAGGCCGGCTTCGCGGTGGTCCACCTGGTGCATGGCGGAGATGGAGGCGCTGACGAAGACCGCGCCTGCGCCCATGGCCAGCAGGACGAATCCGGGGACGACGTCGGTGAACAGGTGCGCGTCGCGTGGGATGCGCGCCATCAGCGCCGCACCGATGCCGGCCAGGGTGAACCCGGTTGCGGCGACCCGGCGGAAGCCGAGGTGTCCGATGGCGTGCGCGGCCAGATGGGCGCCGGCGACGGTGGCGACGGTCACCGGCAGGAACGCCAGTCCCGTGCGTAGGGCGGAATACCCCAGCAGCCGCTGCAGGTCCAGGGAGATCAGGAAGAAACCCGTCAGCAACAGAGTGGACCCGCCCAGCATCGCCGTCACGCCGTCGGCGATCTGGCGTCGGGCCAACAGCGACAGCCGAACCAGGGGCACCTCTGCGGCATGTTCGACGACGACGAACACCACGGCGGCCGCAGCGGCCGCGCAGAGCGGAACCAGAGCGCTGATGCTGCCCCAGCCGGTGTGCCCGGCTTGGATGAGCCCGTAGATTCCCAGCGCCGCCGTGGCCGTCACCGTGACGGCGCCGCGCAGGTCCAGACCGCGAAGCCCGTCTCCGGGGGTGGACGGCACCACGGTGGGAACCAGCGCGAAGACTGCCGCGCCGATCGGGACGTTGATGTAGAACACCCAGGCCCAGCCGGGGCCGGCGGTCAGTGCGCCGCCGAGCAGGACGCCCAGTGCCGCCCCGGACCCGCCGATCGCGCCCCAGACGCCGAGTGCTCTATTGCGCTCGGAGCCGTGGAACGTCGTGGTGATGATGGACATCGCCGCCGGGGACAGCAGCGCTGCCCCCACGCCTTGCGCGGCGCGGGCCGTGATCAGCATGCCGCCGCTGGTCGCCAGGCCCGAGGCGAGCGACGCGGCGGTGAAGATTCCGAGGCCGAGCAGGAACGTGCGGCGGCGGCCCAGGCCGTCGGCCAGGCGTCCACCGAGCAGCAGCAGTCCGCCGAAGCACAGCGAGTAGGCCGCGACGACCCAGGTCAGCGAGGTGTCGCCGAGGGACAGGTCGCGGGCGATCGAGGGCAGCGCGACGTTCACCACGGTGATGTCGATGATCAGCATGAACTGGGCCAGGCACAGCAGCCCGAGGGCCCGCCAGCGTCCAGGATCAAGGATCTCGGCTGTCGGCGTGTGGGCGGGGTGGGCGATCGGTGGGTGGTTCACGGCGCACCTCTCAAGGTCGAGCGTTGCTGTTCGGATTGGCAGGGAAAGGAGAGCGCTTGGCTGATCATTCGGCGGTCCGGGACAGCGCCGGGTGGTCGAGGCGGGGTGAGGCGTCGGCGGGTTCGTGGATGCCGTAGCGGCGGTAGATCCCGGCCAGGCGTGGCGGCGCCCACCAGTTGCGCCGGCCCAGCAGCCGCATGGTGGCCGGGACCAGCAGGGCCCGGACCAAGGTGGCGTCGATGAGGATCGCGGTGATCATGCCGAGGCCGATGAACTTGGCGAAGACGATCTGTCCGGAGGCGAAGCCGGCCATCACGACGATCAACAGCAGCGCCGCAGTCGTGATGATCCGCCCGGTGCGCTGCAGGCCGACGGCGACCGCCGCGGTGTTGTCACCCGTGGCGTCGTAGGCCTCGCGGACCCGGGACAGCAGGAACACCTCGTAGTCGGTGGCCAGGCCGAACAACACGGCGAGGATGAACACCGGCAGGTTGGGCTCGATGTCCCCAGTCGGGGTGAACCCGAGCAGGCCGGCCAGGTGGCCGCCGGCGAAGATCCAGGAGACGACGCCGAACGACGCGGCTAGGGAGACCAGGTTCATCGCGATCGCCTTGAGCGGCAGCACCACGGACCCGAAAGCGAGGAACAACAGCACCAGCGTGACCGCGGCCATGATCGCGGCCATCCACGGCAGCCGCGCGCCCAGACTTTGCAACTGGTCCACGTCGGCGGCCGACCGGCCGCCGACCAGCACCCGGACGCCGGAAGGCTCGGGCAGCGCGCGGATCGCCCGCACGGCCTGGTAGGCCTGCGCCCCGGCCCGCGGACCGCTGTAGTCGACGGTGATCAGGGTCGCGGTGCCACGGGCGGCGGCCGTCTGCGCGCCGGTGACCCCTGACAGGGCTTTGATGCGCCCGGTGACGTCGACGACGCGGTCGGGCGAGGCGCCGTCGATGAGGACCTGGATCGGGGCGGCCTGTCCTGTCGGGAAATGGGTGGCGATCTGCTCGCTGACTAGCCGCGGCTGCGAGCCGGCGGGGAGGATCCGCTCGTCGGCCCCGGCGAAGCGTGCGCCGGTGAGGGGCGCCGCGAGCACGGCCAGCGATGCGAGAACCGCCAGGGTGTAGAGCACGGGGCGGCGCATCACACTGTGTGCGAGGCGTGCCCAGCCTCCGGCGTCACCGGTTGCCGCTGCTGCGGTGTGTCGGCGGGGCCACGGGAGCCGGGGGCGCGGGACGGGCCAGGCGTTGATGCGCGGTCCCAGGACGGCCAGCATCGCGGGCAGCACGGTCAGCGCGCCGAGCATGGCGATCAGGACGGCGGCGGTGCCGCCCAGGCCCATGGACCGCAGGAAACCCTGTGGAAAGATCAGCAGGCTGGACAGGGCCAGGGCGACGGTCAGTCCGGACACCAGCACGGTGCGCCCGGCGGTCGCCATGGTCACCGAGATCGCCTGCGGGGTGTCGCGGCCGGCGGCCAGTTCCTCGCGGAACCGGTTGACGATGAACAGCGCGTAGTCGATGGCCATGCCCAGCCCGAGGACGGTGATGCTGTTGACCGCGAAGGTGGACAGGTCGGTGACCGTGGCGATGCCCCGGGCCGCAGTCAGCGCACCCAGCACGGCCAGCGCGCCGATCAGCAGCGGCATGCCGGCAGCGACCACGCCGCCGAAGACGACGACGAGCAGGACCAGCACGACGGGCATGGCGATCATCTCGCCGGAGCTGACGTCGTTCTTGGTGAGGTCGTCGACGCCTGTCTCGAACGCGACGACGCCGCCGACGCTGGTGGCGACCCCGGGCGCGTCCAGCGCCGGGCGCAGCGTCTGGTAGGCGCGGCGCTTGCCGTCGTCATCGGCGGCCCGCAGCCGGATCGCGGCATACGTTGCGTGCCGGTCGGTGGAAACCAGCGCCGGATTGCCGGTGTCCGCGTAGGTCAGGACGCTGTCGACCTCCGGGCGCTGCCGCAGCGCGGCGAGCGTCGAGGCGACCGGTCCGGCGAAGGCCGGGTCGTCGATGGTGGCGGTGCCGGCCGAGTACAGGACCACGATGTCAGGGGTCTGGTTGCCCAGCTCGGCCGCAATCGCCGATGCCGCCCTCGCCGATTCGCTGCCCGGGTCGTCGAACCCACCGCTCTTCAGCACGCCGAACACCCCGGTGCCCCACAGCACGCCGGCCGCGACCACCACCAGCGCGGCGGCCAGGACGAAATGCCGGAACCTGACCACGATCGTGCCCCACCTGATGAACATCGCCGCCTCCGCAGGCTAGAATGAGCATGTGCTCATAGAGTATGAGCACATGCTCATACCTGCAAGGGCGACGCCGTGATCCCCCGATCCGGCCGGCGAGATCGGAGAGAACGATGTCCCCCCGAGGCGTGGCGACCCCCAACGTCCGCGAGCAGCTGTTCGCCGCCGCCGAACGCGTCCTGGCCAGGGAGGGGCCGGCCGGACTGACCAACCGGGCCGTCACCGCCGAGGCCGGTTTCGCCACGGGCCTGCTCTACAAGCACTTCGCCGACATCGACACCTTCATCGCCGAACTGGTCCTCGACCGGATGCGCCAGAGCGCACAGACCGCCGCCGCCTTGACCGACCGAGTCGGCCAGGGCACCGTCGCCGCCAATCTCACCGACGCGGTGACGAGTCTGCTCGGGCCGCAGGGCCCTGCCATGACCGCCGCCGCGATGAGCCGGCCCGGGATCTCCGGGCAGGTCCGCGCCGCGATGGAACAAGGCGCGCCGAGCTTCGGCGCGATCGAGGCGTCCATCACCGGCTATCTCGACCAGGAGAAGGATCTCGGCCGGATCGGGGCGGACACCGACACCGAAACCCTGGCGCTGGCGATCGTCGGGACCCTCCACCACCTGCTGATGACCGGCTGGGCCGGCACACCCGACCCCGCCGCCAGGGTCCGACGACTCATCGCCGTCCTCGACGCCGGCATGGCACCCGGCGGCGGACTCTCATCAGGTTCCTGAGTATCCGTTCTCATTTTCTGCGTGCCCGCCCTGGGGCGACCCGGACGAGACGCGGCCCCTGCCCGCGGGCCTCACCCGCGACGCGACGCACGGCCGACGCTGGACACGGTTCCGTTGAGTCGGGAGCGGCGTTCTCGGGGCGGAATCACGTGGAGATCTACGCCTGAGATCCGCGAGCCGCCCGGCCGCCTCGCTGGAGGAAGTCGCGTTCAGCGTCGGTCGGCGCCATCTCGGCCGCCCGATGGTAGGCATCTGCGGCCTCGCCGTCGCGGCCCACCCGGCGCAGCAAATCGGCGCGTGTGGCGTGGAACCGGTGGTAGTTGTCCAGGTCGAGTTCCTCCACCAAGGCCAGGGCGGCGGCGGGTCCGTACACCTCGCCGACGGCGATGGCGCGGTTGAGGGCCACGACTGGTGTCGGTGCGATGGCGAGCAGCTGGTCGTACAGGGTGAGGATCTGTGGCCACTCGGTCTGTCCGGCGGTCGGGGCGTCGGCGTGCACGGCGTTGACAGCCGCCTGCAGCTGATACGGGCCGGGTTGGTTGCGGCTGATGCAGCTGCGGACGATTCCCTGGCCTTCGGCGATCAGGGCTCGATCCCATCGGGTGCGGTCCTGGTCGGCAAGGAGTACCAGGGTGCCGTCCTGCCGCGTCCGGGAAGCGCGTCGGGATTCGGTCAACAGCAGCAGCGCGAGCAGGCCGGCCACCTCGGGCTCGTCGGGCATGAGGGTGGCCAGTATCCGGGCAAGCCGGATCGCCTCAGGGCACAGTCCGGGTTCGGCCGGCCCGTCCAGACCGGCGGTGTAGACGAGGTAGACGACCGTCAGCACCGGGCGTAGGCGGTCGGGCAGCTCGTGATCGGCCGGCACGCGATAGGGGATCCGCGCAGCCTTGATCTTCCGCTTGGCCCGTACGAGGCGTACCGCCATCGTCTGCTCGGCCACCAGGAACGACCTTGCAACGTCCCTGGTGGACAGCCCGCCGAGCAGCCGCAGCGTGAGCGCCACCTGAGCCTCGGTGGACAGCGCCGGGTGGCAGCAGGTGAAGATGAGCCGCAGCCGGTCATCCTCCACGGTGTCCGTCTCCTCAGCCCCACCAGGATCGTGCTCGTCGGATGAGAGCACCGCTGCCTCCCTGAGCAGTTCCCGTCCTCGCGACTCTCGGCGCAGGCGGTCGATGGCGCGGTTGCGGGCGGTGGTCGTGAGCCAGCCGCCCGGGTTGGGTGGCAGGCCGTCGCCCGGCCATTTGGCAAGGGCGACGGCGAACGCCTCCTGTACTGCGTCCTCGGCGATGTCGATGTCGCCGAACAGACGGATCAGGGCGGCCACACACCGGCCGGACTCCTCGCGGAAGATCCGGCCGACCTCGGCCTGGTCGGGCCCGAGTGCGGCGCCGAGTTCATCCACGCGTCAGGCTCCGGGCTCGTCCCAGAACGGCCGGACTTCGATCGGCTGACCGATGAGGTCGGTGACCCTCGACGCCCAGCCCAGCGCGGCGTCCAGGTCCTCGGCCTGGATGATGTAGAAGCCGCCGAGGTGCTCCCTGGATTCGGCGAACGGGCCGTCGGTGGTCAGCACCTGGCCGGCGGACATGCGTACGACGGTGGCGGTGGCCGGTTCGGTCAGGCGGCCACCGAAGACCCAGACCCCGGCGGACTTCATCTCCTCCTGGAAGGCCATGACCTGCTTGAAGGACTGCTGCATCTCCTCGTCGGTCATTGGCTCGCGGACCTCGCCGTCAACGCTGTGGACCGACAACAGGTACTTCGCCATGGTGGACCTCCTCGCGCTGAGCGGGCTCTTCCCGCCTCTCATCCCTGCTACGAACGGGCCCTGCCCAGATTGACACCCCGCCGGGAAAAGCGCTCGCGGTGAACTGGCGGGTTTCACCAGCGCACGATACTCTCATTATAGAAGTACTCTCCCGTCAAGAAAGGAGTCATCGCCATGGATGCCACCGAGCTCTTCCGCACCTACCTCGACCGCTTCACCTCCGGCGACACCGCCGGAGCCGCCGAGCTGCTCACCGACGACTTCCGATTCCACGGGCCGATCCTCCAGTCCGAGGGCAAGGCCGCCTTCCTGGCCGGCTCGGCGCAGCTGGGCCCGATCATGCGCGGCTTCCAGATCCACCGGCAGTGGCAGGACGGCAACGAGGTCTGCTCCTTCTACGATTTCAAAATCAAGACGCCGGTCGGGACCGGGTCGATCCCGATGGCCGAGTGGAACACCGTCCGCGACGGCCAGCTCGCCTCGGGCCGCCTCGTCTTCGACACCGCGGCCATGGCCGCACTGATGCCGACCGCCTAGACAAGGACACCGCGATGCCAAGCAGGCCCTGGACTGGGTACGGGCGGTTCTGTCCGCTGGCCCGCGGGCTGGACGTGATCGGCGAGCGCTGGACGCTGGTGATCGTCCAGGAGCTGCTGAAACAGCCCTACCGCTACGGCGCGCTGCTGGACCGGCTGCCCGGGATCAGCACCAGCGTCCTGTCCGACCGGCTGCGCCGCCTGGAGCGAGCCGGGGTAGTGGCCCGGGAGCTTGGCGCCGTCGGTGCCGGCGTGATGTACACGCTCACCGCGCGCGGCCGGGAACTGGAGGAGGCCCTCGGCGCCCTGCGCCGATGGGGCGTGGGATTCCTCGCCGACCCCACAGCCGACGGCTCGGACCGCCAGGACTTCGACGTCACCTACGTCCAGGGCATCGAGGCGGTGACTGACGGCCAGTTCCAGCTCGTGGTCGACGACCGGCCCGCGACCCTGTACTTCACCGAGGGACGGCTGCGCCAGGAACCCGGAGCCGCACCCGGGGCGGAACTGATCGTGCGGACCGACTCGGCATTCCTGGACCGCTGGGCCGCGGGACACTCCGGCTGGGACGAGGGCCGCGCCACCGGCGAAGTGAGCGTCGAAGGCCCTGCTGCGGCGTGGCCACGCTGGCTGGCCGCCACCGGCTACCTCCTGCGAGTCGAACCGGGCACTGACGACGGCCTCGTGATGGAAGAAGGCAGACATGACTGAGCAGCCCACCGACTTCTTCCGGGCGACCAGCGCCGTCGCGCTCGCCCACGCCGACGTGACGACCGGCACGATGATGGGCTTCCCCTGCCTACGGCGTGCAGGCGCGTTCTTCGCCTCCTGCGACCATCGTTCCGGCGACCTCATCGTCAAGCTTCCCCGAAACCGCGTCGAGCAGCTCATCACCGCCGGCGTGGGCCGGCCCTTCGCCCCCGCCGGCAGGACCTTCCGCGAATGGGTCCTGATCGACGACCGCGACAAGACCCACTGGACCGAGCTGATCGACGAGGCCCGTGCCTTCGCCGGCGGGAAGCACTGAGCGCGCCACGGTCTGCCGGGCGCCGGCGGCGGAACGTCTATCGGCTCTCGAGCAGGGTTTTCAGCCGCGCCAGGTCTTTCCGATTGGCCCGGCGCATCGCCGTCGCCATGAACGGCGCGGTGATCTTCGAGAAGCCTGCGGGGTCGCCGTGGTTGCGCAGCGTCATCCGAGTCAGTCCCGCCCCTTCCGGTTGCCAGGTGTACGTGGTCTGCATCGGGAACGGTCCCTGCGCGGTCCGCATGACGAGCCGTCTGCCCGGTTCGAGCTCGACGATCTCGTACGTGTAGGCCAGGCGGCGCCCCAGAAAGTGCGCCACGAACGCCAGCTGGGAACCGACGGCGAGCGGCGGCGGCGTCTGCCACTGGACCGACCGGATGTTGACGTACCACTGCGGCGCGTTGGAAGGGTCGGCCGCGTACTCCGCGACGTCCTCGATCGGCCGGTCGATCACAATCTCCGTGTGGACGTCGACCGCCATCAGGCCCTCATCTCCTCGTGCCAGGTGTCGGGACCCGGGTCTCCGCCGCCAGCGAGGGTCGCCAGCCGGGGCACATAGCGCGTCCAGCCCAGGTCGTGCTGGCCAAGCGCGTCCTCGGGCAGTCCGGTGTGGACGAGCCGCAGCCGGGTGCCTCCGTCTTCGGGCGTGAGCGTGATAGTGACGACGCTGCTGCCGGGCGGCACGCCATAGTCGGCCTCCCAACCGAAGGTGTAGGAGACCTGCTTGGGCGGGTCCACCACCAGGTACTCGCCGACCACGGTCGCCTCGTCGTTGACGACGCACCGGTACGCCCCGCCGGGCCGGGGGTCGGCCTTCACCTCGCGGCCCATCCACCGCTCGTGCTTCGCCGGGTCGACGAGGTAGCCGAAGACAACCTCCGGCGCGGCGGCGATGTGGATGTCGTGCTCGACCCGGTCGTCGATGATCATGTCTGCTCCTGTCTCTCGTGCTCCGCGCCCTCGATCTCGGCTTTGAGCCGGGCCAGCCCGCCGGCCCAGAACCCGTCGATGAACTCTCGCACGCCGACCAGCCCCTCCGGGCGGGCCCGGTAAAGGCGCCTGGTGCCGTCCCTGCGTTCGGTGACCAGGCGGGCCTCCTTGAGCACGGTCAGATGCTGGGAGATGGCCGGACGGGTCACCATCGAATGGTCCAACACCGACGGGGTCATCGAGTTCGGCCCGGGACGCTGCACGCTCCACGCCACCGCCGACACGCTGACGCTGTCCGTCGAGGCCGACGACCCGCAGCAGATGCGGCGCGTCCAGGACGGGATCACGCGGAGGCTGGAACGCATCGGCCGCCGCGACCAGCTGACCGTTGTCTGGAGCCCGGCCCCGCCGGAGACCGAGGTCGCGTCATCGGCCCGACGAAGGCCGGGCCGGGGCGATGCTTGACGCCCTGTATCAAGCCCCGCGCAGCGGTGAGCAGTTGGCTCGCGTGCTGTCCGGTGGATCGAGCGGGGACGTTATCCCGCCGTGGTGTGGTGGAGTTCGGTCGGCGCCGGGGCCGTATCGGCGGATTCGGCAGAGGTCAGCAGCGGTCGCAGCGGTGTGCGCTCGGCCCATCTGAGCAGCCCGGTCAGCGGGTTGCGGACCACCGGCCAGCCCAGCAGCATCAGCGTGCTGCTGATGAACGCGGCGGCAATGACGTCGTGCGGGTAGTGCTGGCCGAGGTAGACCCGGGAGAAGCCCTCCAGCGCCGCCAGGACAATCGCGATCGCTCCAAGCCGCCGGTTGATCAGGAACACGCCGAGCGCCAGCGCGGTGGCGATCGTGGTGTGGTTGGACGGGAAGGAGTAGTCGGTCAGACCCGGGCACGGCTGGACGGTGACGACGTGGGCGAGGGCGTCGCAGGGCCGCGTCTCGGTGAAGACCTGCTTCAGGCCCAGGTTGGCGGCGACCGCGACGACGGTTCCGACCCCGGTCCACACCACGGCGGTCATCGCCGTGCGGTCCCCGGCGCGGCGGGCGGGCCACCACGCCAGGGCGGCCAACACGGCCAGGGCCGCGACGCCGGCGGTGGTGTAGGCGGACATGAACGGCTGGAGCCAGTGCGTGCGCTGGGCGAAGTCGGTGACGTCCCGGTACCAGCCGTCGTCGATCCCGGTGCCAAAGCCGGAGGCGGCCGGGGCCGCTGCGGGCGTCATGAGGTCGCGCCGGCCTGCCCGGCCGCAGTCCCGGTCGGAACTGCCTCATCCTCGCCTGCCGCGTTCTGCTTGGTGATCACCGCGAGCGCTCCCAATCTCTTCTACAAGCCAGTAGAATTTCTACGGGAGTGTAGACGAAAGGTGAAGTCTCGGTGAACCCTCTGGGAATCCGGAACGCTGCTCGCCATCGGCAAACCGGGGGGCTGCTCCGCCTTGTCAGTCAGGCTCGGGATGTCAGCTTCCTCCGACGGGCAGCCTGCACGACGATGACCAGCGGTCCGGCGGCGATCAGGGCGGCCAGGGCTGCGTATCCGTAGGTCAGTGTGGCGGCGGTGGCGACCGCGCCGACCAGCAGCGGGCCTCCGGCGTCGCCCAGTTCGCGGCCGAGTTCGGCCGAGCCCATGGTCTGGCCCAGCCGCTCGGCCGGGGTGGCCGCGGCCAGGGCGGCGAAGCCGAGCGGGGTGATCACCCCGGTTCCGGCTCCGATCAACGCGGCGGCGAGCAGGACTCCGGCGGCTGTCGGCAGCATCGCGGCGGCCAGCCCGGCGGCGGTGAGTGCGAGACCGGCCGTCAGGCCCATACGAGTGCTGAGACGTTGCGCGTCCAGGGCTCGGCCTGCCCTGGGCTGCACGAGTGCCGCGCATAGCGCCAGTACGGAGACCGCGGCTCCGGTGGCCACCGTGTCCAGCCCGGCTGCGGTTCCGGAGACCGGCAGGAACCCGACGCCGACCGACAGCGCGGCGGTGGCGGCGGCAAGTGCGCCGGTGGGGCCGAGGAACGCCGGATCGGCCAGCCGCCGCGCCAGGTCCACCACGGTCTGCCGCTGCTTGGGCAGCGGCGCGACATGCGGCACGGCGACCGCGACCCAGGCGGCGACTGCCACGCCGAGCACGGCCAGCACCGCGAACAGCAGCCGCAGACCGCCAGCCCAGACCAGCAGACCACCGAGCAAGGGTCCTGCGGTGTAGCCGATCGACTTGTAGAAGCCGTAGCTTCCGAACGCACGTCCGTGCTTCGCGGCCGAGTTGAGCCTGGCCACCAGGGAGGACGCGGCCGGGGAGAACGCGGAGGCGGCGGCCCCCTGGGCCAGGCGGGCGGCCCACAGCCAGCCGGGGCTGTCGAGGAGCACGTAGGACCCGGAGGCGAGAGCGAAGGCGATCAGGCCGCCGAGCATCATCTTGCGGGCGCCGACCTTGTCGGCCAGGGTGCCGAAGACCGGCTTGAGGAGCACCTCGGCCCCGTCGTACAGGGCCAGCAGCCCGCCCAGGACCAGCAGCGACCGGACCCCGCCCGCGCCGACGTGGCCGAGGTTGGCCGCGATGCCGTGCGCACCGAACGCGGTGGTGAACCCGGCCGCGTACAGCGGCCACATCGCCCGCTTCGGCGCGGCGGCCTGCTCGGCCTGCTCGACATGCCCGGTCATCATGCCTCCTTGCCGTGGACGGCCTCGAAGACGCGCTCGGCGAAGTCCTCGCAGACCTGCGCGCAGTGCTTCAGCCGCTCCCCGGCCGTCGGGGCCTCGGGAGCGCCGAAGACGTCGCGGGCGGTCAGGTCGCGGTGCCAGCGCCGCAGCCGCTCCAGGCTCTGTTCCTCTTCCTCCAGCTCGGCCAGGGTGAACTTGCTCTTGGCGATCTCTTTGGCGATCTCGGCCTCGAACTTGCCGCAGTCGGCCAGGAACTCGGCCCACTCCTCACTGCGCGCGGCGGTGAACATCGCCTCGAAGCGTGCCGCGTCGGCCTCGCTGCGTCCGGCGGCGTCCAAGGCCACGGCCTGACCGTCGGCGCGGTCGGTCAGCTCCAGTGCGCGGCTTACGCCTTCGGCGAACATCGGCACATCCGGCACGGCCCACACGCCCTGGCCCAGCGACAGCGCGCCGACCCGGCTCAGCTCCCGCCAAACCGCGACCCGGTGTTTCGACGGCTGCGCGGGCAGCTTGATCACGAGGATGAGCCAGCGGGCGGCCGACGCCGGAGCATTATTTGTCACATCGATGAATGTAACACGCGTTACTCATCAGGTTGTAGCGAAAGATTCACCCACACATCCTGACGGCCTCGGGACCGCGTAGCGGAGTCCCGTGTCCGGATGTTCGCCGACGGTCTTCGCACCGGCGGGTCGGTCGGCTGCGGCGGCTCACTGCCGGTGATGAATGGTGCTGGCCGCTTCCAGCAGGTTGTGCAGGTCGCGGGCGGCCTCGATCGCGCACAGCCCGGCCAGCCCGGCCACCGCGCAGGTCGCGGCGATCAGCAGCAGCCGCCGTGCCGGGGGCGGGGCCAGCAGCGCCGCGACCCGACGGGGCACCGGGCCCGCGCCGGCCATCGCC
>JABFXP010000263.1 GCA_013361685.1 Catenulispora sp.
CCTAGCGCGACCCTGATCGCCGGCGAAACAGGGGTCTGAGAACAGATCGGGGACGCGGCCGCACCGGGAGCGGGCGCGTCCCCGGCAGATGTGCAGGGACGCCTGCACAGTATTCCCTGCGCAACCTAGGCTGGTGCCGTGTCGAAGACCGTGAACCTCCCGTCGCCGCCCGAAGAGTTAGCCGCCGAGGCACTGGCCGAGCACCTGCGCACGGCGGTCACCGCGCTGGTCCGCAGCACCCGCGCCGCCGACCACCTGGCCCCGATCCCGTCGGAGGCCCTGGACCTGATCGACCGGCGCGGTCCGATGACCACCGCCGAACTCGCCGCGAACCGCGGCGTCCGGCACCAGACGATGGCCGCGACCGTCAAGGACCTGGCCGGCGCCGGCTACCTGACCACCCGCCCCGACCCGGCCGACGCCCGCAAGAAGGTCCTCGTCCTGACCCCGCTCGGCAAGAGCGCGATCGAGGCCGACCGCCGCCAGCGCGTCGCGATCCTCGCCGCCGCCGTCGACCTGACCCTCGACGTGGACGACCGTGCGGCCCTGGCCCACTGCCTGGACCTCGTCGACCGGATCGCCGAGGCCGTGGCGCGCGGCGCCGGCACGACCGCGAGGCCGGACGGGATCGCGCGGTGACCCGGACGGTCCCGGCGGCCGAGACCATCCGCACCTTCCAGGTCGGCGACGGCCCGGCGCTGGCCGCCGCCTGGACCGCCGCGGCGCCGGCCGACCCGGTCACCTACCGGCGGCTGCGCGACCTGGTCCTGCTCGACCGCAACTTCGACCCGGCCGGACTGCGGATCGCCGTGGTCGACGGGGAGATCGCCGGAGCGGCCTACGCTGTGCGGCGGCTGATCGCGGTCGACGGCGACGACCTTGAACCCGACTCCGGCTGGATCCCGTTCTTCTTCGTGCGTCCCGAGCATCGAGGCCGCGGTATCGGGCGCGCATTGATGAGCTCTGCGATGCAGTGGCTGCGCTCACAGGGACGTTCGCAGGTCTACTTCTCCTCCTATACGCCCAACTACTTCCTGCCCGGACTCGACGCGGCCCGGTATCCCGAAGCGTTGAAGCTGGCCACAGCGCTGGGGTTCGAGAAGCAGTACGACGCCGTCGCCATGGACCGCAGCCTCGTCGGCTACGCGATCCCCGAGGATGTGCGCAAACGCATCGACACCCTGGAAGCCGAGAACTACAGCTTCGCCGCCCCTACCGACGACGAGCTGACCACGCTGATCGCCATAGCCGGCGCCGACTTCAACCCCGACTGGGCCCGCGCCATCCGGGAAGCCGTCCTCTCCGGACTGCCGCTCGACCGCATCGTGGTGGCGCGCGACCCCGCCGGAACCATGCTCGGCTGGGCGATGCACGGCGCCTACGAGAACGTGATCGACCGGTTCGGTCCCTTCGGTGTCCTGCCCGCCGCCCGGGGAACCGGGCTTGGCAAGGTACTGCTACACCTCACCCTGGAACGCATGGTCGGAGCCGGCGCGCACAGCGCCTGGTTCCTGTGGACGGGAGCCAAGACCGCAGCGGGGGAGCTGTACCTGAAGACAGGGTTCGAGATCACCCGGACGTTCACCGTGCTCCGCGCGCCGCTCGGCCCCGCCGCTCCGTGACGCCGATGGCGGCCGGGCCCGCCGGCCGCCGTCGGTCATCCACGTCCCGGCCTCATTCCTTCACGAACGGCGCGAACACCTGCACATCCTGGCCGTCGACGCGCACCGGGAGCCGGGGCAGCGCCGGTAACGGGCTGCTGCCGTGCGGCCGGGTCAGCGGCGCGCCCGCGACGGAGAACGTGGCGCCGTGGCACGGACAGGCGAGCCGGTCGCGCGGGGTGTCCAGGTGCAGACGGCAGCCCTGGTGGGTGCAGACCCCCGACACGGCCTGGAAACGGCCGGACTCGCGGCGGAGGAAGCCGTTCACCGAACCCAGATCGAACGGCAGCACGGTGCCCTCGGGCAGGTCCGCGGCGGCGGCGACGGTCTGCCAGCCGCCGGTGTCGGCGGTCAGGTCACCGCCGGCCAGCGTCGCCGCGCCGGATCCGGAGCCGGTGACGGCCAGATCGGTGGCGACCGCCGCGGCGACCCCGGTGGCGGTGAGCGCGGTGGCGGCCAGGAAGCGTCGGCGGCCGCGCGGGCGGTAGGCGGGCGGCGGCGCGGGCGTGGGACGGGAGCTCTCCTGCTGGTCGATCAGGCGGCGGCGCAGATCCTCGACGAAGGCCTCGCGGGGCCGCTGGGCGTCGGGGACGGCGGCCGACAGGTCGATGGCGACGCGGGCCACGGCCAGGTCGTCCTCGGTGGGGGCGAAGCCCTTGGGGCGGCGTCGGCGCAGCAGGCTGTCCACGTAGCGGTCGATCGCGTGCTTCATGACGCTTCCCCTTCCTTGTCGAGCCCCGCGGCGCGGCGCAGGGCACGGTGCTGTAACACCTTGGCGTTGGCCACCGTCACCCCGAGTTCGGCCGCGGCGGCCTTGATGGAGTAGCCGCGCAGGAACCGCAGGGTCAAGATGGCCCGCTGCCGCTCCGGCAGCCCGGACAGGATCGCGCCGAGCCGTTCGGCGGTCCGGCCCGCCGGCTCGTCCTCGGCCCCGGGCGTGCAGTCTTCCAGGTCCACCGCGTCGACGTCGATTACCGTGACCTGGTGCCCCAGCGTCGAGCGCCAGTGGGAGGCCAGGACCGTGCGCGCCGTGGTCAGCAGATAGGAGCGCACCTCCCCGACGCTGGCGGTGGTGCGCAGCGGCCCCAACGCCGTCAGGAACACCTGGGAGGTCAGGTCCTCGGCGTCGTGGCGGTTGCCGACCTTGGTGTACATCAGCCGGTAGATCCGCTCGACGTTGTCGGCGTAGATCGCCTCCCAGCCCGGGTAGGCGGCGGTGGGCAGGACCCGGGGCGGCTCGGCGGCCGGGCGCTGGGGCGCCGCGCCCGGGACCTCACGCCGCGCGGCGGTCACGGGATTTCCCAGAGCTCTGACAACCCGTCCCAGGCGCCCGCTGCTCACACCTCATCGTAGAGGGCCATCTGTGATCGACCTCGCAGGGCGTCCGTCGGTGCCGGACGGTCCGGCCTCAATGACAGATAGGCACAGGGGTTACGCCGGGACCGGCTGTAACCCGGGCGGCTATTCCTCATCGGGCGTCGGCCGGCGCGCGCATCCCGCGCCGGCCGGCGGTCCTGGCCCGTCACGCTCGTGAGCGGGCGACAGGGAAATCAGGAGTCGAATCTTATGAACGCGAGAGTCAGCCGGGTCCCCGGTGCCACCGGGCGGCTGCGATGGACCGGGCCGGCCGCGGTGGCCGCCGCCACTGTGTTGTTGGCCGGGGCGTGCGGGAGTTCGTCGTCCAAGCCCGCCGCCGCCTCGACCGGGATCCAGGCCGGGTCCGGGCAGTCGCTGGCCGGCGCGCCCGGGGCCACCGGGAGCGGGCCGATGAGCGCGTCGTCGTCGATGTCGGGCATGACGATGTCGCCGACGGGCGGGGCGTCGGGGGCGTCCGGTGCGGACGCCGCGCCGGTGGCCGGGAACGCGGTGGCGATCTCCGGCTTCGCCTTCGGGCCGGCCGCTTTGACCGTGAAGGTCGGGACCACGGTGACCTGGACCAACAAGGACTCCGACGCGCACACCGTGACCAGCCAGGGGTCGGGTGGACCGTTGCAGTCCAAGGCGCTGGCGACCGGGGAGAGCTATTCCTACACGTTCACTGCACCGGGCACCTACGCCTACCTGTGCACGATCCACCCGTTCATGACCGCGACCGTGACGGTGACGCCATGACCGACGACGCGACCGCTTTGCCGGGCGGCCCTTCTGACCCTTCCGGCCCTTCCGGCCCGGCCGGCTCTGCCGCCTCCGCCGACCCGGCCGGACCCGCCGATCCGAACGGGATGAGCCGCCGCCAACTGCTGCGGCACGCGGGCTGGTTCGGCTCGGCGGTGGTCCTCACCGTCGCCGGTGGCGAGGTGATCAGCCACGTCGCGCACGACAAGGACAGCAGCGCCGCCGCGGCAGCCGCCGCCGACGCCAACGCCTTGCGGTTCGTCCAGGTCTCCGACAGCCACATCGGCTTCACCGGCCCGGCCAACACCGACGTCACCGCCTCCTTCGACGAGGCCATCGACCAGGTCAACGCCCTGGGGTTCCGCCCGCAGTTCGTCATGCACACCGGCGACCTGACGCACCTGTCCACCCCGGCGCAGTTCGACCAGGTACGGCAGATGCTCGGCGGCCTGCGCACCGACCGGGTGTTCACCGTCCCCGGCGAGCACGACTCGGTCGGCGACTCCGGCCGCGCCTACCGCCAGGCCTTCGGCGCCGGCACCTCCGGCGACGGCTGGTACTCCTTCGACACCCACGGCGTCCACTTCATCGCGCTGGTCAACACCCTGAGTCTGGAGAAGCTGGGCCACCTCGGCAACGACCAGATCGACTTCGTCCGCCGCGACGTCGCCGGCCTGAGCCCGGACACCCCGATCGTGGTGTTCAGCCACATCCCGCTGTTCGCCATGTATCCGCAGTGGGGCTGGAGCACCGACGACGCCCTGCAGGTCCTGAACCTGCTCAAGCGCTTCGGCTCCGTCACCTGCCTCAACGGCCACGTGCACCAGCTGTTCAGCAAGACCGAGGGCAACGTGACCTTCCACTCCGCGACCACCACCGCCTACCCGCTCCCGGCCCCCGGCCAGGCCCCGGCGCCCACCCCGCAGGTCCTGCCTGCCGGCCACCTCAAAGGCGCCCTGGGCATCCGCACCGTGACCTACAAGACGACCTCGACGGCTTTGGCCATCACCGACCAGAGGCTGGCATGAATCCCAGAACCCTGACCGAGGCGGCCCTGCGCGTCGCCTCCACCGCGGCCCTGGCCGTCAGCGGCTACATCCACGCCCAGCTCTACGTCGCCGACTACCGCTACATCCACGTCGTCGGCGTCCTGTTCCTCATCCAGGCCAGCGCCTCCTTCGCCCTGGCCGCCCTGCTGCCGCTCGGCCCGCCGCTGCTGTTCCGCCTGGCCGCACTCGGAGCAGCCGCCGGCGCCCTGGGCGGCTTCGCCGCCTCCCGCACCGTCGGCGTCTTCGGCTTCACCGAGCACGGCTGGGACCCCTCCCCGCAGTCGGCCCTGAGCGTCGCGGTCGAGGTCGCCGCCGTACTGCTGCTGTCGCCGGCGCTGCTCGAGGCGGCGCGGTGGGGGTTGCTACGGCTTGGAAAGCG
>JABFXP010000035.1 GCA_013361685.1 Catenulispora sp.
TCTGACCGCGGCCTTGTCGCGGTCGGTGCGCGACCCCGGGGCCCCGTCGTGGCTCCGGCCGCCGCCGACCCGGCGCACGTCCGCCTCCTGCGCGACCCACGCCGGGAGGCGGTCGGTGAACAGCCCGACCGTGTGGGCGTCGCCGGCGACCAGCAGGAGCCGGGCACCGCTGGTCTTCAGCGCCTCGGCGGCCGCCGCCGCGCCGCGGTCGGCGTTGTGCTGCCGGGAGTCCTCGATGCGGCGTTGGAACCGGTCCTGCGGCCGGCCGCTCGGCGCGTTGCCGCAGACCTCGTCGTCGGGACCGGACACCCGCACGGTGTCGGGCCGGCCGCCGAACGCCGGCTGCACCGTCAGCTCCGCGCCCTCGCGATCCAGCACCGCCAGCACATAGGCCGGGCTCGCCTGCCGCCAGGCCAGCAACGGCAACAGGTTCGGCAGGGCCGACCAGTCCGCCGAATCCGCCGTCTGCGCCCCCGGCATGGACAGCAGCCGGTGCTCTCCGTCGTCGCCGAGGAACAAGGCGACGGCGCCGCGGCCGGGCCGGACGTCGCACAGCGCGTCGTCGACGGCCCGCAGTCCGGAGGCGCCCACGCCCTGCTCGGCCAGCCGCGTGACCACGGCATGCCGCCGCGCGGCGGTGCTCTCGTCGCCCAGCGGACGGCGGAAGTAGACGGATTGGACGCGGCCCGGCAGGTTCGACAGATCGCGGAGGTCGACGCTAACGGGGATCTCGATAGTCAGCATGGCACTACCGTCCCGATAGCGGGGTGGAGCGCGTTAGGGTCCTTCGGCCCCCCTGGTCCGGGCCGCAGTGCCCGGCGATTTTCGGCAGCGCTGGTGCGGCGGGGCCGCTTTCGGCACAGCCGCCGTCAGCACAGCCAGCCTCGAGACGGCGTCGGTCAGCCGCGCATCGCGATCAGCAGGCGAGTGCGGCCAGCGCGCCCGCCCGCGCGGCCTCGGTCATCGTGAACGGCAGACCCTCCCGCACCACCGCGACCCGGCGGCCGTCGGCGACCGGGACGATGAGCACCGTCGCGTCCGCGACGCCCTCGGTGCCCTGGTCCCACCACGCGTCGTCGGCGTCGAGCAGGTCGGTGAGTATCTCCGGCAGCGTGTCCGGGGCCGCCACCAGCGCGGCGGCCAGCTGCAGCGCCTTGGTCGGGACGTCCACGAGCGCGTGGGGGTCGGCCGGGACCGCGGTGACCTGCGCCCCGCCGGCCGCGGTGACCGCCTCGATCAGCCGGAACCGGCCGACCTCCTCGGAGGTGTTGACGAAGAACTCGTCGACCGGACGGCCCTCATGCGCCTGGACGCTGAAGCCGAACACGTTGCCGCCGCAGGCGGCGATCGCCGCGGTGATCGCGGCCAGCCGGCCCGGCTCGTCTTCGAGTGCCGCGCGAATCCGCCACAGAGCCATAGTCTTCTTCCGTCTTGGAGAAATTGAAGGACCAGCCAGACCCGCTGCGAACCCGCTCCGCCACGGTTGGTCACCGCGAATGATTCCACGGCTGAGGACAATGACATTCAAGCTCATTGAGTCCACCCGGACTCCCCCGCGCGGCCTCCTCCCCCGGCGTGCGGCGGCGCAATGAGGCCGCGCCCGACCCTGCTCGCGGTCAGCGGCCCGCCCGGCGTGGGCAAGACCACACTCGCACACGCCCTGGCCGACGCGCTCGGCTGGCCCGCGGTCTGCCGGGACGAGATCAAGGAACGCCTGGTCACCGAGACGGCTCCCACCGATCCCACCGATCCCGCCGCTGACATGAACGTGAAGACCCTGGGGGTGTTCTTCCAGACCCTCGCAGACCTCCTGGAATCCGGGACGAGCCTGGTGGCGGAGGCGGCCTTCCAGGACCGGCTGTGGCGTCCGGGGCTGGAACCGCTCACCGACCGGGCCCGCATCCGCGTCGTCCGCTGTGTCACCGACCCCGGCCTCGCCCGCGAGCGCATCGCCCGCCGCGCGGCCGAACCGGCGCGCGCCGTCCACGGCGACGCCGAGTTCCTGCGGCGCATCGCCGGCGGGGAGCGGCCGATCGAGTCGTGGGTTCCGATCGCGCTGGACGTCCCCTGCCTGACGGTGGACACCACGCGGGGCTGGGATCCGCCGCTGGACCGGATCGTCGAGTTCGCGGCGGGGGCGACGATCGGTCACGGCGGGGGCGACGACGGGCGATCGGCCGCCTCCCCTACCGCAGCGCCTCAGTAGGCGGCATCCGCGCGGCGCGCGCCGCCGGATACAGCCCCGCGAGCGTCCCGACCGCCAGGGCGACACCGACCCCCGCGGCCAGGCCGGGGAGCGGCAGCGCCACGGTCCAGCCGCGTTGAGCGGCGTAGCCGGCGGCCGCGGCGAGGCCGAGCAGGACTCCGCACAGGCCGCCGGCCCCGGACAGGACGGCCGACTCGGTGAGGAACTGGGTCCGGATCTGGCCCCGGGAGGCGCCCAGGGCGCGGCGCATGCCGATCTCGCCGCGGCGTTCGAGCACTGAGATGACCATGGTGTTGGCGATGCCGACGCCGCCGACCAGCAGGGCGACCGCGCCGAGGCCGAGCAGGAGGCCGACGAAGGCGTCCTTGGCGGCGAGCCGGGCGGTGAGCGCGTCCGAGGGGCGGGAGACTTTGACCTGGTCGGGATGTTCGGGGTCGACGGTGCGGGCGAGCGCGGCGGCCACGGCGGGGACGGCGGCGTCGGTGGAGCGCTCGTAGACGGTGGTGGGGTGGCCGTCGAAGGCCAGGTAGTCCTGTGCTGCCTCCCAGCCGACCACAGCGGACCAGTCGATGTCGGGAGCGAGTGTGGCCGGTTGCAGGACGCCGACCACGGTGAAGTACTGCTCGCCGATCCAGAGCCGGTCGCCCGGCCGCACGCCGAGCCGCTGTGCCGCCTGGGCGCCGAGCACGACCGTGGGGAAGGCGCTGGTGGCGGCGTCGAGGAAGCGGCCGGCGGCAACGCCGGTGCTCAGGGTCCGGGGCAGGTCCGGGTGGGCGGCGACGACCGCGATGCCGCCGTTCTCGGCGGCGGGGATCTGGGGGGTGCGGCGGGCGGTGGCGCCCTGGAGGACGGCGGTCGGCGTGGCGTCGGTGACGCCGTCGATGCGGCGGACCATGGCGGCGGCTTCGGGCGGCAGCTCCGCCTGGGCGCCGAACAGCGTGTGGCCGGCCTGCGCGGTGAGCAGGTTGGTGCCGAGGCTGCCGATCCGGTTCAGGAGTTCGGATTTGCCGGCCTGGCTGATGCCGAGGACCGCGACCATCGCGGCGACGCCCAGGGCGATGCCGAGGGCGGACAGTACGGCGCGCATGCGGCGGCCGCGCAGGCCCGACAGGCCGACGGACAGCAGGTCTGCGGGGCTGAGCCGGGATGGGGACGGCAGGCGGGTCGTCGTGGTCGGTGTGGGGGCCCCGGCGCCGGCCGGTGTGGGTTCGGCCAGGCCGGTCGGATCGGTTCTCACGGCGCGCCCACCTCGCCGTCGCGGATGTGGATCCGGCGCGGGAGGGCGGCGGCGACTGCGGGGTCGTGGGTGATCACGGCGATGGTGGTCCCGTCGGCGTTGAGTTCGTGGAGGAGGTCCAGGACGGCCGCTCCGGCGGCGGAGTCGAGGTTGCCGGTCGGCTCGTCGGCCAGCACGATCGCCGGACGGCCGATCAGCGCGCGGGCGATGGCGGTGCGCTGGCGTTCGCCGCCGGACAGGGCCGGCGGGCGGTGGTGCAGGCGGTGGGCGAGGCCGACGCGGTCCAGGGCTTCGGCGGCGCGGCGGCGGCGTTCGCGGCGGCCGGAGCCGGAGTACAGCAGACCGGTCGCGACGTTGTCGAGGGCTGACAGGTGCGCCGAGAGGTGGAACTGCTGGAAGACGAAGCCGATCCAGCGGGCCCGGACGGCGCTCAAGGCGCGGTCGGGCAGGGCCGCGACCTCGTGGCCCCGGACGCGGACGGTGCCGCTGGTGGGCCGGTCGAGCGTGCCCATGAGGTGCAGCAGCGTGGATTTTCCGGAGCCGGACGGGCCGACGATCGCCAGCAGTTCGCCGGGTTCGATCCTGAGCGAGACGTCCTTCAGGGCTCGGACGCCGCCGGAGTAGGTCTTGGCGACGTGGTCGAGCTCGATCACGGGGCCGGTCTGGGTTCCGGGTCTGGTTTGGTCCGCGCGGCTCATTCCCCGGCCACCGTCACCGTCAGGCCTGCGGTCACGCCGTCGCCGCTGATCTCGACCAGGCCGTCGGCGAACATCCCGGCCCGCACCGGCACCGTGTGGCGGCTTCCGTCCGCGGCGACCGCTTCGACGCCGAAGCCGCCGTCGGGGGTGGCCAGGAGCGCCGAGACCGGTACGGCGAGCACGCCTCGGTGCGCCTGACCGGTGAAGTCCACCGTGATCGGGGAGCCGTCGAGGCCTGCGACGTCGGCCGGGTGGTCCAGGCCGACGGTGACGGTGATCGCCGCGTCCTGGGTCGTGGTCGCCGGGCCGGTGGCGGCGGTGCCGGTGCCCGTGCCGGCGGGGGCGGTGGCGACCGAGCCCACCTGGATGATGTGCCCGGTGGAGTGGCCGCCGCCGGGCGGTTCGAGCCCGACCGCGGCCCCCTGGGCCGCGACCGTGGAGGCCCGCTGGACCGGCACCGGCACGGTGACCTGCTTCGTCGTGCCGGTGACCGTCATCAGCGGCCCGGTCGCCGCGCCGCCGAGCGCGGCGGGCACGGTCGCGATGCGCACGGCGTCCGGCTGCACCGCGACCGCCGCGGGGTCCACCGAGCCGGTCTGCGGCACGCCGATGTCGTGCTGCCACTGTTCGACGGCGTGCTCGGTGCTCCAGCCGAAGTGCCGGTCGACGGTGAAGCCCTGATATCCCAGGGCGGCCAGGTTCTGCTGGAGTTCCAGGATGTCGTCGCCGTCGGTGACGCCGACGTGCATCGGCCGCCAGAACGGGACCGCGCCGTAGAACAGCGGGATCGGTGCGCCGTCGATCCCGTAGAGCGTCTGGCCCCGGGCGACGGTCTGGCCGGGTGAGGGCAGCGCCGTCACGGTGCCGGTGGTGGTCCCCGTGCCTGCCGCGGTTCCGGTGCCGGGCGCCGCCGCGGTCGGCCGGCCGACCACAGTCCGCGGCGCGCCGTACCCCACAGTCCCGTCGGCCTGCACCGTCGCCACCAGATCCGTGCGGGTGACCGTGGCGGTGGCCGCGGGCAGCTCCGTGCCGGACGCCTGAGCCCGGGCCGGGCCGC
>JABFXP010000057.1 GCA_013361685.1 Catenulispora sp.
TGTGCTCTTCCGATCTAGGCCAGCGGCCCCCGCAGCGCCGCCGGCCCCGCGCCGTGCTGGAACCCGGCGGCGATCACCGTCGCAAGCGCCCACGCCTGGCCGATCACCGCCGCCGCGGACAGCGTGCCAAGCGCCGCGCACGCCGCCACCCACGGGCGCACGGCCTCGGCGTGCTGCCGCGCCAGGCGTCGATCGAGCATCAGTGCGCCGTCGGGATGTTGCGCACCCCGATGCGCTTGCGGAACACCCAGTAGGTCCAGCCCTGATACAGCAGCACGACCGGCGTGAACACGCACGCCACGACGGTCATCACGGTCAGCGTGTAGTGCGAGGACGACGCCGACTGCACCGTCAGCGACCAGTCCGGGTTGAGCGACGACGGCATCACGACCGGGAACACGGCGATGAACATCGACGAGAACATCGCCACCACCCCCGCGCCGGACAGCACGAACGCCCACCCGTCGCGGTCACCCCAGACCAACGCCGCGCTCGCCAGCAGCAACAGGATCGCCAAGTACGCCACTACCAAGGAGAGCACCCCGCCGTCATTCACCCGGATCAGCAGCACGCCCACCGGCACCACGCTGACCACCATGGCCGGCACCGCGATCCGGCGGGCGCCGTCCCGGATCGGGCCGGTCGTCTTCAGCGCGGCGTAGACGGCGCCGTGCGCCAGGAACAGCACGACGAAGGCGACCGCCGCCACCAGGCCGTCGAAGGTGGTGAGGAAGTCCGTCATGCGGCCGTGGAAGTTCATGTCGTCGCGGATCTTGGTGCCGGAGAACATGCAGCCGAACACCAGGCCCCACAGGACCGGCGGCAGAAGCGACCCGAGGAACAGGCACCAGTCCCAGACCGGCTTGCGGCGCGGGTCGTCCTTGCCCCGGTATTCGAAGGACACGTTGCGCACGATCAACAGCAGCACGATCAGCAGCATCGGCACGTAGAAGCCGGACAGCATGGTGGCGTACCAGTTCGGGAAGGCCGCGAACGTGGCGCCGATCGCGGTGATCACCCACACCTCGTTGCCGTCCCACACCGGTCCGATGGTGTTGATCAGCACCCGGCGGTTCACCTCGTCCCGGGCCAGGAACTTGGTGAGCATGCCGACCCCGAAGTCGAAGCCCTCCAGGAAGAAGTAGCCGATCCACAGCACCGCGATCAGCAGGTACCAGAAGTTCTGAAGGCTCACGGCCGTCCCTTCCTCGTCGTGCGGAACAATGCGGATCAGCGCTGGGCCGAGCGGAACCGCGCGGCTCAGTACGCGAACGCGAGCGGCCGGTCGTCGCCGTCCCCGGACTCCGGGGCGGCGCTCGGCGCGGTGTCGTAGGCCCCGGCCTTGACGTACTTGACCGACAACGCCACCTCGACCACGGCCAGCACCGCGTACAGCGCGGTGAACAGGATCAGCGAGGTCAGCACCCGGCCGGCCGGAACCGCCGCGGAGACCCCGGTCCGGGTGCGCATCAGGCTGTAGACGATCCAGGGCTGGCGGCCGGTCTCGGTGAAGATCCATCCCCAGGCCGAACCGATGACCGGGAACAGCAGGGTCCACAGGCCGAAGCGCCAGAACCACCGGCCCCAGGCACCCTCGGGAGTACGCCCGCGGCGGGTGACCCAGAGCCCGAACAGCGCCACCAGCACCGAGAACATGCCGAAGCCGATCATCCAGCGGAAGGACCAGTAGGCCATCGGGATCCACGGCCGGTAGTCGCCGGGCCCGTACTTCGCCTGCTGGGCGGCGTTCGTCTCGTTGATGCCGGGCACCGGGTCGTGGAAGTTGCCGTGGGCCAGGAACGACAGCAGCCGCGGGATCTCGATCTCCACCGAGTTCCGGCCCTTCTCCACGTCGCCGATCGCGAACAGGGAGAACGGCGCCGGCCCCTGGGTCTCCCACAGCGCCTCGGCCGAGGCCATCTTCATCGGCTGCTGCTCGAACATCACCTTGCCCTGGAAGTCCCCGGACAGCGCCACGCCCGCCCCGGCGATCAGCAGCGCCCACAGCCCGACCTTCAGCGACGGCCGGAACACCTCCGGCTGCCGCTTCTTGCGCAGGTGGTAGCAGGCGATCCCGACCAGCGCCGCGCCCGCGCACAGGAAGCACGCGGTCAGCACGTGGAAGAACGTGATGACGGTGGTCCGCTGGGTGATGACGGCCCAGAAGTCGGTCAGCTCGGCGCGGCCCCGCAGAGCGTTGATCTCATAGCCGACCGGATGCTGCATGAAGGAGTTGGCCGCGAGGATGAAGTAGGCGCTGGCGGCGGTGCCGAACGCGGTGATCCAGATGCAGGCCAGGTGCAGGCCCCGGGGCAGCTTCTCCCAGCCGAAGATCCACAGGCCCAGGAACGTCGACTCCAGGAAGAACGCCAACAGCGCCTCGATGGCCAGCGGCGACCCGAAGATGTCGCCCACGAAGCGGGAGTACTCCGACCAGTTCATGCCGAACTGGAACTCCTGCACGATCCCGGTGACCAGCCCGAGCGCGAAGTTGATGAGGAACAGCCGGCCCCAGAACTTGGTGGCTTTGAAGTACCGCTCCTGGCCGGTCCGGTACCAGGCCGTCTGGAAGCCGGCGACCAGGAACGACGTCCCGATGGTCAGCGGCACGAACAGGAAGTGGTAGACGGTGGTGATGCCGAACTGCCACCGCGCCACCGTCACCGGATCCATGGCGAGGGTCGTCATCGTCGGATGCACGGCGCGGGCCTCCAGGAACGTGGTCACTTGATCACGCAGAGTAGTGGAGACCCGTTCTGTGATGTCAAAGCCATGTCACCTGTTCGGTGGCATGGGTGCTCGGCGGGACCGGCCCGGTACGGGTGTTACCTTGCCTGCATGGAATTCTGCGGGCAGTGCGGCGAACCGGAGGCGGCCGCGGGACACGAGCGGTGCGCGGCCCGGGCCGACCTGGAGCCGCCGCGCTACTGCGGCCACTGCCGCCGCCGGATGGTGGTGCAGGTCGTCCCCACCGGATGGACCGCGCGCTGCGTCGAACACGGCACCACCACCAGCGGCTGAGCCCGAGGACGCAAAAGCGCGCCGCCCGGATGATCCGGACGGCGCGCGAGGAGTTCGTGGCGGAGCCTCAGCCGATCTCGGCGATGAGGTCCCCCTCCTGGACGACGTCGCCCTCGGCGACCGCCAGGCGCGTCACCGTGCCCGAGACCTCGGCCAGCACCGGGATCTCCATCTTCATCGACTCCAGGATCACGATGGTGTCGCCGTCCTCGACCTCGGCGCCCTCGGCCACCACGACCTTCCACACGTTGGCCACCATCTCGGCGCGGACTTCCTCGGCCACGTTCGACGCTCCCTCGCAGTCAGGGGTAAAGGTGTACGGGTAAAGGTGTACGAGCGCATCCAATCACGCCGCGGCCACCCACCCGGGCATCAGCCCACCCTCACTCCCCCACCATGCGGCTCAGCGACTCCACCACCTCCGGGTCGTAGTGCACGGCCAGCCCCAACCGGATGTGCCGCAACGCCTCGATGCGCTCGGCGTCCTCCGGAGTGGCGCCGGTCAGGTCGTCGTAGTCGTTGGCGACCCGCAGTATCCGGCTCGGCAGCGGCCCGGCGGCCCCGAACGGGTCGGGATGGTGCTCGACGATGTCGGCGGCGTTCCCCAGCGCACCGGCCCGCCGGATCACCTCGGCACCGGCCCGGGCCAGCTCGCGCTGCCGCTGCGGCGGCAACGGCGCGGTACGCCCGCCGTGCACCGGCTCGGCGACCGAGAGCTGGCCGATGTCGTGCATCAGGCTGGCGTACTCCAGGTCCAGCAGCTGCGCCTCACTGAGCCCCAGCTCACGTCCGATGCGCAAACTGGTGCGGGCCACCCGGCGGGCATGCCCGGGCTGGGTCAGACCGGCGACCTCGGTGATGCGGGACAGAGCACGGATGGTCTCCAGGTGGACTTCCTTGATCCGGGCGAAGCGACGCAGCGACAGCTGGGTGAAGGTCAACGGCAGGCACAGGATCGGCAGGACCCAGATGCTCATGGTGCGCGCCGCCAGACCCACGAGCAGCGCCGTGGCCACCACCGCCATGCCGATCCGGGTGGTGAAGCGCAGCTCGTCCCGCAGGGCTGCCAGCACCGGCCGACGGTGCTGCCCGGCCTGCAGCATTGCGCCCACGAAGGCGTCGGACACCACCGCCAGCGTCAGCAGCGCCGCCGTGACCAGGCCCACCGGCACACTGTGCAGGTGCTCGGTGAGGAACTTCGGATCCTTGGCGGCAGCCGCGGCCAAGCCCGGGTCGTCAGGCGCCATCCCGAGCTCCCACCGCAAATAGAACATGCGGAACAGCTCGGCGGTCAGCGCCACCATGATGAAGCGCCGCGCGGTGTAGTCCAGCGTGGTGGGCCGGCGGATCGCCATGTGCGGCACCGACCCGACCAGGAACCCGAAGGCGGCGACAGTGATCGCCTGCGCGGCCGTGTGCTTGGCCGGATCCCGCCCGATCTCGGTGACCACCGCGTACGCCAGCGCCGTCGCCGAACCCAGCGGCGCCGCCTCCCGCCCCCCGGGCAGCCGCACCCGGAACGCCTCCCCGGCCGCGATGATGGCGGCGAAGGTCAGCGCGTAGCCGGGCTGCACGAACCCGTGCGCCGCCCCGCCGGCCACCGCGGCGAAGGCCAGGAAGCAGGCCAGCACGAGCAGCACCGGGTTGCTCTGCGCCCACGCGGTCGGCGTGTCGGCGTCGGGGTCGAAGGCGCGGTGCCCCGAGGGTTTGGCGTGGGTCATGCCGCGGACCCCTCGGAGCCGCGGGGGGTGTCGGATGCGGAGTCTTGAGAGTCTTCGGAATCGTCGGCTTCGTCAGAGTCGCCGGAAGCCTTCCGCGACTCCAGGGGCTCGCCGAGATCGTCGTGTTCCACCGGATCATGGGAACCGCGCAGGTCGCCCGCATCATCAGGCCGTTGGACCGACTCGGCCACGGCGCCCCGCGAGAACCAACCCGGGTCGGCGCCGGTGGACGCGGCGGCGCCACGGGAGATGTCACGGAGGCGGAGAAAGAGCCTCGGCGGCTCCGCTGTGTCGTCGTGCTCCTGTTCTGCTTCCGGCTCCGGGGAGCCGGCTTCCTCCTGCTCGCGGATCACCGCCGAATGCATGCGCGCCGACCATCCGTCGTCGAGGTCGGCGAGGGATTCGGGGGACATCTCAGAGGCGGTGTCGCCGGACTCGCCAGCTTCATCAGCTTC
>JABFXP010000952.1 GCA_013361685.1 Catenulispora sp.
GACCGACCGGCGCGCGCCCGCCGCCACGCCCGCGCGCGACCGGTGCCCGGTGACCGGACGCGGACGGCTGTCGTACCGGCGCGCGGCGGAGGTCTTCACCGCGGCCACCCGGGACCTGGATCCGGCGGGCCGGGGCTGGACTCTGCGGCAGTTGCGCCGGGGTTGAGACTTCTCCAGCTGTGGACGACGCGTGCGCCTGCAACTCCCTGATGTTCACAAAGGCTTTGCCATGGCCATCATTGTCCTTCGATCACGCCGTGCCTAGCATCACCGTTGCTGCTTCCCGCATGTCCGCTCCCTCCCGTGTCAGGAGAGATTCCATGCGTATGTCCCGCAAAGCCCTGTCGTTGTCGGCCGCCGCGGTCGCGGCCGCCGCGACCGCCGTTGCGGTCCCGATCGCCGCGGCCGGGGCCTCGTCGGCCGCCCCGGCCACCGCCGGTGTCGTCCCGACCCCGGCGCACGTCGTCGTGGTGGTCGAGGAGAACCACTCGGACAACGACATCATCGGCAGCTCCAGCGCGCCGTACATCAATTCCCTGGCCTCCCAGGGCGCCCTGATGACCAGCTCGTTCGCGGTCACGCACCCCAGCGAGCCGAACTACATGGCGCTGTTCGCCGGCAGCACCTTCGGGCTGACCTCCGACAAGTGCCCGGTCAGCGAGGGCACCACCGCCAACCTGGGGTCGGAGCTGCTGGCGGCCGGCAAGACCTTCAAGGGCTACTCCGAGGGCCTGCCGAGCGCCGGCTCGACGACCTGCTCCTCCGGCGCCTACGCGCGCAAGCACGCGCCGTGGGTGAACTTCAGCAACGTGCCGGGCGCCGACTCGGTGCCGTTCTCACAGTTCCCGTCGAGCTCGAACTACGCCTCGCTGCCGACGCTGTCGTTCGTGATCCCGAACCTGAACGACGACATGCACGACGGCTCGGTCGCCACCGGCGACACCTGGCTGAAGAGCCACCTGGACGCGTACGCGCAGTGGGCCAAGGCGAACAACAGCGTGCTGGTCGTCACCTGGGACGAGGACGACTACTCCGAGAGCAACCAGATCCCGACGATCATCGTGGGCGCCGGGGTGAAGACCGGGCACTACAGCGAGACCGTCAACCACTACAACGTGCTGGCCACGCTGGAGAAGATGTACGGCCTGACCCCGGTCGGGAACAGCGCGGGCGCCGCGGTGATCACGGACATCTGGAGCTGAGTTCGCTGGGTTGGCGGCTACGGTTGGCGGCGGTGCCGCTCGCGGCGCTCGCCGCCCTTGCCTGCGCCGCAGAGTCCCCCTCCGCGGCGCCGGGCGGTCCGATCAGTGTGCGCAAGGCGGGGTGCGACGTTCCGGTCCGCGGCGCGGACGCCGGTCCGGTGGCGTTCGCGGTCACCGACGACACCGGGGTCTACGCGACGGTCTACCTGGTCGACGCCGCCGATCGGCTGGTCTTCGCCGAGATCCCGTGGCTGACGCCCGGGCACACCGAGCCGCTGCCCACGACGCTCGGCGCCGGGCGGTACGCGGTCCGCTGCGTGTTGTCGGACGGCACGGCACCGCGGCCGCGGAGCTGCGGCCGAAGACGCGGCCTGGACCTCGACGGCGACCTCGACGTCGGCCTGATCTTCTGCTGCTACCAGCAGGACGTCGCCCGTCAGTTCCAGGCGGTGCGGGAACGCCTGGCCGGCGAGCCGCTGGCCGACTACGTCCAGCCGACCGGCGGCGGCTACTTCTTCGCGCTGCCGGGAGTGCGGGACGGGGACGACTATTTGGGATCGGGGCTGCTGGCGGGCGACTGAGCGTGTTCGCCTCGCCGGGCGTGGCGGTCGTGGGCCTCGGCGAACCAGGCCCACCCGTCGAGGTCGCGGGTCAGGCGGTCCCCGGCCGGCCAGTCCGCGGCGCTGAGGGCGTCGACGAAGGCGCGGACCACTCCGGGTTCGTTGAGGTTCAGCCAGCGGTCCCGGTCGTCGCCCACCACGCCGGCCGCCGACACCCCGCCGTCCGGCACGGAGAACCCCGGGCGGGACCGGAATCTCAGGATCCTGGCGCTGGGCGATCCGATCCGGCGCAGCGTCAGTACTTCCTCGCAGCCTTCGTTGTGCTGGTGCCGCACCCGCCACAGATAGCTCTGGTCGGCGGCGACGAGCAGGCGGTGCTTGCGGTGGAGCGCCATGCGCCAATGGTAGAGCGGCGCCGCCCGGCACAGCCCGCGAGACGGCCCTTGACGGCGGGGAGCCCGCGCCGAAGGATCGGCCTGTGGTTGGAGTCACCGAATCAGAGCCCGTCATCGAGCGGGACGGCGTGGCCGGACGCGATGAGCGCCATCGGCTGCCGTCGGCGGATGCTGAGAAGCGCATCGTCGAGGCGTTGGAGCAGGTCAGCGACTGTGTCGTCGTCGCGGCGCGACTCGAGGGGCGGCTGCGGACGGACGTGCTGCTGATGCTCCGGGCCGGCGCGGACCCGGCCGCGGACTACGAACCGGCCGTGCGTGCCGCGCTGGAAGGCGACGAGGCGCAAAGTCTGCGGCGGGTTTTCGTGGTCGGCGTGGACAGGGATTTCCCTGAAGGGTCGCCGGGGGACCGGGAGGCGCTGGCGCGGTGGCATTTCGCCGAACTGCTGGGGGCGCGGCTGCCCGGGTTGGGGCCGGGCGCCGAGCAGGTGCCGGTCGCGGCCGAGCGGGTGCGGGTCGCCTTCGCGGGCGAGGGGTCGGGCGTCGCCGAGCTCAGCTGGGGACAGCGGGAGATCTGGCAGGCGATGACGCGGCAAGGCAACTGGCTGCCGCTGGGCGGATCCAAGCCGCTGGACCCCGGGACCACGGTGGCGGACATCGCCGACGAGCTGGGCTACCTGCACAGCCGGTTCCCCTCGATGCGGACCCGGCTGCGTTTCGACGAGCAGGCGCGGCCGCACCAGGTGCTGGTCTCCGAGGGCTGGACCGACCTGGAGGTCTTCGACGCCGAGGCCGGGCCGGAGGCCGCCGACCGCCTGGCCGCCGCGATCGAGGCGCACTACTCGCGCGCGCCCTACGACATGCGGTTCGAGTGGCCGGTGCGGATGGCGGTGGTGCGGCAGGACGGGGCGGCCACGCGGATGGTCGTCATCATGCACCACCTGGCGCTCGACGGCGGGGGAGCGGAGACCATGATCCGCGACGTCGCCGCGCGCGCCACCGAGCCGCCGGCCGGGCTGCAACAGCTGGAGCTGGCCGAATGGCAGTACTCCGAAGCCGGCAGGCGGCACAACGACCGGGCCATGCGCCACTTCGGCGACCTGCTGCGGGCGATGCCGGTGCCGACGTTCCCGCCGTCGGCCGACCCCCGGCGCCCGCCGTGGTGGAGCGCCGAGTTCGAGTCCCCGGCGCTGCGCTCGGCCTCGGCGCTGCTCGCCGAACGCACCGGCGCCGACCAGGCACGCGTGCTGATGGCGGTCTACGCGATCGCCCTGGCGCGGGTCACCGGCGTGAACCCGGTGCTGCTGCGCCCGGTGATCGGCAACCGCTTCCGCCGCCACCTCGCCGACATCGTCTGCCACGCCTCCCAGGCCGGCCTGGTCCTGCTCGACACCTCCGACGGCACGGTCGAGGACGTGATCAGCCGCGCCGGCCCGGCCGCGATGAACGCCATCAAGCACAGCTACTACAACCCCGAGCAGCTGGACGATCTGGTCCGCCGGATCAGCCGGGAACGCGGCGCCGACCTGGACATCGCCTCCTTCATCAACGACCGCCGCGTGGCACCGGCCACGCCGGAAACGATCTCGGCCAGGACCGCGGAGGAGTTCGCCGCGGCCCGCGCCGCCTCGGTCTTCCGGTGGGCTGGCGAACGCAACGACCCGGTGGAGCGGATGTTCCTCCACATCGACGACGTCCCCGGCGCCGTGCGGCTCTCGATCGAGGCCGACACCCGCGCACTCGCGCCGGACCGGATCGAGCGGCTGGCGTGGACGATCGAGGAGGTGGCGGTGGCGGCGGCGTTGGCCGCGGGGCTGGACAGCGGTGTGCGGCGTGGGGAGTCGCGCGTGGACTGATCCGGGGGCTGATGCGCCGCCCCCGGGGGATCCGCACCCACCGTCACAACCACCTGAGATGATGCCCCGATGGGGAACTCCGAGCTGACGTGGTGGCCGGTCGAGGCCGGTTTCGAGATATCGCGGGACGGTGCCGAGCTGCTGTGCCGGCAGGAGGGCGGGCAGCCGCTCGCGGCGGTTCCGGCGCAGGTGGCGGCTACACGGCGCTATCCGGCGTGGGTGCTGGTCAACCACCCGCAGGAGGCTGAGGTCGCGGTGGCCGCCGCGGTGAAGCTCGCGGCGGCGCGGGGGATGAAGGATCATGATGTGGCGGGGGAGGCCGAGTTCCTCGCCCGGCGGCTGCCGGTCGCGCACCAGCCGCTGTTTCTGGAGCAGGCGGCGCGGGTGCTGGTCCGGCGGGGGGATCGCACGCGGGCCGGGACGCTGTTCGCGCAGGCGCGGGAGGTCGAGGCGGCCGAGGGGCTGGCCGTCGACGATGCCGCCTGGCTGGCCGTGCACCGCGAGTTCGCCGCGTTCGGCGCGCTGAACACCAAGGCCACCGCCGACTTCGTCAAGGGCCTGAAGACGCGAGCCAAGCCCGATGTCGCCCTGGACACGCTGGTGCGGGTCGCCGTGCTGCGTACGCTGGCCGGGCAGGCGCCCTGGCCGCAGCTGCCGAAGCAGCTCTCGGCGTTCGCCAAGGCCGCCGGGCGCGATGAGCTCGAGGTGCACCAGGGGTTGCTGGAGCAGGTGACCGATGCGGGTCCGGCGTTGCAGGAGTCGGCGGCGGCCATGTGGACGGCGTGGCGCCCGATGCTGGTCCGGGTGTGTGCGCGGTCGGCGGCCGTGCGCGGGCTGCTGCTCGGCCTGCTGCCGCAGCCGGAGAGTCTGGACGGCTGGTGGCTGGAGCTGCTGGAGGAGTGCGGGGCGACGGCGGGCCTGGTCGGCGCGGCCGAGGACGGCGTGGAGCCGGTCGGCGGGCGGGCCCAGTGGCTGTCCCGCCGGATCGAACACCCGACCAGGAACGCGGTGATGCGCAAACGCAGCCGCGTGCGCAAACCGCTGCCGACACAACTCAACGAGCTGATCGTACGGATGGCCCCGGCGTTGCGCGCCGACGGTGAGCCGGTGCGGGTGGACGGGTCGGACTACTGGTCGCGGCGCATCGACGTGCAGGTCCTGGAAACATGTCTGGCCCACGGCGTGCCGGTGGCCGATCCCAAGCCGCAGGCCGGACCGGACCTCGAGCTGTGGTGGCGGAACCGCCGCCCCGACGACGACCTGCCCGCGGTCGTGGCCGATCCGCGGTTCGCGCCGGTCGTGCGCCAGTGGGCCGCGAACGGCGACGCCGCGCGGCTGTGGACGGTGCCGGCGCTGAGGCCGTTCCTGACCCCGCCCGCCGCCGCCGAAACCGCGCCGCATCCGCTGGACGGCCCGTTGATCCATGGGGCGGTGTACAAGTTCGGCGACCTGGTCGGCGTGTCCTCGGCCGCCCCGACGCGGCTGCTGTACACGATCCGGATGCTGACGCAGGCGTTGCGCGGCGGACGGACCGACGTGGACCGGGAGGTCCAGGGGCTCGGGCTGTCGATGCTGCTGCCCGGCCGCATCGAGTGGGTGGTGGTGCGCGCCGTCGCGCCGATCACGACCGAGGAGCGCCGCGAGCTGCTGACGGCGTTCCTACAGGTGTGGTCCGAGTCGGTGTTCGCGGACGCCGATGCGCAGAGCGTCATCACCGCCGCGGGCTTGGCGGAGAAGTTCCCTTACATGGCCGAACACGGCACGGGGTGGGGCACGGCTGAACGGCTGCGCACCCTGATCGCCCTGATCGGCGAACACGGCGCCGTCCCCCACGACGCGGCGGCCGCCTCGCTCCTGGCCGCGCGCGCCGGGATCAGCCGGTACGCCGCCGAGCTGGCGCTCGTCGGCCTGATCGGCGTCGACAGCTACCACCCCCCGCTGATGACCACGGCGCATCGCAAGGTCCTGGGCCTGAACCCCAGGCAGCTGGAGGAGGGCCGCAGCGAGCTGTCGTCGATCAAGGACCAGGCGCGGCTGGACCTGCTGGCCGGCGTGCTGCCGGACGATCCGGCGCGGCTGTGGCAGCCCGGGGCGATGGCGGAGGTCGCCGAGCGGCTGGCGGCGAACTGGACGGCGCGGTTCGGGCGCAAGCCCGCGGTGGCCGAGGCGACGGTGGACGCCGCCCCGGACTTCGGGGCGACGCCGACCGCGCAGCAGGTGTGCGTGGCGCTCGCCGACCCTTCCGCCCTGCCGCTGTTCACCCGCGACGTCGATTCCTGGCTCGTGCCCGGCACCAGCGGCGGCGCGGCCTGGTACGGCAGCGACCAGTTCCGCGCCAGCGAGCTCGCCCGCTGGCTCCCGGTCCTGGCCAAGGCGGTGGGCTGGGCCTACGCCGCGCTCCCGGCCGAGGATTCGGTGCGGGCCGGCGTGCCGGAGGCGGTCCGGCTGATGCGACAGCGGCTGTCCCACCCGGGGCTGATCCTGTCCGCGGGATCGACCGGCTCCAGTTTCCCCGTGGACGAGCTCGCCCGGCTCTTCGGCCCGACGCCGTACAGCGGCCCGGTCGCGGTCGAGGACACCACCTTCGACGACGGCCTGACCATCGTCGCGACCCGCGGTTCGAACAGCCGGCTCTACTTCCGCCCGGCCTGCTACGGGCTGGACGAGCGGACCGCCAAGCTCGACGGCGTGATCAGATACGGCCGTGAGAACGTCGCCGCGGTCCGGTTCCTGACCGGAGCGGCCTGCGAGGGCATCATCGCCCGCATCGAGGCCGGCGGCCTGCCGGCGGGAACCTGCGAAGCCGACCCGCGCGCGAGCGTCCCCGGCCTGGTGGCCCGCATCGCCGAGCAGTTCAGCCTCGATACCGACCCCGCGGCGCTCTATCTGCAACTGCTGGCCCTTCCCCAGCCGACCGACGCCCGCGTGAAGGCCTGGAACCGCTGGCGGCCCGCGCAGCACAAGGCAGCCGTCGCGGCTCTGCTCGCCCGCGGCCTGGTCGTCGAGGACAAGCGGTTGAAGGCGGGCCGTGCCGTGTTCCTGCCCGGGCCCTGGACCAAGGCCGCCGGGTACCCGGGCTCGCGGCCGGTCGAGGACTGGAAGACGGATCTGCTGAAGCCCTGGGGTATCGGTCCGGACAGTGAGTGGCCGCGGGTGGTGTGGACGGACCTGTTCACGGCGGCGCACGACCGGGTGCTCGGCGGCGACGTGCCGCGCTGACCGGCGATCGGCCGGACCCCGTCTCGCTGGGTGGTCGCCGGAGGATCGACGGGCGACCGAGGCGGGGTCCGGCCGACCAGGGGCAGCCTCCTGATCAGCCGGCGCCGAGCGCCTGCTCCATCCGCGGCATCAGGTCGTCGAGATCGTGCTTCCAGCACACGCTGTTGTGGCCGCCGTAGCAGTCGGCCCACGCCGTTCCGGTGCCGTCGCCGTAGTCCACGAAGTACGACGGCACCCCGGCCGCGTCCAGCGCCGCCTTGAAGTGCTGCGCCGAGCTGTGCACCCACCACTCCAGGAACCGGTTGGCCCAGGGCGTCGGGTCGGAGAGCGGCGGGGTCAGTCCGCCGCCGCCGTTGCCGACGTAGAAGGACACGCCGACACCGGACAGCGCGGCGGCGTGCGTGCCGGGGCTGGCGTCGTTCCACAGCACGTCGCTGTAGGGGTAGTAGACGGAGACCGGATACGGCGTGCCGTACAGGTCGTCGCTGCCGACCGCCGGGCTCGGCGCGAAGCTGACCGGGACGCCGGTCAGCGAGTCGACGGCGGCCTCGCGCAGGTCCATCGAGTCCCGGGACAGGTCGAGGTCGCCGGACATGCTGGCGGCCTGCGAGAACAGGTCCGGGTGGCGCTCGGCGTAGCGGATCGCGCCGAAGCCGCCCATGGAGATGCCGGCGATGCCGCGGTGCGGCTTGTCGGCCTGGGTGCGCAGGTTGGCGTCGATGAACGGGATGACCTGGCCGATGTGGAAGTTCTCCCAGTTCTGCGCGCCGGCCGCGCTGTTCTGGTTGAGCCAGTTCGTGTACCAGCCGCGCGGGCCGCCGTCAGGCATGACGAAGATCAGTCCGGAATTGCTGTTGATCTCCGGGTAGCCCCAGTAGTCGGCGGGATCCGAGCCGGGCGAGGAGCCGTTGAGCAGATACAGCACCGGATACCGCTTGCCCGGATTGCTGTAGTAGTCCGAGGGCAGCACGATCCTGATGTGGTGGCCGCCGTTGTCCAGCTCCGGCTGCCCGGCGACCTGCGGTGTGGAGACGGTGATGACGAAGTCGTACGCGGTGTTGGTCTGCGTGTAGGCGGCCTCGGTCGGGATCTGGGTCAGGCCGTAGCCGTCGGTCAGGGGCGGCGGGCCGGCGTCGGCGCGGGCGGCGGCCGGGACGGCGACCGTGCCGGCGACCGCGCCGAGGGCCAGGGTCAGCGCGGCGGTGGTGGCTGCGAAGGTCCGTTTCACGGGATTCATCACATAGCAAAGGGCTGCGACAGTGAAGGAAGGTGACTGAACTCATGTGCGCCACGGCGCACATGCGCCAGCCGCCCGTTCTAAGGTTTTGGACGTCAAGTGCGATAACGCCCAGGGGCTCCGGGGCTTGAGAAGCTCTAGCGGCTGCACAGTGCGCACAGTGGGGGATCAGGTGTCGGACGTGTTCGACTCGCGCCTCGACCGCGGGCAGATCTACCGCGCGCTGGAGGACGCGCTGCGCCGCACCTCCGACAGCATCGACGCGCTGCGCGACTCCGGGACGGAGCTCGATCTGCTGGTCCGGCTGGCGCGGCACGCCGACCTCGCGGCCGGCGGCGGCGCCGCGCGCGTCGCCTATCCCGCCGTCGAGGCGGTCGCCGCCGATCCCGCCGGCCAGGAGGCCGTGCACCGCATGCAGCGCACCGCCCGCCGCGAGCTGCGCATCATCGACATGCCGCCGTACCACGGCACGGCCGAACGCTACGCGGCCCAGGAAGTGCTGCAGGCCGCGCGGATGGCCGACGGCGTCGCCTACCGCGTGATCTACTCCCGGGCCGCGTGCGACGACCCGGTGGCCGCCCCGAACCTGATCCGCATGGTGGAGCGCGGCGAACAGGCCCGCACGCTGGCCGACCCGCCGATGAAGCTGGTCCTGGCCGACGACGGCCTGGCCGCGCTCAGCCTGCCGGCCGAAGCGGTGGTCCTGCTGATCCGGCCCTCGGCCCTGCTGGACGCGCTGATCCACCTGTTCGAGTCCTTGTGGCTGCTGGCGGTGCCGGTGTCGGTCTCCGCCGACGGCGACTCGGTCCTGGACGAACGCGACCGCCTGATCCTCACCCTGCTGGCCACCGGCGCCACCGATGAGGCCATCGCCCGCCGGGTCGGCGTGAACCGCCGCACGGTGGTGCGGCGGGTGTCGGCGTTGCAGGTGCGGCTGGGTGCCACGACGCGGTTCCAGGCCGGGTTGCAGGCGGGCCGGCGCGGCTGGCTGTGAGCGGACGGCCCTGAGCGGCGGCCGCTGTGCCGGTGGCTGTGAGCCAGGACCCCGACGGCTGCCGGGCTCAGCCGGGCTGGTCCGCTCGCAGTGCCTCGACGATCGCGGCGAGCTGCTCCACGGGCTCGGCGTTGTAGATCCGCAGCGCGACGGTCGTGGCCCCGGCGTCCTGCAATTCCCGGATCCGCTCGGCAGCCTGCGCGGGCGTGCCGGCGACCGTGAACAGCTCCCGCGGATCGCGGTTCAGCCAGCCCGCCTGCTCCGCGACCGCCGCGTCGAACGCGGCGCGGCCCCGCTCGTCGTCGCCGACGTGGCAGAACGCGAAGACGGCGAGGTCGTGCCCGGGCCCGGCACCGCCCCGCTCGAAGTGGGCGCGCGCCGCCTTCAGGTCCTCGGGCCCGTGCCCCTCGGCGATGACCGTGCCCTGGGCACAGCGTCCGGACAACTCCAGCGTCTTGGCCCGCACCGCGGCGGCGAACAGCGGCGGCACGACCTCCGGCGGATGGACCAGCCGCACGCCGTCCAGCGTGACTTCGCGCCCGTGCACGCTGACGGTCTCGCCCCGCAGCAGCGCCCCGACCGCGTTCAGCGTCTCCTCCAGCAGCGCCATCGTCGACCCCGGCGTCGCCCCGACCTGCGCCAGCCACCCGGCGACGCCGTGCCCCAGCCCCGGAGCGAAGCGCCCGGGGAACACGCGGGCCAGCGTGGCGACCTCCATCGCGAACAGCGCCGGGTTCCGATACGGAGCGGGCGCGATCCCGAGCCCGACCCGCAGCCGCCGGGTGGCGCCCAGGGCGACGGCGGCGGCGGTGAGCCCGCCGTTCCACCCCAGGTCCTCCACCACCCACAGGTCGTCGGCACCCGCGGCCTCCACCGCCCGGGCGAAGTCCGGCAGTCCGGCCGGGTCCCAGGCGCGGTCGTACATGATGCCCAAGCGCGTGTTCGTCATGGCGGGAGACTATCGGCGTGATCGCTCCAGCGCGTCGAGCGCCAGGTGCCACGGGAAATGCTCGGCGTTGTCGGTGCGCGGCGGATGCGGCTCGATCAGGCCGGGGCCGACCAGGACGTGGACTCCGGACGCGCGCAGCTCGTCCAGGGAGCGCTGGTAGACGCGGTTGGCGGCGAAGGCGGAGTTGACGTTGGGCAGCAGCGCGATCGGGGTGCCGGCGCCGCCGAGCTCGGCCAGCAGGCCCAGGGCGTAGCAGTCGGCGGTGCCGGCGGCCCACTTGTTGATTGAGTTGTAGGAGGCCGGGGCGACCACGATCGCGTCGGCGGCCGGCAGCGAGCCGCCGTCGCCGGGTCGGCGCCACGCCGAGCGGACCGGGTGGCCGCTGATCCGCTGCACCTCGTCGAGGTCGAGGAAGTCCTCGGCGGTCGGCGTCGGCACCACGTAGGTGTCCCAGCCGCGGGCGCGCGCGGCCTCGATCAGGACGGTCACGCGCTCGGCGGGGCCGGCCGCACAGACGATGACGTAAAGCACCGGCGCTCGTCGCTCGGTCACGTGCGGCCTCCATCGCTGGGTCTGATCAAGAACGAGTGTTCCGGTCCAGATCTAGCGCCGGCGGCGCAGGCGGCGCCACCGCGTTCGGAAGGTGAGACGGTCGGATGCCTGGCCGTGATGCCGATGGCGCCGGCGGCTGGTTTGGAAATGAGGGTCCTGATACCTTCCGGCGTCGGTAGTCTCGGGTGTCCGCCGCGACCATGGATTCGGGGAGACCGTGAACGACGTCATCGACTACAGCAGGTTCGCCGACCGGCTCGCCGCCGCCCGCGCGGCCGGGCCCGAGCATCGCTGGGACCTGCTCCGGGAGTTCCAGGCGGAGTGGGGGTACACCCCCTCCGACGGCCCGCGCTGGTTCGGCGAGGACCTGGCCGAACACCAGTTGCTCGTCCGCTATCTGTCCCGTCCGGAGGCGGCTGTCGACGAGTGGCCGGTGGCGCACCGCGACGAGATCAAGAAACTGCGCGCGGAGCGGGGCGGTGAGGAGACCGGCGACCGGTACGACCGCCCGCCGATCCCGGAGGCGCTCACGCAGTGGTGGCTGCTGCCGGAGAACTCGTTCGCCGACAAGGCCAAGCTGTACTGGACCCACCCCGAGTGGCCGCCGACCTGGCGTCCGGACCCGAACGGCTACGGCGTGGGCAAGGAGCTGCCGAAGAACAGCCCTTACCGCAAGCCGGGCGAGGATCCCCGGCTGTGTGTGTTCATGGCCGAGTACGAGTACTGCAACGAGTGGGGATACCTCGCCTCCGAGGCCCGTCTCGACGATCCGCGGGTGCTGGTCTCGGTGGGCCGCGACTGGGTCGAGCAGGCGTCGTCGGTGTCGGAGTTCTTCCTCCGCATAGCCGTGGACCGGCTTCCGGATCATTTCGGCTGGACCGGTCATCTCGGCCCGGACGCCGACGCGGAGAAGGTCCCCACGCTGGTCCGTGCGCAGCTGCCGGAAGTCGGGCTGCTGCCGTGGCGCGAGCTGGCGGCCCATTCCGTGGTGCACGGGGGACCGGACGTGCTGGTGGCTCTGGATTCCGGCAAGGGCGACGTCCCGCCGGTGCGGGTGTACGGGCGCACGCATGAGGCCGTCGCAGCGCTCGGCCGTCAGCTCGGCATCGACTGGTCGATCCGGGAGCCGCTTTCGCAGACCCGTCCGCTGGAGTAGCGCGCGGGGGGCGGCCGGGGTCGTGCGGCTGCGGCTGTGGCGGTCGCGTTTCGGCCTATCGCGCCGACTCGGCCGTCGACTCCGCCGCCGATTCGGCCTCCGCTCGCGCCCGGTCGGCGGCGAGCCGCACCAGCGGCGACCGCCGGTACGCCCGCGCGACCTCGCCCAGCCACGCGGACTCCGCGCCCGCGTCGGCTCCCGGCGCCGGGTCGGCGTCCGGCCCCGCGCCGCCGCCGTCGAAGCGGCGGTCGGCGCGCAGATTCGCCACCGCGTCCGCCAGCGCCGCCGCTTCCAGCTCCGCCGACGTGTACCGACTGACCTCGACCCCTGACGCGGCGAGCCAGTCCTCGAACCCCGGCCGGCGGTGGGGCCGCAGCGCCAGGCGCGCGTCGTGGATCTCGATGGCGCGGCGGTAGGCGAGGAACTCGACGTCGGCGCGCAGCCGCGGGCTGTCGCCCGGCTCCAGGGCGATGTGCGGGAGCTCATGGAGCAGCGCCGACCACAGCGGGCCGAGGACGCGGTACCGCTGGTACGCCCGCCACCGGCGGCGCGGCGCGGTCAGCGCTCCGCCCCACCAGCCGACCGTGCCGCCGGCCAGCAGCAGCACCGCGCAGCTGACGCCGAACAGGTTGGAGACCGAGTCGTCGCTGCCGCCCTGCACCCCGTGGCGGGCCACGGCCACGATGTCGTCGAGGGTCCACAGCGTCCAGACGCCGCCGAGCCCGAGCGCCGCGACGACCAGCCGCACGCCGATCCGCAACTGCCGCGAGCCGCGGTGGCGGGTCTGGGGGAGCAGCGCGGCGGCCAGGGCGGTCAGGCAGACCAGGGCGTAGCCGAGGAACAGCAGGTAGTGCGCGGCGAGCGCCCAGCGGCCCGGGACGTCGACGCTCAGCGTGCCGTCCGCGTCGGCCCTGGGCCGGGCCGCGGCGAACAGGACGCCCATGGCGAGTTGCACCGCGATCGCCGGGGCCACCCACGACCGCGGCGCATGCGGAGCGTGCGGCGCCGACGGGGGCGCCGGTGCCGTTGGGGGCGTTCGTATCGGTGCTGATGGTGACGACCGTGCGGCGGCGGAGTTGTCTGCCGTTGAGGCGGTCCCGGCTATCGCGGCCACCGGTTGCAGCGCGAACGCCACTGCCATCAGGAAGCTGACCGCCGCGGTCCGCAGCGAGTCGCCGATCCCGACCACGCTCGCCTCGCCGACCCCGGCGTCCGTGAGCAGCCGCAGGCTGGCCGGTGCCAGGATGGCCAGCGATCCGGCGCCGAACAGTCCGAAGCCGGCGACCAGCCAGCGGAACGGATCCCGCGGGCCCTGCTCGGCGCGGCGTCCGCCCGTCCGCCCGGCGGCCCGGTCGGCGCCGAACCGGTAGCCCACGAAACCCAGCAGCACCGCGGTCCCCGCATAAGCGCCGAGATCCGAGGCGAGCGCCATCAGGGCCGGCTGACGCCGAACAGCACGCCCACCCGTGCGGCGTCCGCGGCCAGGCCCGAGTCCCCGTCCTCGGCCGCCCCGGCGGCCGCGCGCGGCGCCGACGCCCGGGCCGCGGCCTTGCAGCGGATCAGCGAGGCCACCAACTCCGCCTCCCGTTCCTGCGGCGCGTTGTACGCGGTCCGGCCCAGAACCCGCTGCACCAGTCCGGGCGACAGGGTCGGGAACAGCCCGGCCGCCGAGCCGGTCTGCATCGGGGCGCCCTGGTCGTGACCGCACAGCAGGTGCGCCGCCTCGTGCAGGATGATGTGCTCGCGGTGCAGGGCGGCGGTGTCGGCGAAGTACACGATGACGTCGGTGTGCTCCAGCGTCACCAGCAGGCCGCACGGCACCCGCGGGCGCGAGCTCACCGGGACCAGCTCGATCGGCCGGCCCCGGTCGGCGGCCAGGCGCGCCACGAACGCCTCGGCGCTGAACGGTTCGGGCAGCTCCAGCCGGTCGACGGTGTCCCGGCACCGCCGCAGCAGCGTGCGCCGGCCTCGTGCGAACCGCATCCGCCCCCACCCTTCGCCGGCCTGTCGGCGGCTCACGCCCCGGGGGCGGTACCGCCTCTGGCAGCGTTCGATCTCTCCTCGCGCCGGGCGAGGACGTCGATCATATCGCTGATGGTGTCGATCGACTCCGGCGAGAGGTTCACCGCGCGCAACGCGACGCTGCGCACTCCGGCGTCGCGCAGCGCGCCGAGCAGTTCCAGGTCGCGGGTGATGGCGGCGGCCTGCTCCTCGTCGAAGAAGTAGGTGGCCGGGACCTCGAAGAACTGTGCCAAAGCCTCCACGTGCCGCACGGTCGGGTTCGCGCGCCGGCCGGTCCGCAGCTGCCACAGGTAGGTCGCCGAGAACGTCTCCCCGGTCGCCTCGCGGCAGGCCCGGGCCACGTCCTCGTTGCTGAACGGCTCGCCGTCGGGGCGTCGCACGACCCGGAACAAGGTCTCGATCCGCTCGGCCAGGGCCGGGCGCGTGGACGTGGGCGTCTCCTCCGCCACCGCGTCCCTCCCTCCCACACAGTCGGGCGTCTCGGACTGCCCGCTTCGGTCATCGGTAGTTTAACGAGTCGTCGCCAGTGTCAGCACTGACGGCGCCTCGTCGGGGAACGCCACGCGCAGCAGGCCGTAGCCGACACCGGCCAGGCCGTGCAGGAACCCCGGGGTCGGCACCGCGCCCGGCGTGCCGCTGAACGCCGCGCCGCTGGCGACCGGGTCCGGCAGCCGGGCGGCGCGGCGCACGAGGGTGGCTCGGGCTTGCTCGTTCCCGCCGGCCGCCAGCAGCGTCAGGGCCTCCAGGATGCCGAACTCGCCGTGGCAGACGGTGAGGTCGGTGAGCGGCGGCGTGGTGGCCAGCCGGGCCAGCCAGATCGTCAGGTCCGCGGCGTCCAGGGCGGAGGCGGGGTCTGCGGCGTCTGTGGCCGCCCCGGCCGCGGCAAGCTTGGCCAGGCCGTGGCACCAGCTGTCGTTGAACAGACCGGGAAACGCAGCCGCGACCGGTTCGGCGCCGGCGTTCGCCTGGACGGCCAGTTCGGCGGCCACCGCCGCCGCATCCCGCAAGCCCGGCGACTCCAGCAGCACGCTGAGCTGCCCCAGCGCGTACGCCACGCCGTCCATGCCGCCGAAGCCGCCGCCGATCGCGGCCAGGTGCCCGGGCCGTTCGGCCAGCGCCGCGACCAGCGCCGGCGCCGCGGCCATCGCGTCGGCGGCGAGCTCCAGGTACCGCGACCGGCCGGTGAGCGTGCCGAGCCGGGCCAGGAACAGCGCGACGCCGCTGTAGCCGTGGCCCAGGCCCAGACCGCTGGGCAGCACGGTCCACCGGCCGTCCTCCAGCGGCTCCAGGCCCAGCCAGTTCACCCGGCCGCCGTCCCGGTAGGCGAGCGCGTCGAGCTCCCGCGCCACCGCCTCGGCCTGGTCCAGGGCCCGCTGCGGGTCCGGCCGGCCGGCGTCGGCGGCCGAGCCGGTCGCCAGGCACCAGTGCCGCACGGTCGCGGTCTTGGCGGCGAAGGCGGCCTCGATCATCCACTCCTGACGCCGCCGGTCCTCCGGTCCCATGGCGCCGGCCTTCGCCAGCGCGCAGTCCAGGCCGCTGACCGGGACCACGTCGTCCAGCCGGTCGCCGCGACTGGTCCAGACCGTGCGGGAGCCGGGCCGGGTGAAGAAGATCGGCAGGTCGCCCCCGGCCAGGTCCCGGCGCTCGGCGTCGAGCAGGGCCTCGGCGCCGTCGAACGCGGGCTCAAGCTCGGCCGCCGGCGCGAGGAGGTACTGACGCGTGGGACGGACCACGAACCGGGTCACGATCTCCGCGGCGGACGTCAGCTCGCGGCGGAACGCCTCGGCGTCCCGGCAGACGGCGTCGTAGGCGGCGCCGAACCCGCGCAGCAGATCGTCGAGATGCTCCGCGGGATCCGGCGTGACATCCGGGATCAGCGTTCTGAGCACCGAGCGCTCGTGCGCGGCGACCGCCGGGTCGTGGCCGACGAGTATTTTCCGCTCGATCGTCGGATGCAGCAGCGTGTCGGGGTCGAGCGTGGCAGCATTCGTCGCATGCAGCAGCGCGAGGCGCGCGCCCTGGCGCCGGTGGAACCGTTGCGCCTCCTCGGCGGTGCCGTTCGGCGCCGGCGGGGTGCGCCGCGACCAGCCGTAGCCGTCCCGGACCAGCGTCGGCACGGCTTCGGGGGCCAGCCCCGGACACCGGTCCTGGAGCCAGGACAGCAGCCGGGCGTAGAGCAGCGCGCCCGACATCGGGCGCGGCGTGTAGACCACCGATTCGCCGCCGGCGAACCGCAGCAGCACCGCCGTGCGCCCGCCCTGGTAGCGCTCGGACTCGGCCGGCTCGAACGCGACCGGCGGGCCCGGATCCGCCCCGGCCAGCAGGTCGGCGACGATCCGGTCGCGGTCGCGGCGGAACCTGGCCAGGGCCTCCACCGCCGTCGCGGCGATCCCCTCCATCGCCGCCACGGCGCTGTCCACGCCGGCCCGCGCGGAGCCGGCAGTCCAGCGACCGTTCGTCGAAGGACTCTGCTCCGAGCTCCCCTTGCTCCCCACGCTGCCTCACTGCCTCACTGCCTCACCTTGCCACCGCGTCATTCATCTCAGCTAGTATGCCGCCTAAGGTGAACGTATTTGGAGTCTGAGATGAATGAGATGAGATCCCTGCCCGCCGCGGGGCATTGCGCGGGTTCTTCGCGGCCGGAGCCGGACCTCGCCGAGCCCCACTCGGCGAACCCAGCCCGGCGCCGCGCCCCCGCGGTCGGCACGAAGGCGGCGGCCCTGGTCGGGTTCGCCGTCCCGGCGCCCGGCGGCGCCGAACCGCCCAGCGCAGTGTCCGGCTGAGGCCGGGGAGCCGCCGATGCCCGCCTGCGCCGCGACCGCGACCGAATACCCGCTGCCGGTGGACGACGAGGACCCCGACAGCTGAAGGCCCGCGGCGCCGTCCGCGCCCCGTCACGCGGACGGCGCCGTGAGGTTGCCCGCGCCGCCGGGCCTGCGAGTCTGAGCTGAGAGACCGCCAGCGGAAGACAGCAGGGAGTTGAGTCGCTCATGTCCGACCAGACCGCCGCGGCCGCCCGGCCCCGGGTGCTGTTCATCGTCAGCCGGGCGCACCAGCTGACCATGAGGGACGGCACCCTGCACACCACCGGGTACTGGGCCGAGGAACTGCTCGTGCCCTACCACGCCTTCACCCAGGCCGGCTACGACGTCGAGTTCGCCACCCCCGTCGGCCTGGAACCGCAGGCCGACCCCCGCAGCCTGTCCGCGCACGACGACGCCGAGCTGCGCCGCATCGTCGACCTGCAGAACCCGCTGGTGCTGGACGACGTCGAGGGCGAGGAGTACGCCGCGGTGTTCGTCCCCGGCGGCCACGCGCCGCTGGAGGACCTGGCCACCGACAAGGTCGCCGGCGACCTGATCACCGCGGCGCTCGCGGCCGGCAAACCGGTCGGCGCCGTCTGCCACGGCCCGGCCGCGCTGCTGGCCGCCCGCCGCGCCGACGGCACGCCGGCCGTCGCGGGCTACCGGCTCACCTCCTTCACCGACGAGGAGGAGAAGCAGGGCGGACTCGCGCCGAACATGCGGTACCTGCTTCAGGACGAACTCGTAGCGCTCGGCGCCGATTTCGTGGAGGGGCCGCCCTTCCAGTCCCACACTGAGACCGACCGGAACCTGCACACCGGACAGAACCCGCAGTCGTCGGCGCAGATCGCCGCTGACATGCTCGCGGCTCTGGAGAAGTGACTCGGAAGGGACCGCGAACCCTGACTCTCAACCAGAGGTTGAACTCATTCGCTCTGATGCTCGTTCACTCGATCAGAGGTTGAAGGCCGAACAAGGTGACGACTGCGGCCCCGCCGGAAGGCGGGG
>JABFXP010000292.1 GCA_013361685.1 Catenulispora sp.
CAGGCGGACGTTGTAGACGTCGGCGACGCCCTTGTGCAGGCCCAGGGAGGCCACCGAGCCGACGTGCTTGTGCTTGTACTCGCGGGGTTCGAAGCCGCGGACGCGGGCGACCACGTTGTCGGCGAGCTGCTTGGCCTGGCGGACCGCGTGCTGGGCCGAGGGGGAGCAGAACTTGCCGGGGCTGGTCAGGTCCGGGACCTGGGCGCCGTCGCCGGCGCTCCAGACGTTGTCGAAGCCCTCGACCTGCAGGGTGGGGCCGGCCTTCACGTGGCCGCGCTCGCCCAGCGGGACGCCGAACTTCTGGACCACCGGGTTCGGCTTGACGCCGGCCGTCCACACGATGGTGGAGGCCACCATCTTGGTGCCGTCGGACAGCTGCACGCGGCGGTTGACGCAGGACTCCAGGAAGGTGTTCAGCTTGACCTGGATGCCGCGCTTCTCGAGCTCGTGGACCGTGTACTCGCCGAGCGCGGGGCGGACCTCCGGCAGGATCCGGCCGGAGCCCTCGACCATCACCCAGCGCATGTCCTCCGGGCTGATGTTCGGGTAGATCTTGCAGGCGTCGCGGGCCATGTCCTCCAGCTCGGCGATGGCCTCGATGCCGGCGAAGCCGCCGCCGATGAAGACGAAGGTCAGCGCCCGGCGGCGGATCTTCTCGTCCTTGGTGGTGGCCGCGATGTCCATCTGGCCCAGCACGTGGTTGCGCAGGGCTATGGCCTCTTCGATCTGCTTGAAGCCGATGCCGTGCTCGGCCAGGCCCGGGATCGGCAGGGTGCGGGCGATGGAGCCGACCGCGATCACCAGCTGGTCGAACTCGATCTCGTAGGGGTCGCCGGCGATCGGCTCGATCGCGGCCACCTTGCGCTGGTGGTCGATGTCGGTGACCCGCGCGGTGAGGACCTCGGCGCGCTTGAGGACCCGGCGCAGCGGCACCACCACGTGGCGCGGGGACAGGGAGCCGGCCGCCGCCTCGGGCAGGAACGGCTGGTAGGTCATGTACGAGCGCGGGTCGACGACCGTCACCAGCGCTTCGTCCTTGCCGAGCTTCTTGAGGATGCGATGCGCCGTGTACATGCCCACGTACCCGCCGCCAACGATCAGAATCCGAGGGATCGCCTTGCCGTTGCCGCTCGTCTTACCCACTTTTGCTCGCCTCCGCCGCCTAGTCCAAGGCCGCCTGTTCGACGCTCTTTCCGATTACTTCTCAAGCGTAGAGACGATTTGTTAGTGCTCGGTGTGACGCATGTTAAGAGACGGTGCCGGCGGGGAGATTTGGGCGCGTTTGCCACCGGATGCACCCGTGATGGTGGTCACACTGTGAGGAACATTACAGCTTTCACGACACAGTGTCAGGTAGTGAGACCGATTCGACGATACGTAGAAGAAGTGTTTCTACGTAGTGTAGAAGAAAGTCCGCGGCTGTGCCGACTAACGCGCCACGGCGCGTTGAGGTTCCCGCGTGCCGCGGCTCAGGCGATGCTCGCGGCGATCCCGTCCAGGATGTCCCGCTCGCTCACCACGACCTCCGGCACCGCCAGGCTCGGCGCCATCCGCTCCATGACCGCCGACAGCACCAGAGCGCCGGCGCCGATCACGTCGGCCCGGCCCGGGTGCATCACCGGGATCGCCTTACGCTGCTCCGGCGTCATCCCCAACAGCCGCTCGGTGATGGCGCGGACCTGACCCAGCGGGAGGTGCGAGAGGTGGATCCGCTCGGAGTCGTACTCGTCCAGGTCCAGGGCGATCGCGCCGAGCGTGGTCACCGTCCCGGCCAGGCCCACCAGCGTGCGCGCCTCGTCCAGCGGCACCGTCTCGGCGGCCAGGTCGATCAGCTTCTCGATGTCCGCGCGCGCGGACTTGACCTGCGCTTCGCTCGCGGCGCCGGCGCTGCGCAGATGGCGCTCGTACATGCGCACGCAGCCCATGTCGACGCTGCGCGCCGCGATCACCCCGCGCTCGCCGTCCCCGAGCACGAACTCCGTGGACCCGCCGCCGATGTCCAGGACCAGGTACGGCGCCTCGTGCCGGTCGTGCGGCAGTTCGGCGGTGGCGCCGGTGAAGGAGTACCGCGCCTCCTCGTCGCCGGTGGCCACGTAGGGCACGACGCCGAGGATGCCCTTGACCCCGTCCACGAACTCCTGCCGGTTCTCGGCGTCGCGGGTGGCGCTGGTGGCCACGAAGCGCAGCGGGATCGGCGTGCCGCCGCTGTTGCGCTCGATCAGGTCCTGGTACTCCAGGCACGCCGCGAAGGTCCGCTCCAGCGCGGCCGGGGCCAGCCGGCCGGTGGCGTCCACCCCCTCGCCCAGGCGCACGATGCGCATCTCGCGGACCACGTCGACGGCCCGGCCGCCGCGGGGGTGCAGATCCGCGATCAGGAGCCTGATGGAATTGGTGCCGCAGTCGATCGCGGCGACGCGCTTGGTCATGTCTTCCCATTCACCTCGTCAGGCGGCGGGTTCGGCGCCCGGCTCGACACACGGTCCGGACTTCCACCACTGCGGCAGCAGCGCCAGAGCCTCGTCGCCCAGCGGGTTCACACCGGGCCCGGTCGCCAGCGTGTGGCCGACCAGCACGTGCAGGCACTTCACCCGGTCCGGCATGCCGCCGGCCGTCGGGAAGCCCTCCAGCACCTCGATCGCGTCGCGGCGCGCCCGGTAGTCCTCGTCGGCGGCCCGGTACGCCTCGGCCAGCGCCGGGTCGGTCTTGAGCCGGTCGGTCATCTCCTTCATGAGGCCGGAGGCCTCCAGGGTGCCGATCGCCGAGGCCGCCTTGGGACAGGTCAGGTAGAACAGGGTCGGGAACGGCGTGCCGTCCGGCAGCCGCGGCGCGGTCTCCACCACATCCGGGTTGCCGCACGGGCAGCGGTGCGCGACTCGGCGTACGCCGCGCGGCGTACGGCTCAGCTGTGCCTGGACGGCGGCCAGATCGAGCTGGTCCACCGGCGGTGGCGTGGGATCAGGGGAGGCGGCGTCGTTCGTCATGGTTGCGCCCAGCCTACGGCCGATCCACTCCCGCCGCTCCCAAAGCACCGGTGCGCTACTTCCGCCGGAGTACGTCTCCTCACTCCTCACGAGGGACGCGTAGATCAACTTCCTGTGCCAGCATCGTGCCGTCATTTCGGAAAGAAAAGAAGACGTCGAGGGGGACGTAACGATGCTTCCGGCTCTGCGCGTGGTGGCGGTGCTCCACGCGCTCTCGTTCTTTTTGCAACCGATCCTGGCCGGCATGTTCCTGTCCGGTCAGGACCAGGCGGTCGACTCGCACGCCACCAACGCCATGATCCTGATCCTGCTGTGTCTGGTCATGACGGTGCTGGCGTTCCCGGTCTGGCGGCGCGGCCAGCTGCCGCGGGCGGCGTTCACGAACGCGGCGGGGCTGCTGGTCGCCGAGGCGGTGCAGATGATGGCCGGGTTCGCCCACCTCATGTGGCTGCACATCCCGCTCGGCGTGATCATGATGGGCGGGATCGCCTCGTTCATGCCGCTGGTGATGCGGCCGCAGGCCGGACGTGCGGACCGCCGTCGTGAGACCGCGGGGGCGTCCGTGACGGTGCTGCCGACCGCGGAGGCGGGGGAATGACGCCGCGGCCGACCGGGCTGTCCCGGCGCGGCGCCCTGCGGCTGGCCGGCGGGGCGGGGCTGGCGGCGGTGCTGGCGCCGGCACTGGCCGGCTGTGCCAAGCCCGGCAACGACGGCATCAACGCCGGGACGCTGGAGAGCAAGGCCAAGCTGCCGCAGCCGTTCACCGTCCCGCTGCCGGTCCTCGAACCCCTGGCCCCGGACTCGACCGACGCGCAGGGCGTGCACTACGCCATGACGCTGCGGCAGGCCGAGGTGGAGATCCTGCCCGGGTACAAGACGAAGATCTTCGGCTACAACGGCACCTTCCCCGGGCCATACCTGGACGTCCGGGCCGGCACGCCGGTGGTGGTGCACCAGACCAACGAGCTGCCGGTGCCGATCGTCACCCACCTGCACGGCGGTCTGACGCCGCCCAGCGACGACGGGTTCCCCACCGACTTCGTCTATCCGAAGGCGCTGGCCGACATGGCCGACCCGGCGAAGGCCGCGGCGATGCCCGGGATGGGCGGGATGCCGTCGATGCACGACCCGATGGCCCACATGACCGCCGTCGAGCGCGACTACGTCTTCCCGCTCAAGCAGCGCGCCGCCACGCTCTGGTACCACGACCACCGCATGGACTTCTCCGGCGCGCAGGTGTGGAAGGGCCTGTTCGGGCTCTGCGTCGTGCGCGACGAGGAGGAGGACAAGCTGCCGCTGCCCAAGGGCGAGCGGGAGATCCCGCTGCTCATCGCCGACCGCGCCTTCGACGCGGACGGGCAGCTGCTGTATCCGGTGGAGGACCCGAGCCTGCTGGGCAAGCCCGGCATGAAGGGGTCGATCAAGGCCGGGGCGCAGGGCGACGTGATCCTGGTCAACGGCGCCCCGTGGCCGTTCCTGGAAGTGGCGGCGGTGAAGTACCGGCTGCGGCTGGTCAACGCCTCCAACGCGCGCCGCTACGAGCTCAGGCTCGACGGTCCCGGCGGCGGCGAGTTCGTCCAGATCGGCTCGGACGGCGGGCTGCTGGCGGCGCCGGTCACGCACACCACGCTGCACATCTCCCCCGCTGAGCGGTTCGACGTGGTCGTGGACTTCTCCAAGTACCCGGTCGGGTCCACGGTGACGCTGAAGAACGCCGCCGGCGACGGCGGCACCGCCAAGGTGATGCAGTTCAAGGTGACGGGCCGAGCCGCCGACGACTCCAGCGTCCCGGCGCAGCTGTCGACGGTCGAGAAGCTGGTCGTCGACGGTGCCAAGCGCCGCCTGGTCTTCGCGCTCAAGGGCGACTCCTGGCAGGTCAACGGCAAGGACTTCGACCCGGCGAAGCCGTTGCTGCGGGCCGAGTTCGGCAAGGTCGAGGAGTGGACCGTGACCAGCGTCGAGCGGCATCCGGTGCACCTGCACGGCGCGCACTTCCAGGTCGTCAAGCGCGCCTCGGGCAGCGGCGACTACGACGAGGGCTGGAAGGACACCGTCGAGCTGTCTCCGGGCTCTGAGATCACGCTGGCCGTGCGGTTCGACTCCTTCCGCGGGCGTTATGTCGCGCACTGCCACAACCTCGAGCACGAGGACATGGGGATGATGGCGACGTTCCAGGTCGTCTGAGGCCTGAACAGGCCTGAG
>JABFXP010000306.1 GCA_013361685.1 Catenulispora sp.
TCGGGCTGAAGGTGGCCGAGCGGATCGCCGCGGGGCGCACCGTGGTGCTGGCCGCGCGCCGCGGCGGCGAGCTGGGCGAGGAGGCCGAGCGGGTGCGGGCGGCCGGCGCGGCCGAGGTGCGGTGCGTCGAGTTCGACGCCGACGAGGTGGCCGCGCACCCCGAGCTGCTGGCCGCGGTGTTCGAGGAGAGCGGGCCGATCGGGGTCGTGATCGTGGCCTTCGGGATCCTCGGCGACCAGGCGCGCGCCGAGCAGGATCCGGCGCACGCGGTCGCCGTCGTCCACACCGACTACGTGGCGCAGATCAGCGTCCTGACGATCCTGGCCAATCTGCTGCGCGCCCAGGGCGGCGGCGACCTGGTGGTCTTCTCCTCGGTGGCGGGGCTGCGGGTGCGCCGGGCCAACTACGTCTACGGATCGGCCAAGGCCGGGCTCGACGGCTTCGCCAGCGGTCTCGGGGACGCGCTGCACGGGACCGGTGTCCATCTGCTGCTGGTCCGCTCCGGGTTCGTCGTCGGCCGGATGACCGAGGGCATGAGCCCGGCGCCGCTGTCCAGCACCCCGGACCAGGTCGCCGACGCGGTCGTCAAGGCCCTGCGGCGGCGCCGGATCCGGGTGTGGGTGCCCGGCGCGCTGCGGCCGGCGTATTTCGTGGCGCGGCTGGTGCCGCAGGCGGTGTGGCGGAAGATGCCGCGGTGAGGACCGGCGGGCCGGCCGCGGAGGCGACCGGCTCGGCAGGCCTGCGTCTCGATAGCCGTCCCGCTCCGCGCATCCACCGAACCCGCCGCAGCCGGACTCCGCGCCGCGGCAGACCCACCTCCGCAGCCGTCCGGCTCTGCGAATCCACTGAATCCACCGCCGCCCGGCTCCGCGCCGCTACCGATCCAGCTCCTGCGGCAGTCCCGCGAGCGCGACCAACCCCGGCGTCCGGAACGCCGAGATCTTCGCGATCCGCCCGCCCCGGAACGTGAGGACTTGCAACGACTCGGCGGTGAGCTTGCCGGCGTCGTCGCCGATCTCGGCCGCGTACACCGCGAACGCCGGCTGCCCGTTCGCCGTGGTCGGCAGCATCCGGCGATAGCGGTGGTGGTAGCGGTGCAGCCGGAACGTCAGCAGCCGCCGGAGCATCGCCGCGCCCTGGAACCACATCGGCTGCGGCGGCATCTCCCAGATCGCGTCGTCGGTCACCAGCTCCATCAGCGCCTCGATGTCCGCGTCCACGAACGCCCGCGCCCACCGGTCCAGGACCTCGCGCTGCTCGGCCTCGGTCGGCTCGGACACCTCCTCGGCGTCCGGCGCCGCCTCCGCCAGCCGGGTGCGGGCCCGCTTGAGCAGGCTGTTCACCGCCGTGACCGTCACGCCGAGCAGGTCCGCGGTCTCCGCCGCGCGCCAGCCGAGGACGTCGCGCAGGATCAGCACGGCGCGCTGCCGCGGCGGGAGGTACTGCAACGCCGCGACCAGGGCCAGGCGCAGCCCGGCGCGCGCGGCCACCACCGAGGCCGGGTCGGCGCTCGCGGCGTCCACCGCGATGAGCGCGTCCGGCAGCGGCTGGAGCCACACGATCTCGCGGGGGATCGCGCTCAGGTCGCCCTCGGGCTCGGTGGCCGGCGCGCCGAGGCCGGCCGGCAGCGGCCGCCGGGTGCGGTGCTCCAGCGCGGTGAGGCAGACGTTGGTGGCGATGCGGTACAGCCAGGTGCGCAGCGAGGCGCGGCCCTCGAAGCCCGCATAGGAGCGCCAGGCCCGCAGGTAGGTCTCCTGGACCAGGTCCTCGGCGTCGTGGATGGAGCCGAGCATCCGGTAGCAGTGGGCGAGGATCTCCGGGCGGAAGGGGTCGGCGAGCCGGACGAAGTCGTCCTCGACGCGCATCTCGCACCCCGCCGTCGGTTGGTTGTCCAGGATGGTCATCTATCTTCTCGTTCTCTCCGGCTCCGGCGCCATAGGGGTGGCACGGACGGGGCGCGGACGCGGCCCCGGTAGTACCGACCCGGAGCGGTCCGGAAAGTGGTCGCGGTCCCGGCGACCAATTCCGGTCCGGGACGCGGTCTGCATCGACATGAGTACCGCTGCGGCTTCGAGGCCGCCCATGACTGTCGCCCAACGGTGGGTGCTGACGCTCACGTCGCTGTCCGCGTTCATGATCGCGCTGGACGGGACGATCGTGACGACGGCGCTGACCACGATCAAGAAGTCGCTCCACTCCTCGGTCGAGACCCTGGAGTGGACGGTCAGCGCCTACATCCTGACGTTCGCCGTGCTGCTGCTGACCGGGGCCGCGCTGGGGGACCGGTTCGGCCGGCGGAAGGTGTTCGTCGCCGGACTCGGGCTGTTCACCGCCGCTTCGGCGGCGTGCGGGCTGTCCACGAGCATCGGGGAGCTGATCACGGCGCGCGCCGTGCAGGGCGCGGGCGCCGCGGTGATCATGCCGCTGGCGGTGACGCAGCTCGGTGCCGCGTTCCCGCCCCGGGAACGGGGCCGGGCCATGGGGCTGTCGGCCGGGATCATCGGGCTGGCCACCGCCGGCGGCCCGTTCGTCGGCGGCGTGGTCGCGCAGGGCCTGGCCTGGCAGTGGCTGTTCTGGGTGAACGTGCCGGTGGGCCTGCTGGTCATCGTCGGAGTGCTGGTCAACATGGCCGAGACGCGCGGGCCGCAGGCGCGGCTGGATCTGCTCGGCGTGCTGCTGACCACCGGTGGGGTCTTCGGGCTGGTGTGGGCGCTGGTGCGGGGGAACGACGTCGGGTGGACGTCGGCGGAGGTCGTCGGGGCGCTGGCCGGGGGAGTGGCGCTGATCGTCGCGTTCGTCGGGTGGGAGCGCCGGGTCGCGGCGCCGATGGTGCCGATGCGGTTCTTCGGGAGCCGGGCGTTCTCGGCGGGGAACTTCGCGAACTTCACGCTGGTCGCCGCGATGTACGGGCTGTTGTTCTTCCTGGCGCAGTACTACCAGCAGGTTCTGCACTACGGGCCGTTCGGGGCCGGGACGCGGATGATGCCCTTCAGCGCGACGCTGTTGGTGTTCGGGCCGCTGTCGGGCCGGCTCTCGGACCGGTTCGGGGAACGGTTGCTGGTCGCGGGGGGACTGGCGCTGACGGCGGCGGGGCTGGGGCTCATCGCGGTGCAGGCCGGGCCGGACGCTTCGTGGCCCGCGATGATCCCGGCGCTGGTGGTGACCGGGACGGGGATCTCGACGGCGATGCCTCCGGTGCAGCGCGCGGTGGTCGGGGCGGTGCGGCCGCAGGAGATCGGGCAGGCCTCGGGCGTGTTCAGCATGCTGCGGCAGTTCGGGGCGCTGTTCGGGACGGCGCTGTCGGTGGCGGTGTTCGCTGCTACCGGTGGCTACGGCAGCGCGAAGGCGTTCGTCGACGGGTTCGGCGCCGCGATGGGTGTCGGGGCGGCGATGGCCGCGGCCGGGGCGGTGGTGGCGTTGCTGCTGCCGACGCGGAGGGCGGCGGTGGCTGGGGGACCGGTGGGGGGACCGGCTGGGGGACCGGCCGGGGCGGGAGCCGCGTCGAAGGTGGCTTCCGGTGTGCCAGCCGGATCGGGCGACCGTGCCGTGGAAGCGGCGGCCGAGGTCGGTTCGCGGTGATGCCATCTTGCCGTGCGGACACGGCTGGATCGCGAAAGGGCGGCGCCATGCCATGGCGGCAGGTCCGGTCGAGGTGATCGGGTCGCCCCGAAAGACCGCGACCGCCCCGGAATCCCGGCGGCGGTCGCGGTCCTGTGCGGCGTCGCGGCCCGTTCCGCGGCGCCGCGCCCGGACGGGGCGGGCGGGCAGTCAGCCCCCTTACTGCCCGCCGCCCTGGCCGGTGGCGCCCTGCGAGATGGTGTTGAACAGCGTCTGCTCGCGGTCGTAGCGCTGCGTCAGGCCATTGCCGTAGCGGTGCCACCAGGTGTCGGTCTGGCCGTGCTGGTGGGTGGTGGTGTTGCCGTACACGGTCTGGTCGTAGTTGATGCGCGCGTCGTGGAACTGCTGTTGGAACTGCTCCGGCGTGAGTTGCTGGAGCGCGGTCATGGTGTCCGGCGTCACCGTGCGGGCGGTGGTGTGGACCTGGCCGTCGATCATGGAGTTGAGGATCGCGCGGGTGCCGCCGATGCCGCGCATGTGGGCGCTGGAGGCGATGGCGGCGCGGATACCGGGGTCGGTGAAGTCGGCGGCGCCCGCCTGTTCGGCGTGCCGGGTCAGCAGGTCGGCCACCACCGCGTGTTCTTCCGGGCTGCCCTGGCCGTACTCGCGGCGGGCGGCCATGATCTGGTCGTAGCCGTTGTGGGAGCTCTGACGGAAGCCGTAGACCTCGTCGACGCCGCCCTGTTCGCCGTGGGCGCCTTCACTGGCCATCACCGAGTTCACGACGCGGTCGTCAATCAGCGGCTGGTGCTGCTGCGCCGGCTGGGCGTGGGCGGCGGGGGCGGCGGCCGGCGTCGCGTGGTCGGCGGTCACCGCGGGGGCCACAGCTGAGGGCGTTGTGGAGCCCGGCGTCTGCGGCTTGCCGTTCATCCCCAGCGCCTTGAAGACGTCGGCGGTGTCCTTGTCGAGCTGCTGGTAGTCCTTCAGCACCGTCTCCACCGCGCCGCCGAGCGTCTCGACGAACTTGACCACCTTGTCCAGACCGCCGACCAGCTGGCCGTGGAGGCTGTTGTTGGCCGAGCCCACCGCGGAGCCGATGCCGGCGAAGCTGAGCACGTCCAGCACCACCGTCTCCACCGCGCCGACCACGCCGGTGGCGGTGCCGGCCACGGCGCGGACCTCGCCCAGGGCCGCCTCGATGCCGCCGGCCAGGACGGAGAACGCCCCGCCGGAGGTGGCACCGGGGGTGGTGGGGGTTTGTACGGCCATGGCTCGTTTCCCTTCAGAGCTCGATGATGACGGTCTCAGCGCCCTCGGACGGTGTCGGTATTAGAAGTCGCCGCCGATGAGACCCGGGGAGACCGGTGAACTGGCACCCCACACGTCCTCGGTCTCGACCAGCCACGGCGGGATGCGGCGGTTGCCGCCGTCCCCCATGCCGGCGCCGGCCATGCCGCTCATCGGCATCATCGGCATCATCCCGCCGCGGCCGGCGGCGGCCGCGGCGGCCTGGCCCATGGCGCCGCCGGCGAAGTCGTTCATCGCGGTGGACTCGGCGGCGGCCAGGTTCTTCGCGGCGTCGGCGGCGGCCTTGGCCGCGTTCGGGTCGACGGCCGGGGCGCCG
>JABFXP010000959.1 GCA_013361685.1 Catenulispora sp.
CGGTGAGAGCTCCGCGGCGACCACCGAAGCGGCCGGGGTCGCCGAGTAGCCCGCCCTGGCCGGGCACCCGCCGCCTCAACGCGGCGGGGCGCCCGGCCAGGGCCGGGGGCCGGACGTCCGGTGCGGATACCCGCGGGTAGGCCGCGACGACGAGAAGATGGAGCGCTATGACGACGACCCATGCCGACCACGGATCCGCCGGCCGACATCCCGGACACGTCGCCGACGGCTGCGACGACCCCGGCTGCGCCGGCCAGAAGGACCGCCGCCGCAAGCCCGGCCGCCCGCGCAGCGAGGCCGCCGAACGCGCCATCCTCGACGCCGTCCTGGAGCTCCTGGGCCAGGGCGTGCCCTACGGGTCGCTGTCCATGGAGCAGGTCGCCTCCCGGGCCGGGGTCGGCAAGGCCACCGTCTACCGGCGCTGGCAGAACAAGGAGCAGCTGGTCGTCGACGCGGTCACCACGCTGTGGACCGAGTGCCCGCAGCCGGACCTCGCCGACGGCCAGTCGACCCGCGACCGCCTGGTCCAGTACCTGGGCACCATGGCCGACCTGATGCACTCCGACCGCGCCGGGCTGGTGTTCGCCTCGGTGATGGCCACCGGGATGACCAACCCGCAACTGGTCCGCCGCTACCAGCAGGTCGCGATCGAACCCCGCCGCGAACAGCTGCGCGTGATCCTGCGCCACGGAATGGCTTCCGGCGAGCTGCGCCCCGACCTGGACGTCGAGCTGACGGTGCGGATGCTGGCCGGTCCGATCGTGCTCACCATGAAGACCGAGTGCCTCGACCAGCCGCTGCCGCCGGAGTTCGCGGCGGCGTTGGTCGACAACCTGATCCTCGGGGTCGGGGCGCGCTGAGGCGAGAAGAACAGCGCCACCGGTTCCCGCCGGCTGCGCTGCTGATCGCTGATGCACCGGACACCGGCATGACCGGGAAGGAACGCGCGGGCGGGCCGGTGCGCCAGCCGGTCCGTCAGTCCGCACCGCCGTGATGCTGACGCACCGCGCGCGCCGGTAGGAAGGCGCTACCGGTCCGTGTCGGCGTGCTGCCGATGCACCGCGCCGCACTCAGCGTCCGTACTCGCCCGCCAAGTACTCCGCCCACGTCGCCTTGCCCACCTTGTGCTCCGGCGCGTTGTGCCGACCGTCCCGGAACGCCCGGCCGACCTTGCCCGGCAGCGGGAGCGGCACCAGCACCCGGTGCTTGCCGGTGGCGGCCAGCCAGGAACGCGCGAGGTCCCGGACCGTCAGCACCTCCGGGCCGCCCATGTCCTCGGCCCGCCCGGCCGGCGCCCCGACCGCCAGCTCCGCCAGCCGGGCGGCGGCCTCGGCGGCGTCCAGCGGCTGGAACGGCAGGCCCGGGGCCGGCATCAGCGGCGATTTGGCGGCCACGCCCAGGAACGCGTCGAGCAGCTGGAACCACTGCGTGGTCCGCAGGATCGTGAACGGCAGCCCGCTGCCCTCGACGGCCTGCTCGACCTCGTACTTCGTCCGGTAGTACTTCATCGGGTGCCGGTCCACCCCGACGATCGAGATGTACAGCAGGTGCGGGTGCCGCCCGCCGCGCTTGGCGGCCTCGATCAGCCGCCACGCCGCGCCGGTGTCGCCCTTGCCCTGCCGCCGGGTGTTGGAGGCGGCGTGCACGATCACGTCCGCGCCGTCCACGGCCTCGTCCAGCCCAGCCCCGCTGTCCAGGTCGCCGGCCACCCAGACGCAGGAGCCCACCGAGCCGTCGCGCCGATGCCGGCTCAGCGCCCGCACCTGCTCGCCGCGCGCGGTCAGCAGCGGCACCAGCATGCTGCCGAGTGTGCCGCTGGCCCCGGTCACCAGGATCATGTCGAGCCTCCTCGCTGTGTTCACTACCCCGTCGCAGCCAGGACGGATCCCGCGGGCGGCCGGTGACACGCCCGGGATGTGATCTGGATCACGTCTCGGCGGGCCCGAGGGGGCGGCGGGGCGGCGAGAGGGGAGGGGCGAAAAGAACCCGAAAAGAGTCCGAGGCCTCACCGCACGGGGGGACGGTGAGGCCTCGGGATGGGAGACCCCATCGCACGGGGGGACGATGAGGTCTCGTTGGAGGATTATTCTCCGTTCAACAACGCTTGGCGAGGGGTTCCGGAGAGATTTTCAGCAAAGATCTTCAGAGGTTCCCCTTGAGCACCCACAGTGACCGCTTTTTGTCACTTTTTGCCCCCTGATGCGACCCTATGCGCTCACGGCTCCGGGGTACGGCCGTTGCCGCCATGTCGACGCGGCGTCGGTATGGCGGTCTACTCAATACATGACGACGGCGGTACCCCTTCAGGTTGCAATCGTCGGGGCGGGGTTCTCGGGACTGTGCATGGCCATCCGTCTCCGCGGCGCCGGCATCCGCGATTTCGTCGTATTCGACAAGGAATCCGATATCGGCGGCGTCTGGCGGGACAATGTATATCCAGGCTGCGGCTGCGACGTCCCCTCGCACCTGTACTCCTACTCCTTCGCCCGGTACGCCGACTGGAGCCGCGCCTACCCGAAGCAGCGCGAGATCCTGGACTACCTCCACGGCTGTGTGAGCCGTTGGAAACTCGAACCTCATCTCCGCCTCAACACCGAGATCGCCGAAGCGCGCTGGGAGCCCCAGGAGCGCTTGTGGCGGCTCCGGGACACCCGGGGGACCGAATACACCGCGCGGACCGTCGTGTGCGGCGTGGGACAGCTCAACAGGCCGCGCTACCCGTCTGTGCCCGGACGCGAAAGTTTCACCGGGACGCAGTTCCACTCCGCCGCCTGGGATCCGTCCTGGCCGCCGGAGGCCTTCGCCGGCCAGGACGTCGCCGTGATCGGCACCGGTCCCTCCGCCGTGCAGTTCGTCCCGGAGATCGCCCCGCACGCCCGCAGCGTCACCGTCTTCCAGCGCTCGGCGAACTGGGTGATCCCCAAGTACGACTACGCGTTCGGGCCCGGCTCCCGTTGGGCCCTGCGCAACGTCCCCGGCCTGCGCCTGGCCCTGCGCGGCTTCATCTTCAGCGTCGTCTGCGAGACGCTGCTGTACTCGGCGATCGCCGGCAGCCCGCTGGGCCGCGGCGTCCAGAAGTTCTCCGCCTGGCACCTGCGCAGCCAGATCGCCGACCCGGACCTGCGCGCCAAGCTCACCCCGGACTTCCCCATCGGCTGCAAACGCATCCTGATCTCCGACGACTGGTACCCGGCGCTGGCCCGCGCCAACGTCGAGGTGGTCACCGACCCGGTCGCCGCCATCACCCCCGGCGGCGTCCGCACCGCCGACGGCACCGACCACGCCGCCTCGGTGCTCATCCACGCCACCGGCTTCCGCGCCACCGAGTTCCTGAGCCCGATCGAGATCGTCGGCCGCAACGGCACCCGGCTGCACGACCGCTGGAAGAACGGCGCCGACGCCTACCTCGGCATCGCCGTCCCGGAGTTCCCGAACCTGTTCCTGCTCTACGGCCCCAGCACGAACTTGGGCCACAACTCGGTCGTCTACATGATCGAGAGCCAGGTCGGGTACATCATGCGCTGGCTCCGAGCGGCGCGCGACGGCCAGGTCGAAGTCGCCGAGCAGGCGCTCGCCGCGTACACCCGGACCATGCGGCGGCTGCTGAGCCGCACGGCCTGGGAAGCGGGCTGCACCTCCTGGTACCAGGCGGCGGACGGCCGCGTCGTCAACAACTGGCCCCGGCGCTCGTACCGGTACCGCCTGGCCACGAGGCGCCCCCGCGCGCAGGACTTCAGACCGGACTTCAAGCCACCCTCAGGTGTCCCGCCGACCGATCGTTGAGGAGATGCTTCGCGTCGAAGTTTTGATCGGCGTAATCACCCCGAAACGCATCTCATTCATACTGTGCTCATGGAACGTCAGCAGGAGTTCGTTCTCCGCACCCTCGAAGAGCGGGACACCCGCTTCGTCCGCCTGTGGTTCACCGACGTCCTGGGCTTCCTGAAGTCAGTGGCGGTCGCCCCGGCTGAGCTGGAACAAGCGTTCAGCGAGGGCATCGGTTTCGACGGCTCCGCCATCGAGGGCTTCGCCCGGGTGGCCGAATCCGACATGCTCGCCAAGCCGGACCCGGCGACGTTCCAGATCCTGCCCTGGCGCGCCGAGTCCCCCGGCACCGCCCGGATGTTCTGCGACATCCTGATGCCCGACGGCGCCCCCAGCAACGCCGACCCGCGCTGGGTCCTCAAGCGCACCCTGGCCAAGGCGGCCGAGCGCGGCTTCACCTTCTACACGCACCCCGAGATCGAGTTCTACCTCTTCGAGGGCCAGCCCAAGCCGGGCAAGGCCCCCGAGCCGGTGGACCACTCCGGCTACTTCGACCTGACGCCGCACGGAGTCGGCCACGACTTCCGCCGCCAGGCCATCACCCACCTGGAGAGCATGGGCATCTCGGTGGAGTTCAGCCACCACGAGGGCGGCCCCGGCCAGCAGGAGATCGACCTGCGCTACGCCGACGCCCTGTCCACGGCGGACAACATCATGACCTTCCGCCACGTGATGAAGGAGGTCGCCCTGGAGCAGGGCGTCTACGCCTCCTTCATGCCCAAGCCGCTGGCCGAGCACCCCGGCTCGGGCATGCACACCCACCTGTCGCTGTTCGAGGGCGACCGCAACGCCTTCCACGAGCCGGGCGCGGAGTACAGCCTGTCCAAGACCGGCCGCAGCTTCATCGCCGGCCTGCTGCACCACGCCGGGGAGTTCACCGCGGTCACGAACCAGTTCGTGAACTCCTACAAGCGCCTGTTCGGCGGCGGCGACCGCAGCGAGGCCCCCAGCTACATCAGCTGGGGCCACAACAACCGCTCCGCCCTGGTGCGGGTCCCGATGTACAAGCCGTCCAAGTCGCAGTCCACCCGCGTGGAGGTCCGCAGCCTGGACTCGGCCTGCAACCCCTACCTCGCCTTCGCGGTCCTGCTGGCCGCCGGCCTCAAGGGGGTCGAGGAGGGCTACGAACTCCCGGCCGGCGCCGAGGACAACGTCTGGAAGCTGACCGACGGCGAGCGCCGCGCGCTGGGCATCCAGCCGCTCCCGTCGTCGCTGTCCGAGGCCATCTCGCGGATGGAGGACAGCGAGCTGGTCGCCGAGACGCTGGGGGAGCACGTCTTCGACTTCTTCCTGCGGAACAAGCGCGCCGAGTGGACCGACTACCGGCACCAGGTGACGCCGTTCGAGCTGAACCG
>JABFXP010000858.1 GCA_013361685.1 Catenulispora sp.
GCCGTGCCGACGGTCCCGGCCAGCAACGTCTTCACCTCCGTCGTCCTCACTCCCGACGACGAGTCGACGCAGCCGATGACCGCGTCCGACGCGCTCGCCAAGACCGGCGAGGAGAACACCCGCCCCGTCCCGTCGGTCGCGGCGAGCGGCGGCCTCCCCGACGACGAGGCCACCCGCCAGGTGCCCACCATCGCCCCGGCCGCGTCGATGGACGAGCCCCCGACCAAGCCCGAGCCGATTCCGGACGTGACCACGGGCATAGCGCCGCCCCCGCAGGTCTCGCCGTTCGCCGCGCCGCCGACTCAGGCCGCCATGCCCGTCCAGCCGCCGCAGCCCCAGCCGCAGTACCAGGCACCGCCGCAGCAGCAGTTCTCAGCCGCCCCGCCGACCCAGGCCGCGGCCGCGTTCTCCCCGCCGCCCGGCGCGCCGAACCAGAACCCGTGGCTCCAGCAGCCGCAACCTCCGCAGCAGCCGCAGAACCCGTGGCAGAACCAGGCGCCGTCCGGTCCGGCCGGTCCGCCCGGTGGCGGCTGGAACCAGGGCCAGCAGCCGTTCTACCCGATGCCGGGCGGCCCGCCGCCGAAGAACAACACCGGCAAGACCGTCGGGATCATCGTCGGGGTGGTGGCGGCGGTCGCGGCGGTGGTGCTGGTCGTCGTGCTGATCTCGAAGGACGGCGGCTCCAAGGACAACATCAACAACGCGGCCAACAGCTCCTCCCGGGGCACGTCGCAGGCCACGTCGGTGCCCGGCACCAACTTCCCGAGCGGGTCGAGCACGTCCAGTTCGCCGAGCCCGAGCGACACCTCGACCTCGGACACCGAGACGCCGAGCGACACCGAGACCCCCAGCGACACCGAGACCACCAGCAGCGACGCCTACACGCCGCCGCCGGACCTGACCTCGACGCCGTTCGACCCGTCGGTGCTGAACGAGGGCGCCACCGACAAGACCCCGCTGACCCTCGACGCGCTGGTGCCGCAGGACTTCAAGGACGACCGCGGCGTCCACTACGCGCTGAAGGCCGGCAGCATCCAGAACTGCGTGCAAACCGACATGTCGGCGAACATGAAGGACATCCTGACCTCCAACAGCTGCACCAAGGAGATCGCCGCCAGCTTCGTCGACGACAGCGGCCAGTACCTGGTGTCGGTCAAGGTGCTGCCCCTGCCGGACCAGCACACCGCCACCGTCATCTACGACGACCTGGCCAAGGAGAACGCCGCCGACTTCGGCATCTGGTGCCCGCAGGACGGCCCGGGCTCGGCCGCGTGCGACGGCGACTACCGCTCGGCGACCATCAAGCAGTACCGCGAGCAGCAGCACCGGTACGTCATCCTGTCGGTCGCGCTGGCCGTGAACCACTCCGAGTCGTCCTCGATCGCACCGTGGCTGGAGTCGGCCGCGAAGAAGGCCGTGGACGCCTGCGGCCCGGACAACTGGTCCGGCAACCAGTGATCCGGCGCCAGTAGCCCGGCGAAAGCGAGCAGCGCCGAACAGGCGAGTAAGCCCCCTGGGACACGATCCCAGGGGGCTTACTCGTCAGCTCACAACCCGAGCATTCCGGCTCAGCACACTCCGCAGGCGCTCTCCTCCGCCACCGCCACCGCAGCCGGCTTCCCGACCGACGGCATCCCCAGCGTCACCGCCTTCCGCCCCCGCTCAGCCTCCGGCTGCTCCTGCCGCGCCTGCCACGCGTCCCCCGACCGGGTCCGCCGCAGCGCCTTGATCGCGCTGCCGCCCTCCGGCCCGTCGGCGTTCAGGTGGTGCGGCGCGGCGTACGTGACCTCCACCGACACCATGTCCCCCGGCCGCGGCAGCTCCGCCGCCGGCGTGTCGCCCACCGCGAAGTGCACCAGCCGGTTGTCCGGCGCCCGGCCCGACATCCGCCGCGTCGAGCCGTCCTTGCGGCCCTCGCCCTCGGCGACGAGCAGCTCCACGGTGCGCCCGACCTGCTTCTTGTTCTCCTCCCAGGAGATCTCCTCCTGGAGCGCGACCAGCCGCTCGTACCGGGCCTGGACGACCTCCTTGGGCACCTGGTCCGCCATGGTGGCGGCCGGGGTGCCGGGGCGCTTGGAGTACTGGAAGGTGAACGCCGCCGAGAACCGGGCCTCGCGCACCACGTGCATCGTCTGCTCGAAGTCCTCCTCGGTCTCCCCGGGGAAGCCGACGATGATGTCGGTGGTGATCGCCGCGTCCGGCATGGCGGCCCGCACCCGCTCGATGATGCCCAGGTAGCGGTCCTGCCGGTAGCTGCGGCGCATGGCCTTCAGCACCGGGTCCGACCCGGACTGCAGCGGCATGTGCAGCTGCGGCATGACGTTCGGGGTGTCGGCCATCGCGGTGATCACGTCGTCGGTGAAGTCCCGCGGATGCGGCGAGGTGAAGCGCACCCGCTCCAGCCCCTCGATCGCCCCGCACGCCCGCAGCAGCTTCGCGAACGCCTCCCGGTCCCCGAACTCCGACCCGTAGGCGTTCACGTTCTGCCCGAGCAGCGTCACCTCGCACACGCCCTCGGCGACCAGCGCCTCGATCTCGGCCAGGATCTCCCCGGGCCGCCGGTCCTTCTCCTTGCCCCGCAACGCCGGCACGATGCAGAACGTGCAGGTGTTGTTACAGCCCACCGAAACGCTCACCCACGCCGCGTACGCCGACTCCCGCCGCGTGGGCAGCGTCGAGGGGAACACGTCCAGCGACTCCAGGATCTCCACCTGCGCCTCGTCCGCCACCCGCGCCCGCTCCAGCAGCACCGGCAGCGACCCGATGTTGTGCGTCCCGAACACCACGTCCACCCACGGCGCCCGCCGCGTGATCTCCCCCTGGTCCTTCTGCGCCAGGCACCCGCCGACCGCGATCCGCATCCCCGGCCGCGCGGCCTTCACCGACGCCAGATGCCCGAGGTTCCCGTAGAGCCGGTTGTCCGCGTTCTCCCGCACGGCACAGGTGTTCAACACGACCACGTCCGCCTCGGCCGCCCCATCGGCCGCGCGAACGTAGCCGGCCTGTTCGAGCAGGCCGGAGAGACGCTCGGAGTCGTGGACGTTCATCTGGCAGCCGTAGGTGCGGACGATGTAACTCTTGGGAACCTGCTCTTCGGGCATGCCTCCAGGGTACGGCGCGCCGGGAAGCCGCTCACCGCCCGCCAGCTTCTCATCAACTTCCAGTCAAGATAGTATCGCATGAGATAGTATCTTGACTGGAAGTAACCAGCCGCGCGGGAGGCGCACTCATGGTTCGGTTCGTAGGCAGACGGCGCGAACTCGCCGGCTTGGATCGCGTGCTGGCCGAGGTGGGCGCGGCGGCCCACGATCCACGGCCGGGTCGGTGTCTCGTGCTGCGAGGCCGCCGCCGGATCGGCAAGTCGGCCCTCGTCGAGGAGTTCGTGGGGCAGGCCGACGTGCCGCACGTCTACTTCACAGCGGAGATCGGCGTCGGCGGGGAGCCGCTCGGGGGATTCGTCCGGACGGTCGCCGAATCGAACCTGCCGGACGCCGGCGTGTTCGACGAGGCCGCCCCCGGGAACTGGGCGGCGGCCCTTCGGCAACTGGCGGGGATTCTGCCCGGCGACCGGCCATCGGTGGTGGTGCTCGACGAGGTGCCCTATCTCATGGACGATCAAGGCGCCTTCGAAAGCGTCCTGCAGCGGAGCTGGGACCGGGAACTGTCGCGCAAGCCGGTACTGCTGCTGCTCATCGGCTCAGACCTGTCGATGATGGAGGCGCTCACGTCCTATGGGCGCCCGTTCCACCAGCGCGCCGCGGAGATGGCGATCGGCCCGCTCAATCCGGCGGACGTCGCCGCGATGAGCGGCCTGGACGCCGCCGACGCCATCGACGCCGCACTGGTCACCGGCGGACTGCCCGTGATCTGCGCCCGCTGGCGGCACGGCGAGGATCTCTGGTCGTTCCTGGCACGTGAGCTGGCCGACCCGTTCAGCCCGGTATCGGCCTCGGCCCGGCTCTCCCTGGCCGCAGAGTTCCCCGACCAGGCTCAAGCCCGCACCGTCCTCGCCGCGATCGGTTCCGGCGAACGTACCTTCACCAACATCGCCCGGGCCGCCGGCGACATCGCGCACTCCACGCTGACCCGGGCGACCGACGTCCTCGCCGAGAAGCGGATCGTGGCCGGGGAACTGCCGATCTCGTTGAGTCCCTCCAAGGAGCGCAGGTATCGGATCACCGATCCGTATTTGCGGTTCTGGTTCGCTTTTCTCGGCCCGCACTTGGCAGAAATCGACCGGATGCGCTCCGATCTCACCCTTGAGCGCATCCGCGGCGGCTGGAGCAGCTGGCGCGGCCGTGCCGTCGAGCCGATGGTCCGCGATGCGCTGGCCCGTCTGCTGCCGGCCGCGGGCTTGCCCGCGGCACCTGTCGTCGGCGGCTACTGGACCAGGAGCAACGACGTCGAGATCGACATCGTCGGAGCCGACCGCGAACCGATCGCCCAGCGGTTGCTGTTCCTCGGTTCCATCAAGTGGTTGGAGAACTCGCCACTCGATCAGCGCGACCTTGTCGCCCTCCAGAGACACCGCGATCGCCTCACCGGAGAACCGCTGCCGCTGGTCGGTATTTCTCGATCGGGTGTCACTGCCACAGGATTGGACGCCGCGTTCGGGCCGGCCGACCTTCTGGAGCCGTGGCGGAGCTGAGAGTCCGTCTGGAACCCGCTCTTCGGGCATGCCTCCAGGATGCGGCGTCACACGGCAAGATCCGCCGCGGTCGCCGCAGCGGCCCCGCCCTACGCCGCCCCCTCGATCCGCCGCGCCAGCTCCGCCATCACCGAGAGCCCGTTCTTGACCGCGACCGGCGGGAACTCGACCCGCAGCAGCGCGCCGGAGCGGAGGACCACGGCGACCTGGATCGACTTCCTCCCGGCGATGGAGGCCTCGACCGGCTCGGAGATCCAGTGCACCGCCGAGAGCGGGATGTCGGAATGCGCGGCCTTCGGCTTGCTGGTGAACAGACCCATCGCGGTCTTCGTGAACACCAGGAGGCGGCCGCTGGTCAGCACCAGCAGGCCGTTCTTCGGGCACATGATGTCGGCCGAGGTCGGGCGCCCGATCGGGGTCTGCTGGTAGGAGCTCACGTCGTCGGCGACCTCCCGCCCGAGCCGGCCGCCGACCACGCCCAGCAGGCCGGGCGGCCCGGCCGCCGGGCCCAGGG
>JABFXP010000791.1 GCA_013361685.1 Catenulispora sp.
ACTGGGCCGGCATACAGACCATGCTGGACAGCCGTCCGAAGTCGACGTGACGCCGACCGACGAGCGCGATTCCAGCACGAGACATGACTAGAGAGTCGCACGCGCTTCGCGGGTCGTCCACTGCCGTCCATGATGCGGACTGTGTGTCTCACGACACTACAGGAGCCGCACGTTGTGCGCGGCTTCCTTCGCGACTTCGCCCAGATGCCCGCTCAGCGCCTGCTTAGCCACGCTCAATGTGAAGCCCTTGGCGGTGGCGGCGGGCACGTGCGCCGGCAGCGAGAGCGCGTAAGGGTCGACGACCACGTCCACCACCACCGGGCCGCCGCGGTGGCCCAGCGCTTCCTTCAAACCCTGCTCCACATCGGCGGGCCGCTCGATGCGGATCCCCTTCGCGCCGAGCGCCTCGCCGACTTCGGCGAAGTCCGGGTTCTGGAAGTCCACGCCCCACGGCTGGAGCCCGGCCTCCTGCATCTCGATCCAGACGAAGTCGAGCTTGCCGTTGTTCAGGATGATGTGCACGATCTCGGTCCCGCGCTGCACTTCGGTGAGGAGGTCGCCGAGCGCCAGCATGGTGAAGCCGCCGTCACCGCACAACGCGATCGCCGGCCGGTCCGGGAACGCCATCTTGGCGCCGAAGGCGTTGGGGGAGGCGCTGGCCATCGAGGCCCATGTGAGGCTGCCGAACAGATGACGCTTCGGGCCGAAGTGAAGATAGTGCGCGGCCCAGATGCAGGCGGTGCCGGTGTCCACGGTGAACACCGCGTCGTCGCCGGCGAGCTTGTCGAGCGTGGCGACCAGGTATTCGGGCCTGATCTGCTTCAGTTTCGGTCCCTGCTCGACGTAGTGCTGCAACTGCTTGGCGAACTGTTCGGTCTTCTTCAGGCAGCTGCGAAGGAACGCGTCGTCGCCCTTCGGCGACAGCTGCGGCAGCAGCCGGTCCAGGGTGGCCGCGACGTCGCCGACCAGGCCGTGGGCCAGCGGCACGCGGCGGCCCAGCCGGCGGCCGTCGCGGTCCACCTGCACCACCTTCACGTCCTTGCTCGGCAGGAACTGCGGGAACGGGAAGTCGGTGCCCAGCATCAGCAGCACGTCGGCGTGGTTGACGGCCTCCCAGCAGCCGCCGTAGCCGAGCAGCCCGGTCATGCCCACGGCGTGCGGGTTGTCGTATTCCAGCCACTGCTTGCCCTTGAAGCTGTAGCCCACCGGTGCGTTCAGCTTGTCGGCCAGCGCGCGTACCTGGTCGCGGGCCCGCGCGCAGCCTTCGCCGCCGAAGATCGCCACCGTCTTCGCGCCATTGATGATCTCGGCCATGGTCGCGATGTCCGCGTCCGGCGCGGGGCCGGGGGTGGGGTCCGGCACGGTGACGCGCGGCGCCGGGCCCGGGGCGTCGGCGGCCGCGACGTCGCCGGGCAGCGAGATCACGGTCGGCCCCTGCTCGGCCAGGGCGGTGGTGATCGCGGAGGTGACGACGGCGCGCAGCTGCTTCGGGTCGACCAGGCGGCCGGTGTACAAGGAGGCGGCGTTGAAGAACGTGTACGGGTTCAACTCCTCCAACCCGTCCGTGTCCATGATCGCGGTCTCCACGTCCCCGGCGATCGCGATCACCGGGGCGCCCTCCTTGCGGGCGTCGAGCAGCCCGTTGATCAGGTGCGTCACGCCGGGCCCGGCGGTGCCGCAGACCGCGACCGGCCGCCCGGACATCTTCGCCTCGGCGACCGCCGCGAAGACGCCCCACTCCTCGTGCCGGACGTGCACGAAGTCGATCTCGCCGTTGCGGCGCAGCGCGTCGATCGCCGGGTTCAGGGCGTCGCCCACGATCCCGTAGCACCGGCGCACTCCGGCCTCGGCGAGCATCTTCCACAGCACGTCCGCGACATTGGGCATGCCGCCAGTCTCGGCGCCGCAGAGCGGGGCCGGGTCGCTAGAGTGAGCCGGATGGGGGACCGAAAAAGACTGTCACTACCCAAGCCGTCCATGCCGTCGCTGCCGTCCAAGCTGTCGATGCCGTCGTTGCCTTCGCTGCCGTCCCGGCCGTCGATGCCTTCGCTGCCGGGCATTCCCATGCCGTCCGCTCCCGCCGAGGAGCAGTGGGAGCTGTCGTTGGCCGCCTATCTGCGCCACACCACCGAGCTCCCTTCGCTGGCGCTCAAGCCCTTGGGCCTGCTGGACCGCTACGGCGCGGTCGCCGTCGGCCCGGACACCGCCGGCTTCGACGGCGATGACATCGCCTGGGACAAGGTCATCCGCCTCGAGGTGCGTGACGTGGTGGAGGTCGTGTCCGACGCGGCCATGGCCCATGAGGCGGAGAAGATCCGTTCGATGCTGCCGCCGGTGCCGGGCCGCAAGTGGGTCGTGGAGCACGCGATGGCGCTGCTCGGCGAGTTCGCCGGACCGCGGCTGACCAAGACGCGCGGCGGCGACGTGGTCAGCGAGATCGTGTACCGCGGGGCGCTTGGGCGTGAGAAGACCCTGCAAGCCGGCGTGTTCGCGGCGCTGGTCATGGCGACCTGGCCGGAGGTGCGGCGGAGCCTGACCGCCACGGCGCGGCTGCGCGGGGTCGCGGTGTACGGGGAGCGCGAGAGCGAGGAGACGCCGGGGCTTGTGCCGAACCAGGCGGCGCCGGAACTCAAGCCGCCGGAGTCGGGGATGCAGGGCGGCATCGCCGTCGTCCCGGAGTGATCGAACGCGGCGACCGGTCGCGGCCGATCCGGGTCAACGGATCGGTCTTCGACCGGTCGCCGCGCGCAGAGCTCTGACAGCCCGTGGCGAAGCCATCAGCATCCTTACTTGCCAGGTGTGGTCGAGTGCTTTTGCCCTGGTGTCACCGTCCTGTCGCCTCGATCAAGTACGCGAGCGACACATCGGGATTCGCCTTCCGCTGGATGCTGATCTTCTGCACCCCGGTCGGCAGCGGACCCCCGAACGGGTTCACCCGGTCGGCGGCCGCCGGCACGACCACGTCGTCGTAGATGTGCGACCAGCCCTGGCCGTTCGTGAATATGGCCACCCGGACATGGGCGTCCCCCCAGTCCGAGCCGAGGCTGAACCACACGTTCCCCCAGCCGGCCGAACCGAGGTTGGCCGGCGGCGGGCACACGATCGTGGTGACGCCGTCGCCGGGCTTGATCTCACCGGTCATGAACGTGGGCATGTGGTCCTCCGTCGGGGGTGTCGTGGATGTCGCGGCCAACGCCGAGATGAGCTGGGAGACCGTGCCGCGGTAGGCGTTGTAGTCCAGCGGCTTCCCGCCGTCGGAGGCCTGGTTCGTGAACTGATACAACAGCGGGGTCATGCCGCCGTAGGGCTGCCAGCCGGCGGCGCCGTCACCGGGGTACAGGCCCGGCGCGCTGCCGGTGCCCCCGGGGTAGGAGGACGAGACCAGCTCCAGGCCGCGGTCGAGCATCGCGGTCAGCCCCGGCGAGCCGATCTGCTGCCAGTACCAGCGCGGCAGATAGATCAGCCGCATGTTGAGCCCCACGTCGCGGGCGGCGTCGATGTAGCCGAGCATCTGCTCCAGCGACGGCGAGAACGAGCCCGCGGGTTCGGCGTCCAGCATGCCCGGCAACCCGATGTCGCCGACGTTGGCGCGGGTGTGCTGCGCCTGCGCGTGCGGGTCCTCGCCGGACAGGAAGTGGTACCAGACGAACGGCTTGCCCAGGTGTGCGGCCTGCTGCCGCCAGCCCTGGTAGTCCGCGTCCGTGTAGTACGTGCCCTCAGTCGTCTTCGCTATGACGAACGAGGCGTCTGCCAGCCTGGATAAGTCCAGGCCGGCCTGATAGGAGGAGATGTCGGGGCCGAAGATAGTCATAGGCGGCTCCTTGAGGGGGGATGGGCGACCATTGTTGCGGCATACCCGCGATCCCCGAGCCGACTCCGCTGAAAAGAGTGGTTAATCCTCGGCGTCGTCCGTGTCCTCGAGCCCTGATCCGCCCGGCGCCAGCAGACCGACGAAGGAGACCTCGAACACCCGTCGGCAGCCGCGGCAGGACCACCACCGGGGGCCGCCCTCCTCCGGCCGCAGGTCCTCCTCGCCGCAGTACGGGCAATACGCCGGCGCCGCGCGCTCGCTCACGACAGGTCCGCCTCACCGGCCCGCGCCGTCCACTGCGCGAACGTCTCGCCCTCGGCGCGCTGCTCCTGGAACCGCCGCACCAGGCGCTCGACGTAGTCCGGCAGCGCGGCGGCGGTCACCTTCAGCCCCCGCACCTTGCGCCCGAACGCGCCGTCCAGCGCCGCGTCCTCGTCCTTCGTCTGCGCGCCCAGGTGGCCGCCCAGGTGCACCTGATAGCCCTCGACCTGCTCGCCGTTCTCGTCGATCACCAGCTGGCCCTTCAGGCCGATGTCGGCGACCTGGATGCGGGCGCAGGAGTTCGGGCAGCCGTTGACGTTGATGGTCAGCGGCTGGTCGAAGTCCGGCAGCCGCCGCTCCAGCTCGTCGATCAGCGTCGAGGCCCGGTTCTTGGTCTCCACGATCGCCAGTTTGCAGAACTCGATCCCGGTGCAGGCCATGGTCGAGCGGCGGAACACCGAGGGCCGGACCTGCAGGTCCAGCGCCTCCAGGTTGGCGGCCAGCTCCTCGACCCGGTCCCCGGGCACGTCCAGGATGATCAGCTTCTGCTCGGCCGTGGTCCGCACCCGGTTCGAGCCCGCCGCCTCGGCCAGGTCCGCGATCTTGGCCAGGGTGGCGCCGTCGAGCCGGCCCACGCGCGGGGCGAAGCCCACGTAGTGGTTGCCGTCCTTCTGCCGGTGCACGCCGATGTGGTCGCGGTCGTAGGCCGGCGCCGCCTCCGGGGCCGGGCCGTCGGGCAGCGCGCGCTTGAGGTACTCGGTCTCCAGCACTTCGCGGAACTTCTCCGCACCCCAGTCGGCCACCAGGAACTTCAGGCGCGCGCGGCTGCGCAGGCGGCGGTAGCCGTAGTCGCGGAAGATGCCGCAGACGCCGGCCCAGACCTCGGGCACCTCGGCGAGCGTCACGAACGTGCCGAGCCGCTTGGCGAAGTGCGGGTTCGTCGACAGGCCGCCGCCGACCCACAGGTCGAAGCCGGGGCCGAGCTCGGGGTGCACCACACCGACGAAGGAGATGTCGTTGATCTCGTGCACCACGTCCTGCAGGCCGCTGATCGCGGTCTTGAACTTGCGCGGCAGGTTGGAGAACTCC
>JABFXP010000130.1 GCA_013361685.1 Catenulispora sp.
TTCCGAACCCGGAAGCTAAGCCCGCCAGCGCCGATGGTACTGCCAGGGGGACCTGGTGGGAGAGTAGGACGCGGCCGGACTAAATTTAAGAACTCAGGCCCCGAACCGTTTGGTTCGGGGCCTGAGTCGTTTCCGGGGCCGGCTCGCCTGAGCTGCGCGCCGCCACAGTTGCGAACTGCCACGGCCGTTCCCCATCGGCCCTGTTGTGAGGCCTGTAGAGCCTGCCGCATCGGTCGGCACCTACCGCGGATCCACCGAAGGTCCGTTCGGCGTCGTAAAGCCCTGCTGTGGCCGCTTGCGACCGCAGCGGACTGGCAGCCGTGCGCCGAGGCTGAAATCACCTTCGAGCTGCTTGGTCTCGGGCTGGCTACGCTTCTGTACGCGGCTGACTGAGATTGCCTGAGGGCGACTCCGGCCTCCGCCTAGGCCTACGCCTGAGCCGCTCTGCACCAAACGAAATAGGGTCCCGCCGGATGCTTCCAGCGGGACCCTACCTGTACCGATTGTGGACCTGAGGAGATTTGAACTCCTGACCCCCTCGATGCGAACGAGGTGCGCTACCAGACTGCGCCACAGGCCCTCTAACGAGTCAGAAATCTATCACATGCCGCAGGCCGTTCTGAAACCGGTTTTCCGCTGCTAGCCGCTGGCTGCCCGCCGGTACTCCTGCGGTGCCGCCACCGGCCGCCACACCGAGCGGTCGGGCTCGGCGACAGCCGGGGCCGGCTCGGCAGCGCGCTCCAGGCGCTGTCGTTCCCGGTCCCGGCGGCGTTCGGCGGCCAGTGCGGCCTGGCGGCGGCGATAGCGCTCGCGGGCCCGCTGCCGTTCGTCGCGGCGGATGTAGACGATGTAGCCGGAGAACAGGGCGGCCGGGGCGACCATGGCCCAGCTGTACGACAGGCCCATGACCGCGCTCACGAGGGCGCCGAAGCTGGCCAGCGTGAACAGGAAGGCGACCACGCGGCGGCGGCGCATCAGCAGCACTCCGCGGCGGCGGGCCGCGGTCGCGGCCGGGGAGGGCTTCACGCCCGGGCGGTCGTGGTGGTGCGGCAGGTGCGCGGTGACGCCCCTGCGGGTCTGTTCCGCCGGCGTGGTCTTCGTCTTCGGCGGGATCGGCGCCTGGGCCGTCACGGCCTGGACGGGAGCCGCGACGGGCTTGCGGGCCGGCTGCTTGGCCGCCGGCTTGACCGGGGTCGTCGTGCGCTCGTCGCCCGTGCGCGCAGGCGGGGCGCCATCGGTTCCGGTGGCCGCCAGCGCCTCGTCGCCGAGGACCTTCTTCTCGAAGCGTTCGCTGCGGCCCAGGGTGCGGATCGCGGCGGCGTAACGCGCCTTCTCCCGCGCCTCGTTCAGTTGCTCTTCCCTGCGCAGCCACACTGGGACGAGGTACACGGCCCAGGCGCCGACGATTCCCGCGTAGATGAGGCCGCTGCTGCTCACATTCAGCACAGTAGAGGGGCCGACGATCATCAAGGCGCATTCTGTCGGCGTGTCGCTGAGGTTGTGACGAGACTGTTGTGACAGACGGGACCAGTGGATCAGTCTAAGGTGTCCGCTGTTCCCCCATCAAGCACGATCCACACCATTTGTCACCCGCTCGGAGTAGAGCGAGTGCTCGAACGAGTGACGTGCCACCGGGTCAGCAGCCCTTCGGGCACGTCCTCGGCGGTCAGCGCGAACGCCTCGTGGTCCCGCCACGCCCCGTCGATGTGGAGGTAGGCGCGGCGCAGCCCCTCCGCCCGGAACCCGAGCTTGTGCACGACCCGCAGACTCGCCGCGTTCTCCGGCCGGATGCACACCTCGACGCGGTGCAGCGCGGCCGGACCGAAGCAGTGGTCGACGGCCAGCGCCACCGCGGTCGGCGTGATGCCCCGCCCGGCACAGGCCTCGTCGACCCAGTACCCGATGTTCGCCGAACGCAGCGAGCCCCACGTGATGCTGGAGACGGTGAGCTGCCCCACGAGCCGATGGACCGGCTTGGCGGCGCGGCGGGGACGCCGGACGGCGGACTCGAAGGGGAAGCCGTCGTCCCCGGCCCGCGTGCTGCCCCCAGGCGCGCCCTCGTCATCCGTCAGCTCGGCATAGTCGATGGCGAACGGCAGCATCCGCCCGGCCAGCGCCTCGGCCCGCAGCCGCCGCACCATCTGCCGGAAGGTGATCCGCCCACTGGTGTCCCCGGGCGGCACAGTGGCCTCCCACCGCGAGAGCCACGAGCGATTGCGGTCCTTCACCTCCCGCCACGCCGGCGCGTCGGACAACGCCAGCGGCCGCAGCCGCACCGGCCCGTCGGTCAGGACCGCCGGCCAAGCGGCCCCCCACCCGGCGGGGCGGTTCAGTGGTCGCCCCCCTGCAGCTGGCTCAGGGCGTGGTCGAGCCACCGGGCCATGACCGTCATCCCGTCCCGCACCCCACCCGGCGACCCCGGCAGGTTGACGATCAGCGTCCGCCCCGCCACCCCGGCCGTGGCCCGCGACAAAGCCGCCGCCGGCACCTTCTCCAGCCCCTCCAGCCGAATGGCCTCCGAGATGCCCGGCACCTCGTAGTCCAGCACCCGCCGCGTCATATCCGGAGTCTGATCCGTCGGCGAGATCCCCGTCCCCCCGGTGGTGACGATCAGGTCGTACCCGACCGAGAGTATGCGCCGCAGCACCGCCTCGACCGGCGCCCCGTCCGGCACCACCTCCGGCCCCGACACGGCGATCCCCATCTCCGTGAGCCGCTCCACGATGATCGGCCCCGTGGTGTCCTCGTACACGCCGGCGGAAGCCCGGTTCGACACCGTCACGACCATCGCACGCCGCATCTGCGCTCCCCCAGGTTGAGTTCGGTCGCCAACGCTACTCATTTTCCCCCTGACCGGCGGGCAAACGAAAGAACCCCGCCGGTCACCCGACGGGGTCCTCCCTCACGTTCTCTGTGGCCAGGGGCGGGGTCGAACCGCCGACCTTCCGCTTTTCAGGCGGACGCTCGTACCAACTGAGCTACCTGGCCCCACTTATAAGGCGTCCGGTCGCCCGGACACCTGGAACAGCATACCGGATCGGCGGGGGTGCCTCCCACCGCGTTCGCGGACGGGGCGGGAGGGCCGGCGGAGGGCTGATCAGAGGCGGTTTCCGCTCAGCGGTAGCCGTACCGGCTGTAGCGGTAGTCGGCTTCGCGGGCGGTGACGATGTCCTTGCCGAGCGGGGCCAGGGAGATCGGGATCATCTTGAAGTTCGCGATGCCGAAGGGGATGCCGATGATGGTCAGGCAGAGCAGGATGCCGCTGACCGCGTGGCCGATGGCCAGCCACAGGCCGGCGACCAGGAACCAGATGACGTTGCCGAGGAAGGACATGACGCCGGAGGTGGGTTTGGCGACGACCGTGCGGCCGAAGGGCCACAGGGCGTAGCCCGCTATCCGGAACGAGGCGATGCCGAAGGGGATGGTGATGATCAGGACGCAGCAGATGATGCCGGCGACGACATACCCCAGCGCCATCCAGAAGCCGGACAGCACCAGCCAGATGATGTTCAGGATGAACCGCATGCTTCCCCGTTTCCCTCGATGCGTGCCTTCGAACGTTGAACGCCCGGGGCGATCACGCCGTTCCACCGGACGCCCGCGGCACAGGCGGCGCACACCGCAGCACACGGCGGCACACAGCAGAAGAGCCGCCTTGCGGCGGCTCTTCGTGATGCGGTCCCGACGGGATTTGAACCCGCGACCTTCACCTTGACAGGGTGACGAGCACTCCTAGCTGCTCCACGGGACCTTGTGTACTTGTCGTGCGATCACATCTCCTGCTCGGCAGGTTCCCCGATCGCCTGGTAGAGCATATCGGATTACCGCCGCGGTGCCTAACCGCTTTGCCTTGCTGGATCTGCGTACCCCCAACGGGATTCGAACCCGTGTTACCGCCTTGAAAGGGCGGCGTCCTAGGCCTCTAGACGATGGGGGCTTGACTGCGCCCGCAACGTCCATCCGGTCCGTCGGGGACGTGTTGAAGCATAGAGCACGATCAGGCGGGAGCCAAAACGGTTACCAGCGAGGTACCCTGGGGGGGTAACCAGGACGAGGGCGAGGTGAACAGATGGGCGCCGGTCACGACCACGGCCACGCGCACGGCGCGCTCGGCGCCTCCGCCGGCTCCCGGCACTCGGCCCGGCTGAAGACGGTCGTCGCCACCTCCACCCTGATCCTGCTGCTGCAGATCGTCGGCGGCGTCCTGTCCCACTCCCTGGCCCTGCTCGCCGACGCCGGCCACACCGCCACCGACGTCTTCGGCGTCACCATGGCCCTGGTCGCCATCCGCTACGCGGCCCGCCCCGCCAACCCGGAACGCACGTTCGGCTACTACCGCCTGGAGATCCTCGCCGCGGCCGCCAACGCCATGCTGCTGTTCGCCGTCGCGGTCTGGGTCACCTACAAGGCGGTGCTCCGCTTCAGCGAGCCGGTCGAAGTCGCCAGCGGCACCATGCTCACCATCGCCGCGATCGGCATGGCGGTGAACCTCGGCGGCCTGCTCCTGCTCCGCGGCGGCAAGGACGAGAGCCTGAACATCCGCGGCGCCTACATGGAGGTCCTGGCCGACATGCTCGGCTCGGTCGCGGTCCTGATCGCCGCACTCCTGATCCGAACCACCGGCTGGCACGGCTGGGACCCGGTCGCCTCCATCGTGATCGGCGCCATGATCCTGCCCCGCACCTGGCTCCTCCTCCGCGAGGCCGTCAACGTCCTACTGGAGGGCACCCCCCGCGGCATGGACCTGTCCGCCGTCCGCGACCACCTGCGCGGCACCGACGGCGTCACCGACGTCCACGACCTCCACGCCTGGACCATCACCTCCGGCCTGCCGGTCCTGTCCGCCCACATCGTCGTCGAACCCCGCGTCCTGAACGGCGAACAAACCGGCGCGATCCTGAACACCCTCCGCGAGTGCCTCCACGGCCACTTCGACGTCGAGCACTCCACCTTCCAACTCGAACCGGTCGGCTACCGCGAGTCGGACGGCATCTGCGTCTGAGCGACGGAGTAACCGGTTCTGCTAATGACGACCGACCCGCTACCCTGGTACGCGACACACGCCAGGGGCGTGTGTGGGGCGCTAGCTCAATTGGCAGAGTAGCGGGCTTTTAACCCGTGGGTTGTGGGTTCGAGTCCCACGCGCCCTACAAGA
>JABFXP010000513.1 GCA_013361685.1 Catenulispora sp.
GCCGAGCGAGCGGCCGTCGGCGTCGACCAGGATCCCCCGTCCCAGCGGCAGGCCGGCCGCGCGCGCCAGCCCGATGCGCGGGCGGGCGCCGCAGGCCAGGATCACCAGGTCGGCGCCGGGCCAGGTGCCGGTGGCGGCGGAGACCTCGGTGTCGCAGCGGACGGTGATGCCGGCGGCGGTCAGCGAACCGGTGAGCACGGCCGCGGATTCGGCGTCCAGCCACCGGGACAGCAGGTGCGGGCCGCGGTGGACCAGGTCTGTCCGCACGCCGCGGCGGGCCAGCGCGCAGGCGGTCTCGATCCCGAGCGGGCCGCCGCCGACCACCGCGACCCGGCGGGCGCCGTCCTCCAGGGCCCGCAGGATGGTGCGCGCGTCGTTGAGGGTGCGCAGCGGCACGGCGTTGCCCCGGACCGGCGGGATCACCGGGTCGGCGCCGGTGGCGAGCACCAGGATGTCGAAGTCGGCGGCGGCGACGGAGTCCAGCGGCCGGCGCCGATGTTTCAGGCGTGGGTCCGACAGCGCCGGGAGGCTGATCGCGTCGGGCGTGTGGCGCCCGGCGATCAGGTCGGTCAGCAGGACCCGGTTGTAGGGGTGTCCGGGTTCTGCGGTGTGCCAGGTGACGGTGCCGTCGAAATCCGGTGTCCGGAGCAGGCGCCGGACGAACTCGTGGCCGGCCAGTCCCGCCCCGGCGACGACTATTCGGGGTCCCTGGTCTGTCATCGCGCCACCTCCACACGCACCGCCGCCGTCTTGAACGCCGGCATCCCCGACACCGGGTCGGTCGTCCGCCGCGTCACCGAGTTCGCCCGCCCCGCCCCGGCCCAGTGGAAGGGCATGAACACCGTGTCCGAGCGGATCAGGTCGTTGATCCGGGCCGGCGCGACCGCGCTCCCCCGGCGGCTCGTGACCCGCACCGCGTCGCCCTCGGCGACCCCGACCGCCGCCGCCAGGTCCGGGTGCAGTTGGACGAACGACCCCGGTTCGGCCGCGTTGAGGCTCCGCACGCGTCGCGTCTGGGCGCCGGACTGGTATTGGGCCAGGACGCGTCCGGTCGTGAGCCGGTACGGAAACTCGGCGGTCGGCTCCTCGACGGCCGGCTCGTGTCCGACCGCGACGAACCGGGCGCGGCCGTCCGGTGTCCCGAACGCGTCGAGGAACATCCGCGGCGTCCCGGGGTGGTCGGGTGTGGGACACGGCCAGTGCAGTCCCTCCCCCTCGGAGCTGGCGTCGAGCCGTTCATAGGACAGGCCGGAGTAGTCGGCGACGCCTCCGGCCGAAGCGCGCGCCAGCTCGGCGAAGATCACGGCGGGCTCGGTGAGGAAGCCGGGTGACCCGAGCCGCTCGGCCAGTCCGCCGAGCACGTCCAGGTCCGATCGCACGCCCTCCGGCGGCGCCACCGCCTGGCGGCGCAGCAGCACGCGTCCCTCCAGGTTGGTCATGGTCCCGGCCTCCTCAGCCCACTGGGTCACCGGGAACACGACGTCCGCCAGCGCCGCCGTCTCGGACAGCACCACGTCGCAGACCGCCAGGAAGTCCAGCGCGGCCAGGCGCGAGGCGACGAACGCCGCGTCCGGCGCGGACACCACGGGGTTCGATCCCGCCACCAGCAGGGCTCGGATATCGGTGCCGCACGAGGCCAGCAGCTCCACCGCCGGCCGGCCGGGCCCCGGCAGCGAGTCGGCGGGCACGCCCCACACGCCGGCGACGTGTTCGCGGGCCGCCGGGTCGGTGATCTTCCGGTAGCCGGGCAGCTGGTCGGCCTTCTGTCCGTGCTCGCGTCCGCCCTGGCCGTTGCCCTGGCCGGTGATGGCGCCGTAGCCGCAGTACGGCCGGCCGGCCTTCCCGGCCGCGAGCGCCAGGTTGATCCACGCGTTCACGGCGTCGGCGCCGTCGGCCTGCTGTTCGGTGCCGCGGGCGGTGAGGATCATGCCGGTTCCGGCTCTGGTCCCGGTGCCGCTGTCGCCTCGGGCTTTGGTTCCGCCGTCGCCGCCGGTTCCGGTTCCGGCTCCGGCGAACATCCGCGCCGCCGCCCGCACGTCCCCGGCGGGCACGCCGCACACCGCCTCGACCCGCTCCGGCCACCACCGCAGCGCCTCGGCCCGCACCTCCTCGAAGCCGTCGGTCCGCGCCGCGATGAACTCCTCGTCGATCAGGTGTTCGGCGATCAGCACGTGCAGCATCCCGGCCGCGAGCGCCGCGTCGGTCCCGGGCACCGGTTGCAGGTGCAGGTCGGCTTGTTCGGCGGTCCGGGTGCGCCGCGGGTCGACGACGATCAGCCGGCCGCCGTTCTCCCGCTGCGCGGTGAAGTACCGCAGCGCGGGCGGCATGGTGTCGGCGAGGTTGGAGCCGACGAGCAGGATCACGTCGGTGTGTGCGACGTCGGCGAGCGGGAACGGCAGGCCGCGGTCGACGCCGAACGCGCGCTGCGAGGCCGCCGCGGCGGCGCTCATGCAGAACCGGCCGTTGTAGTCGATGTGCGGGGTCTGTAAAACGACTCGCGCGAATTTGCCGAGCGAATAAGCCTTCTCATGGGTGAGTCCGCCGCCGCCGAAGATGCCGACGGCGTCCCGGCCGTGGGCGGCGGCGGTGGCCGAGATCCGGGCCGCGGCGAAGTCCAGCGCCTCGTCCCAGGTCACCGGTTCGAGCTCGGCGTCACGGTGGCGTCGCAGCAGCGGCGATCCCAGGCGCGCCGCGGGGTTCAGCACCTCGGTCGCGGTGGCGCCCTTCTGACACAGCGCGCCTTTGTTAACGGGGAACGCCTCCCAGCCGGCGGCCCGCAGCCCCGACCCGTCGGCGGGGTCGGCCCGCAGCTCCATCCCGCACTGCAGTGCGCAGTACGGACAATGAGTCCGGGTCACAGCGGTCGCGGCGGTGGTGTCGGCAAAGGCGTCCATGCCCACCAGCGTCGCCACCGCGCGTTTCGGTCACGCCGCGCCGCCGTTACCCGCGCGCGACGGAGATCTCACACCGCACATTCCCGGAAATGACGGGGACCCCGGCGGCGTTGTCAGGCCTCTCGAGGGGCGAACGGTCTTACCGCGCCGTAGCCGGTCGGCAACACCCCCGTAATCGGGCCCGGAGATAGTGCGGCGCATGGACACGACGACAACCGAACCGCATACACCGGGTTCACCAGGTTCACCGGCCCCCGCCACGGGCCCCGGGAACACCTCGGAACCCTTGATCGGCTGCGTCGTGGCGATCACCTCCGACCGGCGGCGGGAGGAGCTGGCGGTGCTGCTGCGGCGCCGCGGCGCCGAGGTCGTGGAGGCTCCGACCATGCGTATCATCCCGCTGCACGACGACAGGGTGCTGCGAGCGGCCACCGAGGAGTGCCTGCGCGGGCCGCTGGACTACGCGATCGCGACGACCGGCATCGGGTGGCGGGCGTGGATCTCCACCGCCGAGGGCTGGGGTCTGGGCGAGCTGCTGGGCGGGGTGCTGGCCGGCGCCACGGTGGCGGCCCGGGGCCCGAAGGCGACCGGGGCGATCCGCCAGTCTGGGCTGCGTGAAACGTATTCGCCGCCGTCGGAGTCCTCCACCGAGCTGCTGCAGTGGCTGCTCGCGCAGGACCTGGCCGGCACCCGGATCGCGGTGCAGCTGCACGGCAGCGCCGACACCGCGTTCCTGGACGCGCTGCGCGGCGCCGGCGCCGAGGTGGTGCCGGTGCCGGTGTACCAGTGGGGGCCGCCGCAGGACACCGCCGCGGTCGGCCGCCTGGTCGAGGCGGTGGTGCGGCGGCAGGTGCACGCCGTGGCGTTCACCTCGGCGCCGGGCGCCGCGGCGTTCCTGGCGGCGGCGGAGAACAGCGGCAGCCTGCCCAAGGTGGTGGACGCGATGCACGCCGACGTGCTGGCGGCGTGCATCGGCCCGGTCTGCGCCGCGCCGCTGGAGCCGCACGGCATCACCTCGGTCTGGCCGGACCGGGGCCGGCTGGGCTCGCTGGCCCGGGTGATCACCCAGGAGCTGCCGCCGCGGGTCCGCCGCCGGCTGAACACCCCGGGCCGCGACATCGTGGTGCAGGGCAACGCCGTCCTGATAGACGGCCGCGCGGTCCCGCTGCCCCCGCTGCCGGCCGGGGTGCTGCGCGAGCTGGCCCGCCAGCCCGGCCGCGTGCTCAGCCGCGCCGAGCTGCTGCGCCGGGTCTGGACCGGGATGCGCCGGGACGAGCACGCGGTCGAGGCCACGGTCGCCCGGCTGCGGTCCTCGCTGGGCGAGCACGCGGACGTGGTGGCGACGGTGACGAAGCGGGGATACCGGCTGGCGGTGGATCCGGGATAAAGCGCTGCGGGTCCGACCGGCGAAGCTGGCATGCTCACCCCATGAGCCCACCCAGCTTCTCCGGTGTCCCGCCGCGTGACCATCCCGTCCCCGACCCGATCCGCGAAGCGGCGCACGGCCTGCCGATCGAGCCGGTATGGGCCAACGAGCTCGGCGGCTCGACGTTCCGGCTCGGCGCGGGACCGCACGCCCGCTACGCGAAGTGGGCCCCCGCCGGCAGCGGACCGGACCTGGCCGGGGAGGCGGCGCGGATGCGGTGGGCCGGCACGTTCGTCACGGTGCCGCGCGTGCTGGAACTGGGCTCGAACGACGACGGCGACTGGCTGGTCACCGCCGCACTCGACGGGGACATGGCCGTCATCGACCGGTGGAAGGCGGAACCGGCGACCGCGGTGCGGGTGATCGGCGAGGCGCTGCGGATGTTCCACGACACGCTGCCGGTCGCCGACTGCCCGTTCTCCGCCTCGGCCGAGGAGCGTGTGGCCGAGGCGGAGCGCAACGCCGCCCGGCTCGAGGACCGCACGTTCCACCCCGACTACCGCCACCTCACCCCCGCCGAGGCGCTGAAGCGGGTCGCGGACATCCCGCCGATCGACGAGCTCGTGGTCTGCCACGGCGACACCTGCGCGCCCAACACGCTGCTCGCCACGGACGGCAGCTTCGCCGGCCACGTGGACCTGGGCCGGCTCGGCGTCGCCGACCGCTGGTCCGACCTGGCGATCGCGACGTGGTCCACGACGTGGAACTACGGCGAGAACTGGCAGGAGCCGCTGCTCGACGCGTATGGGGTCGCCCCCGACGCCGAGCGCACCGAGTACTACCGCCTGTTGTGGTCGGTAGGGCCCTGACAAAGCTGATCTAGCATGTCGGGAT
>JABFXP010000883.1 GCA_013361685.1 Catenulispora sp.
AGCCGTTCGTTCCAGCCGGTCGTCCCAGCCGTTCGTTCCAACCGTTTCGTCCGGTCCCATGGCGCCGCGCGGTACCCGCGGGTAACTTAACGCCATGCGCCGCACCGTCTACACCGAGGACCACGAAGCCTTCCGCGCCATGCTGCGCGACTTCATCGCCAAGGAAGTAGTCCCGGTCTACCCCGAATGGGAGAAGGCCGGCCATCCGCCCCGGGAGTTCTACCACCGGCTGGGCGAGCTGGGGGTCTTCGGCATCGAGGTGCCCGAGGAGTACGGCGGCGCCGGCCTGAGCACGTTCAAGTACCAGGCCGTGGTGATCGAGGAGACCACCCGCGCCGGTGTGACGTTCGGCACCACCACGGTGCACGTCGGCCTGATCCTGCCGTACCTGCTCTCCTACGCGACCGAGGAGCAGAAGGCGCGCTGGCTGCCGAAGTTCGTCTCCGGCGAGCTGATGACGGCGATCGCGATGACCGAGCCCGGCACCGGCTCGGATCTGGCCGGCATCCAGACCACCGCGAAACTGTCCGAGGACGGCCGCCACTACGTCCTCAACGGCGCGAAGACCTTCATCACCGGCGGCGTGCTGGCCGACCTGGTGCTGGTGGTGGCCCGCACCGCGCCGGCGACGCCGCAGGACCGGCGGGACGGCCTGTCGATCCTGTGCGTGGACACCGCGTCCCCGGGCTACTCGGTCGGCCGCAAGCTCGACAAGATCGGGTTGAAGACCTCTGACACGGCCGAGCTGGCGTTCACCGACGTCCTGGTCCCGGTGGAGAACCTGCTCGGGGAGGCCGGCAAGGGATTCAGCTATCTGACACACAACCTGCCGCAGGAACGGCTCGCGATCGCCGTCGGCGGCTACGCCTCGGCCGCGGCGGCTCTGCAGTTCGCGCTGGACTACGTCCGCGAGCGCACGGTCTTCGGCACCTCGGTGGCCTCGTTCCAGAACACGAAGTTCGTCCTGGCCGAGTGCGCCACCGAGGTCGAGGCCGCGCAGTGCATGCTGGACCGCGCCCTGGACCTGCACGACGCCGGCGAGCTGACCGTCGCCGACGCCGCCAAGGTGAAGCTGTTCTGCACCGAGGTCGCGGGCCGCGTCATCGACAAGTGCCTGCAACTGCACGGCGGCTACGGCTACATCACCGAGTTCCCGATCGCGCGCCTGTACGCCGACACCCGTGTGTCCCGGATCTACGGCGGCACCAGCGAGGTGATGAAGACCATCATCGCCAAATCGCTGGGGCTGTGACCGGGTCGGGGTCGGCTCAGGTCACGTCGGTCCGCGTCGCGTCCACCTGCTCGTAGGCCTTCGTCTCCACGATCCGCCGCATCGCGTCGAAGGCGTCCCACACGTCCACGAACCGGGTCGTGGCGGGCGCCATGCCGAGGCGGACCCGGTCGGGGGTGCGGAAGTCGGGGATGACGTCGTACTGCTCGATCAGCGCCCGGCAGATCCGGTAGGCCTCCGGGTGCCGCACCGAGACGTGGCTGCCGCGCACCGCGGCATCGCGCGGGCTGCCCAGGGTGAAGCCGAGCGGCGCCAGCCACGCGTCGAACAGCTCGATCGCGAAGCCGGTCAGCGCCACGCCCTTGTCCCGCAACGGCTTGACGCCCGCGGCGGCCAGCACGTGCGCCCCGGCGTCCACCAGCGACACCCCGACCACCTGCGGCGTCCCGACCAGGAACCGGGTGGCGCTGGGCACCGGGTCGTAGCCCTGGCCCATCGCGAACTGGTCGGTCTGCCCGTACCAGCCCCAGATCGGCTGGCGCAGGCCCTCGATCAGGGACTGGTTCACGTAGAGGAAAGCCGGCGAACCGGGTCCGCCGTTCAGGTACTTGTAGGTGCAGCCGACGGCCAGGTCGGTCCCGGTGGCGTCGAGCTCGATCGGCACCGCGCCCACCGAATGGCACAGGTCCCACAGCACCAGCGCCCCGGCCTCGTGCACGACCCGATTCACCGCGCCGAGGTCGGCCAGCGCCGCCGAGCGGTAGTCGACCTGCGACAGCGACACCAGCGCCGTGCGCTCGTCCACCACCGCCCGCACCTGGTCGGCGGTGGGGCCGAGCAGTTCGTCGAACTCGACCAGCTTCAGCTCCAGCCCGCGCGCGGCGGCCAGGCCCTCCAGGACGTAGCGGTCGGTCGGGAAGTTGTTGAGGTCGCTGACGATGACGTCGCGGCCCGGCCGCGCGTCGAGGGCGGCCGAGGCGAGCTTGTAGAGGTTGACCGAGGTGGAGTCCGACACCACGACCTGGCCGGGCGCCGCGCCGAGGAACTGCTCGCCCAGGAAGTCGCCCACCACTTGCGGCAGTGTCTGCCACCGCTCGTTCCAGGAGCGGATCAGCCGGTTCCCCCACTCCCCGGCGACCACCTCCTGCACGCGCTCCAGCGAGGCCTTGGACAGCCGGCCCAGCGAGTTGCCGTCGAGATAGATCAGCGAGTCGTCGGGGATGACGAACTCCGAGCGCAGCGCGGCCAGCGGATCGGTCGCGTCGCGGCGTTCGGCTTCGGAGCGTTCGGGACCGGAGCGTTCGGGACCGGGGGTGAGGGGGTTGTTCGGCACATGATCAGCGTAGGCGAGCCCGGGGCTACTGCCCAGAGGCCCGGGGCTTGGGTCCCGGGGCCGCGTGTCGGCCCGGCACCGCGCTACCGCTTCGCGAACTCCGCCTTGACCTGGCCCAGGATGCGGCCCATCTCCGCGCTGCCGGTGTGGCCGGAGTCCTCGATCACATACAGCTTCGCGTCCGGCCAGGCCTGCGCGATCTGCCACGCGGTGTAGACCGGCCCGCCGAGGTCGTGGCGGCCGTGGACCAGCGCCGCCGGGATGCCGTGCAGCTTGTGGATGTCCCGCAGGATCTGGCCGTCCTCCAGCCACGCGTTGTTGCTGAAGTAGTGCGCACAGATGCGGACGAAGGCCAGGCGGGCGTCGTCGACGCGGGCGCTGTAGCTGCCGGGACTGCCGTTCACCTCCAGGGAGATCACCGCGTCCTCCCAGCGGACCCACTCGGCGGCGGCTGCCTCCTGGACCGCGCGGTCGGGGCTGGCCAGCAGGCGCGCGTATGCGGCGAGCAGGTCGTCTCGCTCGTCCTGCGGCACATGCTTCTGGAAACGGTCCCAGGCCTCGGGGAAGAAGCGGCCGACGCCCCGATACAGCCAGTCGATCTCCTCCGGACGGGTCGAGGTGACCGCCGGGATGATCATCTCGGTGACTCGCTCCGGATACTGCTCGGCGTACACCAGAGCCAGGGTGGCGCCCCAGGAAGCACCCATCACGAGCCACTTCTCGATGCCCAGGTGCTCGCGCAGCATCTCGATGTCGGCGAGCAGGTGCGGGGTGGTGTTCAGCGACATGTCGGTGTTCGGATCGCTGGCGTGGGGCGTGCTGCGGCCGCAGCCGCGCTGGTCGAAGCGGACCACCCGCCACACGTCGGGTTCCCAGCCCCGGGCCGGACCCTCGGGCGTGCCCGAACCGGGACCGCCGTGCAGGACCACCGCAGGCTTGCCGGCCGGGTTCCCGAGCTCCTCGTAATAGACGCGGTTGCCGTCGCCGGTATCGAGAAATCCGCTGGCGTACATCTCGGCGAGAGGGTAATGATCAGCCATGGCCCGATCGTAAGACAGGGGGACAGGATCGTGACGGGATTAAGGGACTGGAAGCAGTGGTTCGCGGCCTATGACGACCCGGCATCACCGCTGGCCAGCCGCCTGCGAGTGGTTCGCGAAGGGATCCGCCGCGCCCTCGACGAGGCGGCGCCCGGACCCATCAGGATCCTGTATCTGTGCGCCGGGGAAGGCCGTGACGTGATCCCGGAGGTGGCCGCGCACCCGCGCCGCGCCGACGTCACCGCGCGGCTGGTGGAGTTCGATCCGGCGATCGCCGACGTCGCGCGGCGCGCCGCCGCCGAGGCCGGGGTGGCGGACGCGTTCGACGTGGTCACCGGCGACGCCGCCGACCCGGCGAACTTCGCGGACTTCGTCCCGGCCGAGGTGCTGCTGTTGTGCGGCATCTTCGGCAACGTCTCCGAGGCCGACATCGCGAACACGGTGGCGCGCGCCGCCGGGCTGACGGCTCGCGGCGGCACCGTGATCTGGACCCGGCACCGGCGCGAACCGAACCTGGTGCCGTCGGTGCACGAGTGGTTCGCCGAGGCGGGCTTCGAGACGCTGTGGGAGTCCGACCCGGAACTGCCGGAGGCGATCTACGTCGCCGGGCATCGCCAGCGGCGCGATCCGGCCCCGGGGACGGGTGCGGACAAGCTTTTCACGTTCATCAAGTAGAGAGCATCATGGGGATTTATCAGGGGGTCAGCCGCGCGAACGAGTCGATCGTTGCCGCCGGCTTCTATACCAACTCGCGCGGGCACCGCGTCGAGCTCGCAGCGGATATCGCAGAGGCCTGTCAGGGTACGAAGTCGTACACGCCGGATCAGACGCGGCAGTTGTTCGAGGAGCAGGCGGCCCGGCGGGCCGACGACGAGGCGCCGCGCCACGAGACAGGGTTCGAAGTCACCGGCGAGACCAGCACGCGGGCCGGGCAGCGGCTGGTTCTGGACGAGGGCGAGGAGCGCGTCGCGGTCTTGAACTTCGCCTCGGCGCGCAATCCCGGCGGCGGCTACCTCGGTGGTGCGCGGGCGCAGGAGGAGGATCTGTGCCGCAGCTCCGCGCTCTACACAACGCTTCTTGAGGCGCGCGACTACTACGAGGCGCATCGGAGCAACCGGGACACCCGTTACAGCCACCGTGTCATCTACTCCCCCGAGGTCCCGGTCTATCGGGACGACAAGACGAAGCTGCTGGATGATCCGTACACGGTCTCGTATCTGACGTCTCCGGCGCCGAACGCGGGCGTGTTGGCCCGGACCGAGCCGGGCACCCTGCGGGAGGTCCCGGGCCTCGTCACCGAGCGCGCGGGACGGGTGTTGGCCGTCGCCGCGCACCACGGTGTCGAGGTGCTGGTGCTCGGGGCGTGGGGGTGCGGGGTCTTCCGCAACGATCCCACGACCGTGGCCTCGGCGTTCCGTTCGCATCTGGCTGATGGCGGCGCGTTCGAGGGGCGGTTCCGGCGGGTCGTGTTCGGGGTCTACGACACGTCGGCGTCGAAGTCGGTGTTCCGGGCGTTCCAGGATGTGTTCGGGGCGTTGCAGG
>JABFXP010000222.1 GCA_013361685.1 Catenulispora sp.
GTCGGCGCCGCCCGCACGGCCCAGGCGCTGCCGTGCGCCGGCTGGAACCCGCCGACTCTGGCGTCCGCGCCGCTGACCGCCGCCGGCGCGCCGCCGATCGTCGTGGTCTCCACCACCGGCGACCCCGCCACGCCCTACCAGTGGGGCGTCGACGCCGCGAAGACGTTCGCGCACGGTGTGCTGCTCACCTTCCAAGGCCACGGCCACACCGCCTACGGCCGCTCCAACGACTGCGTCACCGACGCCGTCGACGACGAGCTGATCAATGCGACGCCGCCGGCGGACGGAACCGTCTGCTGACGTCCCCGGCGCAGGGGTGGATCACCATCGGCAACGTGAATGTGTGCTGCGCTGCTCTGACGCGCCCGATGGAGGGGCTGGCGCCTGCCGACCCTCTCCCGGCCTCGCCAGACGCGGCGAAGCGGGCCACCGGTCTCGTGCTGGTGGCCCGCCTGCCGGCTGGGTATTCGCGGAGGTCATCGCGGTCGTGGACTGCGCGCCGGCCGCCCCAGCCCCCTGGACCGGCCGGCGCGCGCTCAGGGGGTCAGGCCGGCCGCCTGGCATAAGCGGTCTGATACAGCTCGGCCGGCCCGCCGAGCCGGTGGTACCGGCGCTGGTGGTACAGCAGCGGCCCTCCGGCGCCCTGAGGACCGCGGAGCGCGTCGTCGATCCGGCCGATCACGATGGTGTGGTCCCCGGCCTCGACCAGCTCGGTCCGGGTGCAGGCCAGCCAGCCGGCGGCGGCGCCGACCGCCGGAAGGCCGTCCAGCAGGACCACGTCCCCGGCGAACCGGTCGGCGGCCGGGCCGGCGAACCGTTCGGCCGTCTCCCGCTGTTCGGCGGCGAGGATGCTGACGCAGAAGCGCCTGCTGTCGCAGACCGGCCGGTGCACGCCGGTGCCGTGGCCCAGCGCGAACATCACCAGCGGCGGGTCCAGGGACAGGGAGACGACCGAGCCGAGGGTGGCGCCGTGCCACCGGCCGGCGGCGTCGACCGTGCTGACCACCGCCACCGGCATGGCCAGGCAGGCCATGACGTCGCGGAACACCTGGGCGCTGACCGCGCCCGCGCCGTCCGCTGTGCCGGCTGCGCCCTCGGCGTCCACCCCGTCGGCCTTCTTCACCGTGCGCACTGTCATGGTCCTGATTCCTCTCCGCCGGTCCTCACATCAAGGGCCGCAAGCCCGGCTCAGACGCTCGTCAGCAGTTCGTCGATCTCCGCCGCCCGGGAGCCCAGCCGGCGGCACTCGCGCAGGTCCGCCTCGGCCCGGTCCGGATCGCCGGCGCCGATCAGGCACCGCCCGCGCTGGAACAGCAGCTCGGGACGGTCGGCGTTCGGCAGGGTGAGCGCGAGGTCGAAGTCGGCCAGCGCCGAGGCGGTGTCGTCACAGGCCGCGTAGGCGATGCCCCGGTTGAGCAGCAGATCCGGGTCGGTGTCGGACAGCTCCAGCGCCCGGGTCAGGTCCTGGGCGGCCCGGCCCGGTTCCGACAGCTCGAACAAGGCGTACGCCCGGTTGATCAGAGCAGCCGGATAGTCGGGATCCTTGCCGAGGGCGGCGTCGAGGCAGGACAGAGCCAGGTCGGCTTCGTCGGCGGCCAGATGGATCATGCCGCGCAGGCACAGCAGCCGGGGATCGCCGTCGACCAGCTCCAGCGCCCGGTCGATGTCCGCGGCCGCGCCGTCGAGGTCGCCCACGTCGAAAAGCAGCTCGGCGCGGCTCAGGAGAGTGTCGGCGTCGATCGGGTGCATGTCGAGGACGTAGGTGAAGTCGGCCAGAGCCTCCTCGGTCCGGCCGAGTTCGGCATAGGCCGAGCCCCGGTTGTGGTAGAGCTCGACGAAGGGCGGTCCGAGTTCCGCGGCGATGTCGTAGTCCCGGATGGCCGCCTCCAGATCGCCGCGGGCACGGGAGATCTTCGCGCGCTCGGTGAAGTAGTCGGTGTAGTACGGATCCATCTCGGACAACTTGGTGAAGAGTTCGTAGGCCTCGTCCTGGCGGCCCAGGGCGGCCAGCAGCCGCGCCCGGTTGTAAAGCAGCTGCGAGCGGTGCACCACCCAGTCCTGCGGTCCGAGCAGGCCGTCCGCACGCTGCATCGCGCCTTCCACCAGGTGCAGCGCGCGGGTCAGGTTGCCGCGGTGCATCTCGATCAGCGCCAGGGCGTTGTCCTCGAATCCGCTGTAGATCAGGCGCTCGCGCTCGTCGGGCAGGCTGTTGGCGAGGGCCACGGCGTTGTTCTGGTATTCGAGCGCCTTCAGGTGGTCCCGGGGCACCGCGAACCGCGTGTAGATCATCGCCATGAAGTAGCTGGTGAGCATGTGGGCCTTGGGCTGCGTGTACCGCCGGCGCACCTCGCCGCACAGCTCGATCGCCTCCTCCAGCTGCCCGAGCCCCAGGACGTGGGAGATGAGCATGTTGGTGAATCTGCGATAGATCTCCGGCTCGCGGTCCGGGTCGGTGAGGGCCCGTCCGCGTTCGCTCATCTTCAGCGCCGCCGGCTGGAAGCCCATGACGGTGAGGTATTCGGCGGCGGCCTGCACCGCCTTGACGCCCGCCCCGTGCGGATCGGAGCCGTGCTCCCGGTGGTAGGCGAGCGCGGAGATCCGCACGCCCCAGGACGCTTCGCTCTCGATCTCGTCGGCGCGCCGGTCGTGCAGGGCCGCGCGCTCCTCAGGGTCGAGCGCGAGATAGGCCGCGTGGGCCGCGGGATCGTCGGAGGTCCCGTCGAGCTCGAGGTATTCGGCCACGAGCTCGGCGGCGGGTCGCGGCTCGGGCTCCGGAAGCGCGGGAGCCTGCACCTGCTCGGCGTACTCCGCCAGGGCGGTCGCGAGGACCGGCTCGACCTCACCGTCGGTGCCGATCGCCACCGGCCACACGTCCGCGCCGACGCGGCGGACGAAAAGCGCGAGGAACTCCTGCGTGGTGATCTCGGCGTTGTGGACGTCGTCGAACACCAGGGGCGGCGGCACAGATCCGGCCTCCCGCAGCCGCCGCGCGTACTCGCGCATCAGGGTGATGATCCCGTGGGAGAAGCAGAGGGTCATGGTGTTCCCGTACCAGCGGGTGCGCTCCTCGAAGGGCGCGTCCTTGGCCAGGGTGTGCGGCGCCGGGCCGATCAGCTCACTCAGCTCCGGGATCGCCTCCAGGACCTCCATGCGGTGGTAGTCGACCAGCTCGGGCCACCTGCGCCGGGCGTCGGGCAGGATGGCCCGCAGGACCGTGTCGACTCCCGTGTAGGGCCCCCGCAGGCCCTGGTGGCAGCCGGCGAAGACGGCCCCGGCGGACTGCTCCAGGATCGGGCGTCGGTCCCGCGCACGGATTCCGACGACGTGCAGGTGGCGAGACATCCGACATCACTCCTTCAGGCGGTGAGTAGCTTCGGTTTGCGTGCGGCGTCATGGCGCCGCTTGCGCCACGCCAGCACGGCGGGCAGCGCGATCTGGGCGACGAAGATGAGCAGGGCGACCAGGGAGTCCCAGAAGCGCTCGGTCCCCACGCCCGCCGACAGCTCCCGGGCGGTCCGCGCGGCGTAGGTCACCGCGATCGGCCCGGTGACGAAGAGCATCAGGAAGACGGTCGTGCCGAACCCCAGGGTGATGAGCCATCCGTACCAGGCACCGACCTTCCGGTCACGGTCGGTCCACTGGGTCTCGTCGATCAGGCCGGCGGTCCGGCCGAACAGCCGGCGCAGGCGGTTGAAGAATATGGACCTGCTCGCCTCGTGGAGGTCGTAGCAGTTCAGCGCGGTGCTCAGGACGTAGTAGAGATCCGTGCGCAGATGCAGAAGGAACTGCCAGGCCAGCCGGGTCACGACCGCGAACGACAGCGCCAGGCACATCCGCCCGACGAGCCCCGAAGCCCCGCCGCCGTCCTTGAGCAGAGCCGCCGCCAGGTCCAACACCCCGACCACCACGACGTCGAGCAGCATCCCGGCCAGGAACGGCAGATAGCGCCGGCGCCGCGGCACGCTGTACAGACCGTTGGTACGGGTCTCGAAGACGACATACGTGTACCGGTTGCTGATGCCGAGCCTGCTGTGCAGCCCGAGCCGCTGACCGGCCAGCACGTGATAGGCCTCGTGCAGGAAACTCAGCGGTATCGTCCCGAGCACCATCACCACGGTGACGGTCGTCAGCGACCCGCTGAAGTACACCTGCGAATACGCCGGCCGCAGCCCCGGCCGCCGCACCAGCTCGACCAGAGCCGCGGCGACGATCGCGCCGTACACGAGCCACGCCGGCCCGGAGAACAACGCCCGCCCGAGCCACTGGAACCGCGGCGCGGCACTCGGCGTGGCCACCTCAGCGCCGGGCATCCTGATGAATCCCAGCTCACCCATGGACTCGAGGAAGTCGTCCACGTCAACAGGCTCGCTGTAGGTCTGCCGATACCACTCGGCGGCGTCGGCGACCGTCGCCCCCGCACTGAGCCGCCGCAGCAACCCGGCACCGTCTTCGGGCAGAACGGCATACGTCCCCGTCTCGACCCGGCCGACGATCACATCAGCCCCCTCGGGCACGAAACTCAGAGGGTAGAACTCGATGCCCGTGTCGGTCATCAGCACTCCAGGGTCCGTGGGGGGGACGGCCCGGCCCCAGTCCTGCGGCCGGGCCGTCCGTTTCAGAAGGTCAGACCTGGGACCAGTAGCACGGGGAGCACATGGCCGCGGTCGTCAGGCGAACGTCGCCGGTGCGCCGGACGCTGATCTTCTTGGTGGGCTTCATGGTTCGTCTCCTTGGTTGGGAGTTGAGTGGAACCGGACAGAAGCCATCGTTCAAGAGCGCAGCGGCGCGGAATAGAGTAATCGCATTACTCTGGTTCAGAACGCTGTGATCGGGCTTTGAGCTGCGGATTCGCTCGAGCAAGTAGGCGGAACCCCTTGGTAGGATCTTGTTCAGGGGTTGTGATTGACCATCGCGGGACGGGTCCGATCCGTACGGTCGGCTCGAGTCGGTCAGTCGGTCAGTCGGTCAGTCGGACTCGGCGAGCTCGTCCCTCATCGCGCGCCGGAGGCTGTCGATCGCCTCACTCATCGTCGCGACTGCGCTCGTCCACACGGCGTCCTTGCACAAGTCAGGCTCCTCCAAGAGATCGCGCAGGTTGCGCAACCGTTTGAAGGCTTGTTCCACGGGTTCGTCGAGGATCTCCGG
>JABFXP010000552.1 GCA_013361685.1 Catenulispora sp.
GCCCGCGCGCCGCGGCCGGCGGCCTCGTGCTGCCCGGCTACGCGCGCGGTGCCGTCGTCCTCGCCATCGCCGCCCTGCCGCTGCTGACGCCGTCGTTCGCGGGCAACGCCGGACCGGTCGACCTGTTCATCGTGCTGGCCGTCGGCTGTGTGCTGTTCGCGGCCTGCTCCCAGCACGTCGTCGCCCGCCTCCCGCTGGCGCTTCCGGTCTGGTTGTCGATCATCGCCGGGGCGCTCGGCGCCGCGGCCCACGACCGGCTTCAGCACTCCAAGCTGCTGCTGGCCCAGGACCTGCTGATGCTGCTGTGGGGCGGCGCGGTGGCCACGGCGGCCCAGCACGGCCCGACTCTCAGCCGCCTGATGCGGTGGTGGACGCGGGTCGGCGTGGCCTCGGCGCTCCTGCTGATCATCGGGGTCGTCGGCGGGATCAAGAAGCTGTCCGGCTACACCCCCCGCGAGGCCGACCGCGCCGCCTTCTTGTTCGGAGACCCGAACCGCTGCGGCTTGTATCTGATGCTGGCGTTCCTGATCATGCGGGCCGCGCAGTACCCGAACCGCCCGATCGTCCGCTCCCTGTGCTGCGCCACGGTGCTGGTGGCGATGCTGCTCACCGGATCGAACGCGGCCATCGCCGGGCTCGCGGTGGCGGTCGTCATCGCGGCGTTCATCAGCGCCGGCAGACGCGGCGGCGTGGTGAAGCTGGTCGCCGTCGGCGCGATCGCCACGCTGCTCGCCGGGGCCGCCGTGCTGAGCCTGGACCTGGGCCGGGCCTCGGACTCGGCCGGCGGCGTCGGGATCCTGGCCAACAATCTGGGCCGGGCCGCCAAGTCCACCGACAGCCGCTCCACGATCCTCCAGGAGAACTGGCGGCTGTATCTGGAGAACGACCTCTTCGGTCTGGGGCCGGACGGCACCAAGGACACCTTGAAACAACAAGGGGCCGGATACGTCAAGGAAGCGCACAACGACTACATCGCGGCGGCCAACGAGCGCGGCGTCCTGGGCATGGCCGCGCTGCTGTTGTTCATCGCCCTGGTCGGGGCGCGGGCGGCCCGGCTGATGGGGCTGCGGCCGCCCCGGCAGCTGACCGAGCACGTCCCCCGGCCCGACATCCTCGGCGCCACCGCGATCGGCGTCGCGGTCACCGCCGCCTTCCACCAGACCCTGCACTTCCGGCACGAGTGGGCCTACTTCGGCCTGCTGGCCGGCGCCGCGCTGCTGGCGGTGCGGGGCCGGGAACCGTCCTGAACACCCCGAAACCGGAAGGAGCACCCATGCGCGCCGTGGTCACCGGGGCGGCCGGCTTCGTCGGCTCCCACCTGTCCGAACGCCTCCTGCGGGACGGCCACCAGGTCGTCGGCATCGACGCCCTCACCGACTACTACGACGTGCGGCGCAAGGAGGCCAACCTGGCCGCGGTGCACGCCACCGCCGAGGAGTTCGGCGGCACCTTCCGCTTCCACGCCGAGGACCTGAACACCGCGCCGCTCAAGGAGCGGCTGGACTGCGCCGACTGCGTCTTCCACCTCGCCGGGCAGCCGGGGGTGCGGCGGTCGTGGGGTGCGGACTTCACCATCTACACGCGCGCCAACATCGACGCCACCCAAGCCCTGCTGGAGGCGGCCCGCGAGGTGCCGACGCTGCGCAAGCTGGTGTACGCGTCCTCGTCCTCCGTCTACGGCGACGCCGAGTCGTACCCGACCGCCGAGACGCTGCGGCCGCAGCCGGTGTCGCCGTACGGCGTCACGAAGCTGGCCGGGGAGCACCTGTGCGAGCTGTACCGGCGCAGCTTCGGGGTGCCGACGGCGTCGCTGCGGTTCTTCACCGTCTACGGTCCGCGGCAGCGCCCTGACATGGCCTTCCGGCGGCTGGTCCAGGCCGCGGTCCGGGGCGGCGTCTTCCGGCTGTTCGGCGACGGCGAGCAGACCCGCGACTTCACCTACGTCGCCGACATCGTCGAGGGCCTGATCGGTGCGGCGGTCGCGGAGTTCACCGGCGTGGCGAACATCGGCGGCGCGCACCGGGTGTCGATGAACGACGTGCTGCGGGTGCTGGCCGCGGTCGGGGCGCCGGTGCAGCCGGAGCGGGGTCCGGGGCAGCCCGGGGACGTGCGCGACACCGGCGCGGACATCACGGTCGCCCGGGAGGGCTTCGGATACGCGCCGAAGGTCTCGTTGCAGGAGGGCTTGGCGGCGATGGTGGCGGAGGAGCGCCGGTTGGCGGCGCTCGAAGATCTGGAGGGGGCCCGGCCATGACCGAGCAGACCGCGTCCGACTGGCCGCCGCTGCCTGAGCGCGTGGTCGCGCTCGAAGACCTGCCGCCGCAGCCCGAGCTCCCCAAGATCAAGGTACTGCACGTGATCACCCGCTTCTGGGCCGGCGCGGGCGGCAACACGATGCTGTCGGCGATCGGCATGGACCAGGACGAGTACGAAGTCTGGCTCGCCGGTGTCCCGGGCGGCGATCTGTGGGAGCGTACGGCGGCAGCCGGGGTGCGCTGCGTGCAGATCGAGGGCTTCAAGGAAGTCCTGCACCCGAAAGACCTGCTCGTCTTCCTGAAGCTGCGCAAGCTGATGAAGCAGGAACGCTTCCACATCGTGCACACGCACTCCGCCAAGGGCGGCTTCCTCGGCCGCCTGGCCGCGTGGAGCACGCGCACCCCGGTGATCATCCACACCTTCCACGGTTTCTCGTTCCACGACCACATGCCGTCGTTGAAGCGCGGCATGTACCTGCTGCTGGAGCGCTCAGTCCGCCCGATGACCGACACCTTCCTCGCCGTCGCACCGCGGGTCGCCGCCGAGGCGGTCCAGACCCGGCTGGCCCGCCCCGGCTCGGTGCGCGTGGCGCCGTCCGCGGTGGAACTGGACGCCGTGCCCACCGCCGGCGACCGCTCCCGGCTGGCGGAGTTCGGGATCGCCCCGGACCAGCCCGTGGTCGGCACCTGCGGCCGCGTCGACGCGCAGAAGGCGCCGCTGGACTTCGTCCGGATGGCGGCCCTGGTCGCCGAGCAGCGGCCGGGCACGGCGTTCCTGATGATCGGCGACGGCGAGCTGGCCTCCGAGGTCAGGGCACTGGCGGACGAGCTCGGCGTGAAGATCGCGGTCACCGGCTACGTCCAGGGCGCGGCGGAGCTGACGGCGACGCTGGACGTCTTCGTGATCACCTCGCTCTACGAAGGCCTGGGCCGGGCCCTCACCGAGGCGGCCGCCGCCGCCCGCCCGCTGGTCGCCACCGCCGTCAACGGCGTCCCGGACCTCGTCGCGCCGGGCGTCACCGGCCTGCTGGCCGCGCCCGCGGACCCGGCGGGCGTGGCGGCCTCGGTGCTGTGGATGCTCGACCACCCGGACCAGGCCGCGACGATGGGCCGCAACGCCCGCGACCGGGTCCTGGGCTGGTTCGCGCCGCAGACGATGGTGGCCGTGATCGACCGGACGTACCGTCGGCAGTTGGGGCTTCCAGCCCGCTCGACGAAAGCTTGAAGCACGATGCCCGACTACGCGCACGAATACGCGTTCGTACACGCATTCGCCCTGCTCCGGGCCACTGCGGGTAATCACTGCGGGGCGGGCCCATGCGGGTAACGCCTTCCCAAAACTCTGGCGCACCGGCGCGTGATGAGTAGGCTCGACTACATGGCGTACAAGGTCGAACGCACCGAGGCAGAGTGGCGGCAGCATCTGGGTCCGGCCGCCTACAAGACGCTGCGCGAGTTCGGCACCGAGAACCCTTGGTCCGGTGCCTACGTCGAGAACGACGACACCGGCATCTATCAGTGCCGGGGCTGCGACACCGCGTTGTTCGGCTCGGAGAACAAGTTCAACGCGGAGTGCGGCTGGGCGGCGTTCTCCGCGCCGCTGTCCGAAGAGCTGATCGAGCAGTACGAGGACCGTTCGCAGGGCATGCTCCGGACCGAGATCCGGTGCGCCACCTGCGGGTCGCACCTGGGCTACCTGTTCCAGGACGCGCCGGAGGAGCTGGGCGGGTGGCGGTACTGCGTGAACTCGATCGGGCTGCTGCTGCGGGAGTCGATGTCGAGCTCGGCCACCTGACAGCCGCCGGAATCCCTGGACGCCCGTCACGCGTCTAACGCATAGACGAAGAGTATCCGTTAGAATCAAGGCCATGAGCGCCTTGATCCTGCCCGCGATCACCCACCGCACCGTCGACATATCCGGCGTCCGCGTCTTCTACCGCGAGACCGGCCCGGACCGCTCCGACGTGCCGACCGTGCTGCTCCTGCACGGCTTCCCCAGCTCCTCCCACCAGTTCCGCCGCCTCATGGACGCCCTGGGCACCGAGCACCACCTGATCGCGCCCGACCTGCCCGGCTTCGGGCAGACCGGCGCACCGGCGGACTTCGCGTACTCGTTCGAGGCGCTCACCGACGTCGTCGAGGGCTTCGTCCAGGCCCTCGGCCTGACCGCGCCCGGCCGCCGCCTGGCGGTGTACGTCTTCGACTACGGCGGCCCGGTCGCCTTCCGCCTCGCCGAACGCCACCCGGACTGGATCTCGGCCCTGATCGTGCAGAACGCCAACGCCTACACCGAGGGCCTGTCCGAGATCGCCCGGAACCTGATCACCGAACGCCCCGGCGTCCCCGGTGCCGAGGACCGCGTCCGCGGCATCCTCACCGAGGAGGTGACCCGTTCCCAGTACGAGGGCGGCACCACCGATCCGGCCCTGATCTCCCCCGACGGCTGGACGCTGGACCAGCACTACCTGGACCGGCCCGGCCGCGACGCCGCCCAGATCGCCCTGGCCCTGGACTACCACACCAACGTCGAGCGCTACCCGGCCTGGCAGCGCTGGCTCGCCGGACACCGGCCGCCGGCGCTGATCCTGTGGGGCGACGGGGACCCGTTCTTCACGGTCGAAGGCGCGAAGGCGTATCTGCGCGACCTGCCCGACGCCCAGCTGCACGTGTTCAAGACCGGTCACTTCGCCTTGGAGGAGAAGCTGAACGAGATGACGCCGCTCATCGACCGGTTCTTGGGGACGCTGACCGGCTGAGGGCTACTCGGCGGCTGGCTCGTCCCGGTCCTCGGCCTCGTCCTGGGCTGCGGCCTCGTCCCGCTCCTCGGCCTCGTCCTGGTCGGCGGGTCCGCTTTCGCTCACGGGTCCGCTGTCGCTCACGGACCCGC
>JABFXP010000141.1 GCA_013361685.1 Catenulispora sp.
CCCGCCGATCCCGCAGTACCCGTCAGGATTCTTGTCCAAATACTGCTGGTGATACGGCTCCGCGTAATAGAACGTCGACGCCGACACGATCTCCGTCGTGATCTCGCCGTGGCCGGCGCGGGTCAGGACGTCCTGGTAGGCGTCGCGGCTGGCTTCGGCGGCGGCCTTCTGCTCGGGGGTCGTGTACTCGATCACCGAGCGGTACTGGGTGCCGATGTCGGCGCCCTGGCGGTAGCCCTGGGTGGGGTCGTGGCTTTCCCAGAAGGTCTTCAGGAGGTCGGTGTAGGTGACCTGGGTGGGGTCGTAGACCACGCGGACGGCTTCGGCGTGGCCGGTGAAGCCGCTGCAGACCTCTTCGTAGGTGGGGTTCTGGGTGGTGCCTGCGGAGTAGCCGACGGCGGTGGTGTGGACGCCGGGGAGTTCCCAGAACTTGCGCTCGGCGCCCCAGAAGCAGCCCAGGGCGAAGATCGCCTCTTCGAAGCCGGGCGGCGGCTCTTCGGAGATCTGGGTGCCCAGGACGGTGTGGGTTTCCCGGGTGGGGAACAGGGGGGTCGGGCGGCCCTTCAGGGCCTGGTCGCTGGTGGGCATGTGCTGCTCTCTGCGGAACAGGCTCATGGTCGCCCTCCCTTTCTGCCGGCGCGGTTCTTTCATGAAGGTACAACCGGCGGGTTCGTGCTTCTGTTCCAGGTCGGCCGCGTGGTCGACCCTTCGTCTCCGGGTCGGGATGCGGTCGCCCGGAAGATCGGTAATGTCCTTTTCGGATGATGCGACTGGGGCTCAGGAGGCGTGGATGGATGCGGTGATCGCGCGGGTGGTGGCGGCGGTGACGGCGGCCGGGTTCGGGGACGACGACGCGCCCCACGCGCCCAGCAGCCCCGTGCAGATAGGCACCGGTGGAGTGGTGCATCACGCTCGTTCCGAGATCGGCTCGTGGCAGACGCTGATACTGATGTTCGTCGGGGTGGTGGTCGTCGGGGCCGCGGTGCTGATGTACGTCGTGCGGCAGCGGCGGAAGCTGCTGGAGCGGCGGAGGTTACGCCGGATGGCTGAAGTGGCGCGGCTCGTGGGTTCCGACCCCGGCCCCGGCCCTGGCGGCGGCGTCGACGCCAGCCCGAGCGACGGCCCGAGCGAAGGCCCGCTCGCCGCCCACGACACCAGCCCGACCACCACCCCGACCACCACCCCGACGCCAACCACCCGCCACCCCTCCGCACCCGGCCGCCCCGCCCCGAACGCGTAACCTAAACCCCATGTCCGCATCTGACGCCCACGCCCACGCCGCCTTCGAGACCCTGGCCATCCACGCCGGCCAGGACCCGGACCCGCTGACCGGCGCCGTCGTCCCCCCGATCTACCAGGTCTCGACCTACAAGCAGGACGGTGTCGGCGGCCTGCGCAGCGGCTACGAGTACTCCCGCAGCGCGAACCCGACCCGCAAGGCGCTGGAAGACTGCCTGGCCGCGATCGAGGGCGGCCGCACCGGCCTGGCCTTCGCCTCGGGCCTGGCGGCGGAGGACTGTCTGCTGCGGACGGTCTGCGTGCCCGGTGACCATGTGGTCATCCCGGCCGACGCCTACGGCGGCACCTTCCGCCTGTTCTCCAAGGTGCTCACCCGCTGGGGTCTGGCCTGGACCGCCGCCGACATGTCGGACCCGGCGGCGGTGCGGGCCGCGGTGGTGCCCGGCCAGACCAAGGCGATCTGGGTCGAGACCCCCTCCAACCCGCTGCTCGGCGTCGCGGACATCGCCGCGCTGGCGGTGATCGCGCACGAGACCGGTTCGCTGCTGGTCGTCGACAACACCTTCGCCACCCCCTACCTCCAGCAGCCGCTGGCGCTGGGCGCCGACGTGGTCGTGCACTCCACCACCAAGTACATGGGCGGCCACTCCGACGTGGTCGGCGGCGCCCTGGTGGTCGCCGACGAGGAACTGGGCGCGCAGCTGGCCTACCACCAGAACGCGATGGGCGCGGTGGCCGGTCCCTTCGACGCCTGGCTCGTGCTGCGCGGCATCAAGACCCTGGCGGTGCGCATGGACCGGCACTGCGCCAACGCCCAGCGCATCGCCGAGGCTCTGGCCTCGCATCCGAAGGTGAGCGCGGTGCACTACCCCGGGTTGGAGACGGATCCCGGGCACGAGGTCGCGGCCAAGCAGATGTCCGGCTTCGGCGGCATGGTGTCGTTCCGGGTGGCGGGCGGCGAGCAGGCGGCCGTTGACCTGTGCGGCCGCACCGAGCTGTTCATCCTCGGGGAGTCGCTGGGCGGCGTCGAGTCGCTGATCGAGCACCCGGGCCGGATGACGCACGCCAGCGCCGCCGGGTCGCCGCTGGAGGTGCCGGACGACCTGGTGCGGCTCTCGGTCGGCATCGAGTCGGTGGACGACCTGCTCGCGGACCTGCTGCGCGCGCTGGGCTGAGGGCTGGCGGCCCCGAGCATCTGAGTAGTCAAGGCCGCTGGGCAGCCGAGCACACCGGGCAGCCGAGGGCCTGAACCACCCTTCTGAACACCGTTCAAGGGCCACTCCCCACGGAGTGGCCCTTGCCGCTGCCACCACAGATCCCCCAGGCTGACTGCGTAACGTCAGGGTCGCGGAGGGATCAGGGGTATGACACTAGCCGCGAGTGAGGGGCGCTTCGAAACCGCGGCGCCGGACGAGATCGTCCCGCCCTCCCACCCCCGCATGTCCACGCCGGCCTGGGTCGCCCTCGCCGCCGTCTACTTCGTCTGGGGCTCGACCTACCTGGCGATCCGCTACGCCATCGAATCGATCCCCCCGCTGTCCTCCGCCGCGCTCCGCTTCACCCTCGCCGGCCTGATCCTCGCCGCCTTCCTCGCGATCCGCCGCGGCCCGGCCGCGCTGCGCGTCACCCGCCGCCAGCTGCTGTCCGCCGCGCTGATCGGCGTCCTGCTGCTGCTCGGCGGCAACGGCGGCGTGGTGCTGTCCGAGCAGTACATCCCCACCGGTATGTCGGCGCTGCTGGTCGCCTCGGTCCCGCTGTGGATCGTGCTCTGGCGCATCGTCGCCAAGGACCGGCCGAACCGGCGGACGCTGCTCGGCGTGCTGATCGGCTTCGCCGGGCTGGTGGTGCTGATGCGACCGGGCGGAGGGGCCGCGCACAACTACTTCCTCGGCGTCGTGCTCGTGATCATCGCCTCGGTCAGCTGGGCGTTCGGCTCGGTGGCGACGAAGACCTGGCTGACGCCGCCGAAGGACCCGTTCGTCGCCTCCGCTTACCAGATGGTGTTCGGCGGCCTCGGATGCGCCCTCGCCGCCACGCTGCACGGTGAGCACTTCCATCCCTCCGCGATCACCGGCGCCTCGGCGTGGGCGACGCTGTATCTCGTCGCCGCCGGATCACTTGTGGCGTTCTGTTCCTATGTGTGGTTGCTCAACAATGCGCCTATATCCCTTGTGTCAACATACGCATATGTCAACCCTGTTGTGGCGGTCGCTCTAGGTGCTGTTTTCCTCAGCGAGTCGATCACGCTCGCGGTGATCGCCGGCGGCTTGATCGTGGTGCTCGGAGTGGCCGTCGTGATATCGACGGAGCGCAGGTGAGAGGCGGTTCGGTGAACGCCCGGGGCGACTAGACGAAAATACGTATCGTGCCGGGGTACACCCGCTGTGCAAGGGCTCTGGCGCCGTGCACAATTAGCCGCCGTGGCAGGAATATCGGGAGTCTCCGCGGGCATCGTCCTCGCAGGTCGCTACACCCTTTCGCGGCGTTTGTGGCACCGCGGGATCGGTGAGCTCTGGCTCGCCTCCGACTCGGTGCGCCGGCGCCGCGTGTGGATCCAGGTCTCGGCGACCGGCGGCCTGGAGAACGCCGTCTCCTCGCTGACCCGGGTCCAGCACCCGGCCATCGCCGTGGTCCGCGAGGCCGGGCAGAAGCGCATCGCCCACGAGGACCGGGTCGTCACCGACCACGACTCGCACTCCCACAAGCTGATCCACAAGAGCGACAGCTACATCGAGTTCGCCGTCTACGACCAGGAAAAGGGCACCTCCCTGACCGCGCGCCTGATGAAGGGCGCCCTGTCGTCGGCCGAACTCGCCACGGTGGCGCTGAGCGTCGCCGAGGTCTTCGAGACGGTCCACGCCGCCGGTCTGGTCCACGGCTGGCTCCACACCGACTCGATCTGGCTGGGCAGCAAGGGCAACGTGTTCGTCGACCTGGCCCTGGGCCTGGCCTTCGAAGGCGACGCGCAGACCCTGGCCCTGGAGGCCGAGTCCGGCTTCGTGACCGCGGCCCGCCTCGGCGGTGCGGCGGCCTCCACCGCCGACGACGTCTACGCCCTGTCCTGGCTCCTCTACGTGGCCGTGTTCGGCTGGGAGATCGTCCGCGAGGACCTGCACCGCGCCCGCGTCGAAGCCTCGGCCGGTGTCCACGGCGGCACCGCCGCGACCGGCGGCACCGAGGACCTCATAGCCCTGCTGGCCTTCCGCCGCGAGATAGCCGTCGGCCGCCTCACCGAGTTCTTCGGCGACGGCAGCGAGCTGGCGCTGCTGTTCGCCGCCTGCATGTCCGGCGAGGCCACCGAGCGGCCCTCGATGGCCGAGGTGGTCGCCGTGCTGCGCGGCCGCGAGGAGAGCGTCGCGGTGCTGCCCACGCCGCCGATCGTCGTCGAACGCGCCGCCGCGGCGGCTGCCGCGCTCGCCCTCGCCGCCGAGGCCGCGGGCGAATCCCTCGGCGACAGCGTCGAGGACGCGGACTCGGGCATGTGGACACCCTCCGTGAGCCCGACCGCGGGCGGACCGAAGAAGGGCACGATCACGCTCGCGGAGTGCGAGGCCGCCCGCGAGGCCGCAGTCACGGCGGCGCTGGCCGAAGCCGACGCGCGCACCGCCGCCGCGACCGAGGAAGCTGTCGCGCTGGCGGCCGCCTCGGCGGTGGCGGCGGCACTGGCCGAGGCGGAGGCGACGCACACTCGCGTCCAGGAGGAAGCGGTCGCGGCGGCCTCGGCGGCGGCGATCGCCGCGGCGCTGGCGGAAGCTGAGGAACGGCACGCCGCCGAGCGCGAATCCGCGGTCGCCACCGCCCTCGCCGACCACCGGTCCACGAGCGCCGAGCTCACGGAAGCCGCCATCGCCGCCGCGGTGACGCAGGCGCTGGCCGAAGCCGAGGCGGCGCACGCGGCC
>JABFXP010000277.1 GCA_013361685.1 Catenulispora sp.
CGCGCGTGTTCCCCGAGGGAGCCGAGGCCCCCGCTGGAAGCGCCGGCTCTTCACCATGCTCTTGATCTTGACTTTGACCTTTGGGTTAAAAGCCGCCCGCTCACCAACCGCCACCCAAAGAGGACCTGCGCAACCACCGGCCCGTGCCCCACCCCACCACCAGCCGACCAACAAACCCACGCCCCCGAACCCCGAGCCTCAACACCATGGCCGAAGGTCGTAAAAGGCACTTCAACCCCACGCCTACCGCCGCTTAACAGAGCTCAGCACCGCCCAACAACCGCCCACCCACAACGCGCCAGCACACCAGCGCTCAACTCAGCAACACCCCCGAGCCCCGAGCCCTAGCCCTAGCCCTAACCCGAACCCGAACCCAAAAGTCGCAAAACCCCACCCCACCCCACCCCACCCCCAAAAATCCTCGGGCCCGACGCGCAACCGCACGCCGGGCCCAATAGCAGGGATCTTCAGGTTTGTCGCCACCCACTGAGCCAACCGGCTCAGCGCGCGGTCTTCTTGGCCGTCTTCTTGGCCGTCGTCTTCTTAACGGCAGCCTTCTTGGCGGTCTTCTTGGCAGCGGCCTTCTTCGCCGGAGCGGCCTTAGCCGCCGCGACCTTCTTCGCCGGCGCCTTCTTGGCGGCCTTCTTCGCCGTAGTACGCGTCGCCCGCTTCACCGGCGCCGGAGCGGCCTCCTCCTTCGTGAAGGGGGCGCGCGCCTGGTCCAGCAGCTTGGCGAACGTCGCCTGGTCCTTGACCGCCATGGTGCCGGCCAGTGTCTTCTCGACGGCCAGCACCTCCTTGTCGGCCTTGGCCAGGATCCGCTTCCCGGCGGCGGTGATCGTGGTCTCCATGGCACGACCCTGGCCGGGCACCGAGCGACGCTCGATGTAGCCCTTGAGGGTCAGGTTGCCCAGGACCGTGGTCATCGTCTGGGGGGTGACCAGGCAACGCCTGGCCAGCTCCGCGCCGCTGATGCCGGGCTCGTCGTTGATGACGAGCAGGGCCGTGTACTGGGGGACCGTCACGCCCATCGGCCGAAGCACGGCGTCCTTGGCCCCGCTGAGTTCCTGTTCGAGGCTCTTGACCTTGTGGCCGAGCCGCTGTTCCACCGCAGTCATGGTGTGAGCATATCCGGCAAAACCCTTCATGAACCAATTCAGGGCCGTTCGTGGGATACCGACCCTGATAGCCAGGCGTGAAACCAGCCTTCTGCATCCGCCGATCAGGCGACATCAGTGGACGATGACGGAATCCAGTCACCGTCTGCTTGCCAGAGTACGGGTACACGGGAATGTGTGCGCCATCGGTGGTCGATTTCTTAGAAACCTCTATCCGTACCGTGACCCGCGAGTCCTCTCGAAGTCCTCTTGCGCCACTGTGGGCGCATCAGAGACTGCGGAGGGTGTACATCCGGCCGTTCCGGTGTCCTGCCGATGTTCCGTCATTGATTTCTAAAGCATCGCCGTGAACCCCTCGACGACCCGACTTCGGCATGCGAGCATGCCGCGGTGAAGAAACTCCTGCTGAAGATCGGGATCAACGGCGTGGCCCTGTGGGTCACCACGCTGGTGGTGTCCGGCGTCACCATCCAAGTGGATCCCGGCGCCCCGGACGCGACCAAGCAGAAGGTGCTCACGGTGCTCGTCGTCGCGGTCATCTTCGCCGCGGTGAACACCCTGGTCAAGCCTCTCGTTCAGATAGCCACGTTCGGGCTATTCCTGCTCACCCTGGGGCTGATCACCTTCGTGGTGAACGCACTCATGCTGGGGCTGACATCCAAGATCTGTGAGCACTACCACGTGCGCTTCCACGTGGACGGCTTCACCTCGGCGCTGCTGGGCGCGCTGGTGATCAGCGTGGTTTCCATCGCCCTGCACGCCGCGCTCCCGGACGACGTCAAGCGCTGACCCCGCGGGGCGCGGCCAAGCCGCGCAACCACCCCCGGCCAAGCCGCACAACCACCCCCGGCCACAGCGCAGAACCACGCCCGGCCAGGACACAAAACCACCCCCAGCGAGCGGAAACAGTGGTGGCGGGCGACCGCCGAGGCCGCCACCTGCGGCTACGATCGCCATATGGCGAGTACTGTCGCGGACCGCGTGGCCGCCCTGCTGAACAGGGCCGTGCTCGGCGTGGCCGCCATCGGAGGCGGCTCCTTCGGGAAGACGTACCGCATACAGTTCTTCACCGGCGGGGCGGCGTTCGTGAAGACGTTGGACGACGCCGAACACGTGGCCGGACCAGGCTACTTCGACGCCGAGGCGGCGGGGCTGCGCTGGCTGCGCGAGGCGGTGGGCGCCGACGGCGCCTCCGGCGGGGTGCGGGTCCCGGAGGTGCTCGGCGTGGCCGAGGACATCCTGGTGACCTCCTGGGTGGCGCCCGGGCGCCCGACGCCCGACGGCGCCGAGGAGTTCGGCCGCCGCCTCGCCTCACTGCACGCCCGCGGCGCGCACAGCTTCGGCGCGGACTGGCCCGGCTACATCGCGGTGCTGCCGCTGGACAACAAGTCCGCCGAGGACTGGGCCACCTTCTACGCCGAACGCCGAGTACTGCCGTACGTGAAACTCGCCCGCGACCGCGGCCACCTCGACGCCGACGGCGCACAGGTGATCGAAGAGGTGTGCACCCGCATCGACTTCCTGGCCGGGGAGGAGGAGCGGCCCTCCCGCATCCACGGCGACGCCTGGAGCGGCAACATCCTGTGGGACGGCCGAGGCGAGGGCTGGTTCATCGACCCGGCGGCGCACGGCGGCCACCGGGAGACCGACCTGGCGATGCTGGCGCTGTTCCCGCCGCCGTATCTGGACCGGATCATCGCGGCCTACGACGAGGTGCACCCGCTGGCCGACGGCTGGCAGGAGCGGGTCCCGCTGCACCAGCTGCACCCGCTGCTGGTGCACGCGGCGCTGTACGGGTCCGACTACGGCTCGCGGGCCGCGTCGGTGGCGCGGGAACTGGCGGAGCGGCTGCGTTAAGGGTTCTCATTCACAGCAGTCTCAGAAGCCTCAGGCGTCGCAGCCCCGCTCGTTGCCCCTGCCTCGCTCGCCGCCCCTGCCTCACTCCCGGCCACAGCCTGATTCAGGGACGCACCCTGACCCGCATGCGCATCCACCTCCACACGCTCCACCCCCACAAGCTCCGCCCCCACCACAATCCCGATCGTCGCCGCCTCGACCCCCGAGAACTGCGAGAACTCCGAGAACTCCGAGAACGCCCCAGGAACGGCCACACCGCTACGCCGCCCGGCCACCGCCCCCGGACGCACCGGAAGCCCCGCCACAGCCTTGTAGCCCCGTCTCCGCCCCGCCAACAGGCACAACAAGCCCAGTGCGAGCGCCCCGGGCACCACAAGCTCCCCCCACGGCCGCACCGACGCTGACAGAGTGCGCACGGTCACCGGTTTCCCAGCCCCAGCGCCCGGCCCCAGCACGACTCCGATCTCGTAGTCCCGAAACCAGCCCCCAGGCAGCGGCACCTCGTATATCAGCTCCCGCCGCTGTCCCACCGCCAACAAACCCCCGGTCCAGGCCACCGGATACCGCCCGACCTGCTTACCCCCGCGCGACAAGGTCAGCACCACCCCGGGATCCCCACCCGGCCCGCCGCTGAGAATCCCGAACGTCAACGTGACCCGCGCCGATCCCCCCGCCCCGATCTGCGTGAGAAACGGCGAGTCACCGACCGCTACAGCGTCCAGCAGCTTCACGTTCCCCGCCACCACCGGCGCGGCCTGCGGCAGGTAGCGAAGCCCGGGAACGCTGAGCGGCGCGTCGACCGGATCAGCGCCGGCCCCGCCGAACGGCGCCGCGTGCACGGTGCAGGGACACGGCGTCGGCGGCTCCGTAACCAGCAGGTTCTGGTGGAACGCGCCGAAGGCGTCGGTGGTGGCGAACACCGCGTCCCCGATGGCGCAAGAGTTCGACGATCCACCGATCCCGCAGACCTCGAGCTGCAACCGCGCGTCCGCGGGAAAGCCGCTCCCCGTGACAGTGATCCGCTCCCCGACCTTCGCCGTGTCCTTCGACAACGTCAGAGCCGCCACCTGCGGAGCCGACGCCCACGCGGCCTGGGCAGCGAACCCCGAACAGCCCGACATCGCCACCAGCGCCGCCAGCGCGAAGACAGCCCGCCGCATAGGCCGCGCCCACCGCACTCGCCGCACCCACCGCACACGCAGCACCACTGGCACCCCTCGCATCAAGGCGCCGCAGCTTTCGACGTCTCCCGCTGCCCGCCCCCACCGCCGCGCTTCGCCGGCGACGGCCGCCCAGCCCGCGCTCGCCCGGCCCCCCTCACCCTCCGCTCCCGCCGCACCGGTGGCGGATTCCTCCGCCTCCGCCACACCACGAACACCGCGACCGCCACCCCGAACACCCCTGCCGCGACCAGAACCGTCAGCCAAGGAATCAACGTCACCGACACCGACGCGGTCGACGCCACGCCAGGCGACACCGAATCATCCGTGACATCCAGCCGCACCGTCCCGATCTCCAAAGGCGGCAGATGTCTCCACTCCTGAGAGAAGTCGATGCTCTGCCCGGGCAAGATCTGCGGAAGCTGCACCGTCTTGTCGATGAGTGTCCCGAACATACCTGTGGCCCGCAGATGCGCTTTCGGCGTCTGCAAAAGATTCCCGCTGTTGGTGACAGTGGCCGTGACGCGGCCATTGCTGTCGCTCAGATACGCCGGGAACGCCGGCGACCCCGAAACCTTGAGCCCGGCGACCGTCAACCCGCCCATCGTCGCCCCGTCCACATGCAGATAGAGCCGCGCGGCGACCACCCGCTTGATGCCGACGCGCACGCTGCCCTGCTGCTGCACGCTCTCGACTTCCGAATCCATCCCCGAGACGCCGCCGACGTGGTCGCCGGGCGTGGCGTCGGCGGGGATCACGACGGTGACCGGCACGACCGTCGAGGTCCGCGCCGGCACCGTGACCGTCGGGAACGCGGGCCGCACCCACGTCCCGACCCCGGTCATCGGATAGCCGTGGTCCCGCAAGGCGAACTGGCCGTCCTTCGGGGTGTTGTAGCCGTCGGCGCCGTAGACGTAGTACGTGATCGGGTGGTCCGTGTAGTTCGAGATCGTCAAACCGTCCTGCAGCGTGGTGCCGGGACGGCCTTCCAAGATGAAGTACTGCCGCGAGTCGGCCGCGGCGCCGGGCTTCGGCGCGGGCTGCACCCACCACGACCCGGGGTCGTGCGCGGCCTTGCTGGGATCGCCCGAGGCCGAACCCGAGGCCGAACCCGAGGCCGAACCCGACGCCGACGCTGATGGCGACGCCGACGCCGACGGCGCCCCCGACCCCGGAGCTTTCGGCGAAGGAGTCGAGCCCGCCGCCTGCGCCGAACCAGCCGAGCCGACGACCAACACGACTGCCCCGGCCGCCAGCACCGCGGCGAGCTTGCTCCCGCCCCGCCGGATACCGCGCCGAAGGACCGATGCAGAGGTCACGACGTTCCCCACAGCTGTCCCCACAGTGATCTCCTCCACGCTCCGGCGGTGTGGTCGGTGTGGTACCTATGGCAGTGGCTTCCGTGGGGCGAATGGACCTCGCCCCACGGAAGCCGCCTGTCTTCCCTGTCTCAGCGCGGCGTGCCGGCTATTGCAGGGAGATGGTGACGGTGCCGGTGTAGGTGCCCTGGAGCACGTAGGCCGGGACCTTCAGGGTGAGCGCGGCGCCGACCAGGAAGTCGCCGCCGGTGACGGTCGGCGGGTTGGTCCCCCCGGCCGCCTGCGAGCACAGCGTGATCGCGGTGTTCGGGTCCAGCGCCCCGCCGGAGCCGGCCGTCGGCGTCGACGGGTACGGCTGCGTGCCGGCCGGGTTGCCGGCGCAGCTCAGGCCGCTGGCACTGACGTTCCCCGCGGGGATCGGCGCGCCGCCCTGGCCCCCGTACGGACCGCCGGTCAGGGCCAGGTCCGACATGGTGGCGTTCAGGACCCAGCCGTTGGTGGTGCCGCGGAAGTCCTGGACGTCGACCTGCTGCAGCGCGCCGGGCTGGTTGTGCACGGTGCCGTTGAGGGTGACGTCCGGGAAGGACACGGCGCCGGCGTTCTCGGCCATCTGCAGCGGCCCGCCGTTGACGGCGACGTTCGCCCCCTGCGGGATGGAGCAGGTGCCCTTGGCGGAGACCGCCGCACCCGCCGCGTCCGCGGTGCAGGAGTTGTTGGCGAACGTGAAGGCCGTGGAGGCGCGCAGCGTGGTGCTGGGCGCGCCGTTCACGATCTCCGCGCCGCCGATGGCCGCGATCGCGCTGCCGGGCACGGTGTAGCTGCCGGAGAGCGCGCCGTTGGCGTCGGACTGGAGCATCACCGGCGCGCCGACCGGGTTGCCGGTGGCGTCCACGCCGCTGACCGCGACCGTGGCGTTCGGGTCCCAGTCGTGCCCGGAGATCCCGACCACGGTGCCCGGACCGCCGGAGTTCGGCGAGGCGCCGATCGTGGGCTGCCCCAGGACCGTGACGTCCTTCGGGATCGCCCCGCTGGTGGAACCGGTCAGGATCACCTGTCCGGCGCCGCTGGCGGCGGCGGCCGGGACGCCGATCGAGCCGGAGATCGCCCCGCCGGCCGGGACGGTGAGGGCCGTACCCGTGGTGACGGTGCCGGCGCTGTCCTTGAACGACGGCGTCACGGTCTCCCCGGCGATCCAGCCGGCCCCGGTGAAGTTCTCGGTGGCGCCGGGACGGACGACCTTGTCCGACACCGAGGCGGAGGCGTTGGTGGCGGTGATGCTCGCCGCCACGCCGGCCCCGCTGGCGGTGCACTGGATCACCACGCCGAACTGCGCCACGTCCTGCTCGTTGTCCCCCGGCGTGAACGTGTACGTGCCGGTGGCCGTGGGCGTGAACGTCGCGGTGAAGTCCGGGATCTGGAACGTCCCGCCGGTCGGCACCGGCGCCGACGGGAACGCCGGCGAGGACCCGGTGTCGATGGTGCCGCTGCCGGCCCCGCCGAGCACGATCTTCGCCTTCGCGGTGGCGGCGTTGGCGATCGGGATGCCGGGCGAGGGTGCGGTGGACAGCGAGTAGTGCCAGGTGATGGTGACCGGCGAGCCGACGGACACGGTGCTCGCCGAGGTGGTCAGCGTGACCTGCGAGCTGTAGTCCGGCGGCGGCGCGGCCAGCGCCGGGTTGTTGCTGGTGCAGGCGGTGTAGTTCACCGTGGTGGTGCCGGCCGAGGCCGCGGGGGCCAAAGCGGCCACGGTGGCCACGGCCGCCGCGAGGGTCCCGGACAGGACCGCGGCCCGTCTGGACCGCCTACTTGAGGTGGATCTGTGTCTCACTTGATGGTGCCCTCTCCGTGAAGGGGGGTGACAAACCCGCAGACCGGCGGTCCGCAGGGATGGGTTGTCGTGCACCGAATCTGATGGAGCGTCAGCTATTCATGGGCCAGGGGTCTTGGGAAGTCAATACGCACGTTCGAACCGCTGCCGGTTCGAAACAGCCGGTCGGTGGACAGAACGGGCGCGGCGAGCAGGGCCCTGAGATCGACTTCGACAACCGGCCCGCGCGTGTCAACCGTGACTGCCGCGCCGCCGCCGGGTCACGGCCAGTCCGCCGCCGCCCAGGACCGCGGCCAGACCCGCCACGCCGAACAGCCACCGGCCGTCGAAGCCGGTGTGCGGCAGGGTGCTCAGGGTCGAGGTGCTGGACGTCGCAGAACCCGTCGACGTGGCCGTCGCGCCCGACGAGGAACTGGAGGCCGCCGACGTCGCAGAGCTCGACGACGTGTCCCCCGAGCCCGGGGTCCCGGCGGCCACGGTGATGGTCGCCGCCGCCTTCGCACCGCTGGCCTTGCACTTCACGACCACGTTGAACTGCGGCACGTCCTGCTCGTTGTCACCGGGGGTCAGCGTGTAGGTCCCGGCGGCGGAGGGCGTGAACGTCGCGGTCATGTCGGGGATCTGGAACGTCTGCCCGGCGCTGACCGGGGCCGGCGGGAACTTGGCCGAATCGCCGGTGCTGATCGTCGTGGTGGCGGCGCCGCCGACGAGGATCTGCGCCTTCGCGCTGGCCACGTTCGCCGCCGGGATGCCGACCGGCCCGGGGGCCGTGGAGATCGAGTAGTGCCAGGTGATCTTGATCGCCTGGCCGGCTTTGAAGCCGCTGCCCTGCGGGGACAGCGTCACCTGCGTCGTGTAGTCCGGCGGCGCCGCGGCGAGCGCGGGATTGCTGCTCGTGCAGCTGCCGTATTTCACCTGGGTCGAGTCGGCGCCCGCCGTCGGCGCGAACGCGGCGGCGGCCACCGCGCTCGCCGTGACGGCGCCCGCGAACGCGGTCGCGCGCCACGTCAGACGTCTTCTCCGATCGTGGGGCTGGCCCGGATTCTCCATGGATGCCTCCTGACATCGACTGGCCGTTCGAACGGCCTAGCCATTGACGGAGGAATCTGACGGAGTGTCAATAGTCATGTGCGGGGCTTCGCCGAGACCAGGTGGCCGGTCACGATCATCCGCTGCGTCGAGGACCACCAGGGGTTGCACGTCGTCAGGGTGATGAGACTCCGGCTCGGCACCGCCCCCGGCTGCCCGGGGACCGCGTCCACCACGCCGACGTCGGAGGGCTGCACGATCACCGGGTCGGCGTCGATCCGGTAGGTGTACCAGGCGGTCGCCGTCTCGACGTAGACCAGGTCGCCGGCCCGCAGCTCGTCGAGGTGGCGGAACGGCTCGCCGTGCGTCTTGCGGTGCCCGGCGACGGCGAAGTTGCCCAGCTGGCCGGGCAGCGCGGTGCCGGGGTAGTGGCCGGTCGCCTTGTTCAGGACGTCCAGACCTATGCCCTCCAGCACCGGTGTCCCGGAGTCGGCCGCACCGGTGCCCAGCCGCGGGATGTGCAGGATCGCGACGGCGTCACCGCCGCGCAGGGTCGCCGGCGGCGCCTGGACCACCGGTGCGGAGGCCCCCTTCTGCGCAGGGGCGGCGGGGTGGTCCGGGGACGGCGTCGCAGACGTCGACGACACCGCCGGGGCGGGATCCCCGGGCGGGGAAGGTGCCACCGGGAGCAGCCGCTGCGCCGCCGTCCACTGCTTGTGCATGGCGTTGACCTCGTCGTCCATCACCTGCCGGCCGACCAGGTTCGTGTAATAGAGCTGATACACGATGAACAAGGCCGTCAGCACCGAGAACGTGATCAGCAGTTCGCCGACGGTCCGGACCGTCACGCGCAGAACCGCCCCTACTCTCGCCATGTCGGCGAAGAGTAGGGGCGGTCGCGAGAAATGCGAAGAGGCTTAGAACGCCTCCTCCGGCACGTCCATCAGCGAGTTGTCGGTCGCCTCGACGATCGCGCGCTGCGCGGCCAGCAGCGGCAGCACGGTGCGGGCGAAGAACTTCGCCGCCGCCACCTTGCCGGTGTAGAACGGCACGTCGCGCTCGGCGGCGCCGCCGGCCAGCGCGGCCTGCGCCACGGCGGCCTGGCGCAGCAGCAGCCAGGAGACGACCACGTCGCCCAGCGCGAACAGGAAGCGCACGGTGTTCTGCGCCACCACGTACAGCTGCTTGGGGTCGGACAGCGACTCGCCGGCCTTGTCCAGCATCGCCTTCAGCATCGCGCCGACTTCACCCTGCGCGGTGGCCAGCAGCGCCCGCTCGTTTGCCAGCTCCTCACCGCCGGGAGCGGTCGCCAGGAACTTGGTGATCTCCTCGTTCAGCGCGTTGATGGCCACGCCGCCGTCCTTCACGATCTTCCGGAAGAACAGGTCCAGGGACTGGATCGCCGTGGTGCCCTCGTACAGCGAGTCGATCTTGGCGTCGCGGATGTACTGCTCGTGCGGGTAGTCCTGCAGGAAGCCGGAGCCGCCGAGGATCTGCAGCGCCTGCGCCAACTGCTCGTAGGACTTCTCCGAGCCGTAGCCCTTCACGATCGGCAGCAGCAGGTCGTTCATGCGCTCGGCGTGCTTGTCCGGCTCGCCGGCGGCCCGGGCGACCTCGATGGTGTCCTGGAAGCTGGCGGTGTAGAGCACCAGCGCCCGCATGCCCTCGACGTAGGCCTTCTGCGTCATCAGCGAGCGGCGCACCTCGGGGTGGTGGGTGATGGTGACGCGCGGCGCGTCCTTGCCCGGGGTGGTCAGATCCGCGCCCTGCACCCGCTGCTTGGCGTACTCCAGGGCGTTCAGGTAGCCGGTGGACAGCGTGGAGATGGCCTTGGTGCCGACCATCATGCGCGCGAACTCGATGATGGTGAACATCTGCGCGATGCCGTCGTGCACCTCGCCGACCAGCCAGCCCTTGGCCGGCGTGCCGTGCTGGCCGAACGCGACCTCGCAGGTGGTGGAGGCCTTCAGACCCATCTTGTGCTCGACGTTGGTGACGAAGGCGCCGTTGCGCTCGCCGAGCTCGCCGCTGTCCCAGTCGAAGTCGAACTTCGGCACGATGAACAGCGACAGGCCCTTGGTGCCCGGGCCGGCGCCCTCGGGGCGGGCGAGCACCAGGTGGATGATGTTGTCGCTGAGGTCGTGCTCGCCGGAGGTGATGAACCGCTTGACGCCCTCGATGTGCCAGGTGCCGTCGGCCTGCTGGACCGCCTTGGTCCGGCCGGCGCCCACGTCCGAACCGGCGTCCGGCTCGGTCAGCACCATGGTGGAGCCCCACTGCCCCTCGACCATGCGCGCGGCGACCTTGCGCTGCTCCTCGGTGCCCAGGTTCCACAGCACGGTCGCGAAGTCGGCACCGGAGGTGTACATCCAGATCGCCGGGTTGGCGCCGAGCACCAGCTCGGCCACCGACCAGCGCAGGGTGCGCGGGGTCGGCGTGCCGCCGAGCTCGGTCGGCAGGCCCAGCCGCCACCACTCGGCGTCCATGAACTGCTTGTAGGAGCGCTTGAAGCTCTCCGGCAGCGTGGCGCTGAAAGTCTCCGGGTGGTAGATCGGCGGGTTCCGGTCGGAGTCGATCAGGCTGGGCGCCAGGTCCTCCACCGCGAGGCGCTCGACCTCGGCCAGGATCGACTTGGCGGTGTCGACGTCCATCTCGGCGTACTCGCCGGTTCCGTACACCTCTCCGCGCCCGAGGACCTCGAAGAGGTTGAACTCGATGTCGCGGAGGTTCGACTTGTAGTGGCTGCTCATAGCCGTGGCTCCCGTGTCCCGGACCGGCTCAGGGTTGCGTTCCGGTCGTACTGGTGAGTAATAAAAGCTCCCACCAGGATGCTACCCACTGGTAACTAGCCGCAAGCCCGAGTCCTGGTGGATTCGGCCATCAGGTCGGTGAGGTGGATCACGCGAGCCCCGTGCACCGCCCCGCTCACGCCGGGTAGGCTCTATTCGCGTGTACGGCTATCCCCAGGAGCCGCCGCCGTCGCAGGTGGCCAACGCCGCGCTGAGCGATGCGATCCGCGCGTTCACCGGCGGCGTGATGGGACCGGAAGACTTCTACACGGTGTTCAACGGCGCCAAGATCTACTGTCCGCGCGGCGAGCAGCCCGGCTTCCTCGCCCTGCACGACACCCCGGAGCCGGTCATCCCGATGTTCAGCTCGCTCACGGAACTGCGCGCGTACTCCGGGGAGGAGAGCCGGTACTTCACCGTGACCGGCGGCGAGGTCCTGGACCTGCTGCCGACCGGCTACGGGATCGTGCTGGACATCGAGGGCGAGCACCGCATCGTGTTCGACGCGAAGGCGATCGAGCAGATGACGGCGTACGCGATGCAGCGGTTATACGGCGGCTGACCAGCCGCTCACTCCCACACCCGCCACTGGTCCGTGGCCACCGCCAGCCCGATCGGATCCGGCAGCCGGAAGGTCTCCCCGAACGGAATGGTCGCCGCCTTGGTGAACCGACCCGCCTCGACGTCCGGCTTGGCGAACAGGTACGCCTCGGCCACGTCCGGCGCACGGTCCACCAGCAGGTAGCACGGCACGCCGAGGCGAGCCAGCTCGGTCCGCGTCGGATAGCCGCGATGCCGCAGCGCGCCGGGCCCCCGGCCGGTCCCGGCGTCCGGCACCGTCACCTCGATCGCGACCAGCTCGCCGAGCCAGGGCGGGGTGAACCGGGCCTCGGACTCCGCCCACCGCTCCACATCGACCAGCGCGAAGTCCACATCGCCCTCGACCAGCATCCGCACGTCCCGCGGGCACTCCTGGCCACGGGTGTTGACCAGCGCGGCGAGGATCGTGGAGAAGGTCTCCGCGGCGGTCAGGCCGGCCGCCCAGGAGACGAACACGTCACCGCCGATGACCTCGACGCGGGAGCTGTGCCGGAAGCCGAACCAGGGGCCGAGCTTGCCGCGCGCGCACAGCTCGCGTTCGTCGCCGGGGAGGTCGGCCTTCATCCGCAGGGTTGCGGTCGCCATGATGCCCGCCTTTCCTTGATCTTGGGAGGGGGCACCAGTTGACCAGGCGACATCGGCGATCGCGAAGCGGAAATGCCGCGATTCACTCGAACGTGTAAGGGCATTGTTTCACCGGCCCCGAGAACCGGTACGGTGCGTCGGACTGTGCCTAAACCATCAATGCCCGGACGCCAAGAACGCCAGAAGGTCTGCCGGCTTCATCTGGCGGGCCCGCGAGAACTCCCCATCCGCGGAGTCGAAACGGATCTTGCCCTGCGGATTCAGCACCGACACCGCCGGGATCCCGCCGGCGATCGGATGGTTGAAGGCGGCGTCGACATCGGCGTGCTGATCCCGCTGGCCGCGCTCGCTGCCGACGCTGACCGTCACCAGGTGGTACTTCCGCTTCAGCACCTCGGCGACCGCCGGATCGGCGGTCCACTCCTCGAAGGCGGTGCAGTCCGGGCACCACCGCGCGCCGAACACCAGCAGGATGTCCTTGCCGTCGTCGACCGCCGCCCCCCGGGCCGCGGCCAGGTCTGCTCGGGGATCGCGGGCGGGGTCGAAGAGATCCATACCTCACAAGGTAATAGCGTCGAACTCGCTAGAGGAACCCGAGGCTGCGAGTTCCCCACGGCGTAGGACGTGGACATGCTGAACCTCTCCCGCATGCGCGAAAGCTTCGTGCGGATGCGGCTCGGCGAGGACCACGGCGCGGTCGGGGTGCGCCGCGGCGAGTTCGGCCAGCACCGCGTAGAGCCGCGTGGCCAGGTACGGAGCCAGTCCATGCGACAGTTCGTCGACCAAGAGCAGCCGCCACGGCGCGATCAGAGCCCGGGACAGCGCGAGCATCTGCTGTTCGCCACCGGACAGCAGGGCGGCACGCCGCCGTGACAGCGCTCTGAGATCTGGAAACGCTTCGAAGGCGGGCTCAACGCCCCCATCTGCGAAGAGTTCCAGATTCTCGCGGACCGACAAGCTTCGGAACACCCCGCCCTCGTCGGGTATGAGCATCACCCCAGCTGCGGCACGCTGCCCGATCGAGGCCCGGCTGATGTCCGAGCCCTGCCACACGATGCGCCCGGAAGAAGGTCGCAGATATCCGGCGACAGCGCGCAGGAGCGTGGACTTGCCAGCCCCGTTGCGCCCCAGCAGCAGGCTCACACCAGGCACGATCGTCAGGCTGACGCCGTGCAGTGCCTCGAGCGGACCGTGGCGGACGCGCAGCGCGTCGAGAGTGAGCATCAGACCTCACCGACGTAGATCTCTTGCGCGAGCGGCGCGGCCAGCACCTCGTCCGGCCGTCCGGCGGCCTCCACTCGCCCGGCGATCATGAGATGCGCGAAGTCCGCCACCCCGCGCACGAAACGCATATCGTGCTCGACCAGCAGGATCGCCAACCCACCGACGGCCAGTTCGCGCAACACCCGGGCCAGCCGCTCGATCTGGTGGTCGTCGAGCCCGGACGCCGGTTCGTCAAGCAGCAGCGCCACAGGCTCAGCGGCCAGCGCCCGGGCCAACTCGACCAAGCGCATCGTCCCAGTGGGCAGCGTCCCAGCCGGAACATCGGCAAGCGCGGCCAACCCCAACCGCTCGAGCACAGAGTCAACCGCGCGGCCCTCCACACGCCATGGACCGGGTAGGCCGACGAGCTTGGCCCACGACCTACTGCCCCGACGGTTCTCAGCGCCGACCTGGGCGTTCTCGGCGACCGTCAAGCCGGTGAACAGCTCAATACGCTGAAAGGTCCAGGCCAGTCCCGCCCGCGCCCGCGCGTGCGGCGGCCCAGTCAGCGCCCTGCCAGCCAAAGTCACGGTGCCGGCGTCAGCGGCGTCCAGCCCGGTGACGCAGTGGAACAGCGTCGTCTTCCCGGCACCGTTAGGCCCGATCAGAGCGGTCACCGCCCCCGCCGGCACATCCAGATCCACACCATCGACCGCCGCGACGCCCCCGAACCGCCGTCGCAGGCCCCTGACCACCAACCCGCTCACGCCCGCCGCTCCCGCACCCGGTCGGCAACCTCGCGCCCAGCCGGACTGAGCCGCCGCTCCCCACGCACCGGCGACACCGCGAACCAGTCCCCGACCCGCCGCACCACCCCGGCGATACCACCCGGGAACCGCCCCAACAGCACCGCCCCGGCCCCGATCAGCAACCCCGAGACACCCACCACGGTCCCCACATCAACAGCCACCAACGCCGCCGCCCCCACCACGGCACCCACCGCCGAGTCCACACCCCACACCGCCACCGCCGCGAACCACACCAGCCCCTGCACCGGGTCGAAGTCCGTGGGATTGAACGCCTGCGCGGCCGACGCGGTCAACGCACCCCCCAACCCGGCCAACCCGGCGGCACAGGCGAAAACAAACACCTTCACCCGCCGCACATCAATCCCCGCCGACACCGCCGCCGCCTCAGAGTCCCGCAACGCCACCAGCGCCCGCCCGAGCGGCCCGGTATGCAACGTCCAGACCACCACCAAAGCCAGCCCCAAACAGCCAAGCTCGAGCCCATAGAACCAGTGATCGTCAACGAACCCAGGCGGCCGCATCACCGCCAACCCACCCACGAACACCGGCTGCGCGAACACGAACCGACCAACCACCGCCGCCGTGGCAAACGTCGTCAACGCCAGATACAACCCCCGCCGATGAATGGCCGGATACCCGGTGAGCCACCCGACCGGCACCACCAACACCGGCCCCAGGAACAACGCGACCAACCACGGCACACCCCCCTCAGCAAGCTTCGCCATGAACAAAGCACCGAGCCCCGCATACCCGGCCTGCCCCAACGAGATCTGCCCCGCATACCCGGTGGCCACCACCAAAGAAACAAACACGACGGCCAACGCCGGCACCGCCAACGCCGCCCGCAGATCCCCTGGATCAAAAAACAACGGCAGCCCCAACACCAGCGACAACGCCCCCAACGGCAACCGCCCGACCACATCAGCCCGACTCCGCCGCGCACCCACCCGGTGCAACCCCCCGAGCGCCCCGGAATCGCGAATCCCCAACCGCGGCAACACCATCAACGCCACGAACAACACCAAAACAAACAGATTCGTATGGAAGGCGTCCACCAACCCCTGCCACCGCACCGCCGGATGCACCGCCGTCAGCTCGGTCTGCCCCACCCCGATCACCAACGCCGCCCCGACAGCCACCGGCAACGACGCCAACCGCGCCAAAACCGCGACACCCATCGTCTCCAGCACGGTCAGCGTGAGGCTATAGGGATCGAGATGGTAAATCGGCGCCCACAACACCCCCGCGAGCCCAGCCAAGAAAGACCCGAACGCCCAGCCCCCAGCCGCAAGCCTGTCCGCAGGCACCCTCACCGCGGCAGCCAGATCACGATCATCCACAACAGCCCGCACCATCAGCCCAACACGCGTAGCCCTCAGCAACACGGTCAGCCCACCCGCGACAACCACCACAACGCAGAGCTCGACGATAGTCGCATAGGGAAGATGCAGCGTCCCCAAACGCACGTCCCCAGCCGGCAAAAGCGAAGGCGCATCAACGTACGACCGACCACCCCACAGCAAAAACACCAGACCGAGCTGCAGCACCAGCACCCCCAACGTGGCAACCAGCAGCCCAGAAGCACCACTACGCAACGGCCGATATACGGCCCGCTCCAAGAGCAACCCGATCCCCGGCGCCACCACCCCCAGAACCAGCAACCCCGCGACCCCAACAGGCATCCCCCACACCCGAACGCACTGCCACATGACATACGCGCAGAACACCGCCACAGCACCAAACGCAATATTGAAGACCCCGGTCACCCGATACGTCGCCAGCAACCCCACCGCCGCCAACGCCGCCACACACCCGACAGCAAGCCCATTCAACGCAAGCCCGGCGTAGAACACCCCTACTCCCCAGGCCTCTCAACCTCGACCGTCCCGACCTCCACCGCCTCAGTCAGCAACTCATGCAACTCCGCAACCCGCCGCGCAGTCTCCGGATCCCCCGACACCGCGAACCCGAACCCGCACACCACCAACACCGCCCCCGGTATCGACGCCGAAGCCAGATACGGCAACTGCTTCCCCGCAACCGCCTCCCCCGAGATCAGATACCAACCCACCACCAGCAGCAACACCCCCACGAACCCCACAGCCCCACCCACCGCCACCCGCGTCCGCCGATCCACCCCATCAAGCCGGGACATGCGCAAAACACCTCCCAATAACGGCCAGCGAGACGGAGTGTCTGTGGACCCTTACTGGAGATGATGGTATGTCAGGTTCGAAGATGCCGGGAATACTCTCCAGGAGCGTGATCCTCCGTGATATCTCGACGCACATCCCTCGCCCGAACCACCGCCACCCTGGCAACCGCCGCCCTCCTCGCCGCAGGCTGCTCCTCCAGCAAGTCCACCCCCGCAGCAGCCGGCACCAGCTCCAGCTCCACCTCCAGCTCCAGCTCCGCATCCTCCTCCGACACCACATCGGCGAGCTCGAGCAGCTCCAGCGCATCAGGCGCCCAACCCACCGACACCGCAGCAGCAACCCAGGCAGTCAAGGACGCCTACAACAAGTTCTTCGACAACAGCATCGACACGGCCGCCAAAGCCGCCATGGTCGAAAACGCCGGCAAGGTCCAAGCCCTCCTGACCGCCCTGGCAGCAGCAGCCGGCGGCCAGAAGTCCTCAATCCAGGTGAACTCGGTAACCTTCGACAGCCCCACCCACGCCAAGGTCGACTTCGCCATCCTCCTCAACGGCACCCCAGCCGTCCCCCACGCAACCGGCGACGCGGTCTACGACTCGACCTCCAACCACTGGCAGGTCGCCGACACAACCCTGTGCCAACTCGCAGGCCTCCTCCCCGGCGCCGACCCGAACATCCTGAAGGCGGCCGGCTGCAGCTGACGGCCCCGCCGGAGACCACACCCCGGCAGAGCACCCACGCCGGCCGGGACCGCCCCCGGCCGGCCAAGCAAACACCGGCAGCAACCCGGACGCCCCGACCGGCAGCCGACGACGCATCAGCCCTCGACGACGACAGCCAGCAAGACCGGCAGCCGACGACGCATCGCCATTCGACGGCGACAGCCGCAGCACCGCCGGCCGACTCCAGCAACACGGCAAGCCATCAGCGCACCAGCGCACCAGCGCCAGACTGCGCCAGCCAGCAGCACCGCCGGCCGACTCCAGCAACACCGCAAGCCAACAGCGCATCAGCGCCAGCCCGCAGCACCGGCAGCCAACTCCGCCACGACCGGCAGCCGACGCCGCCCCGCCACCCCACCGCGCCAGCCAGCAGCACCGGCAGCCAACTCCAGCAACACCGCAAGCCAACGCCGCCCCGCCACCCGCCGCGACAGCCAGCAGCGCCGCCGGCCAACTCCAATCCTCCCGCCGGCCAACAGCGGCACCGCCGCCTCACCACGCCATCCCCCACCACCGCCAGCGAACATCACCGACCGCACCACCCCCGCACCCCGAGCCTTCCCACACCTCCCGCCGGGTTTTGGTTCGTTCCCCTCGGTCGCGTCGGCA
>JABFXP010000943.1 GCA_013361685.1 Catenulispora sp.
CTGAACGCCGCCGACAACTGAATACCGCCGACAACTGAATCGGGGCTGTCCGAATCAGCCTCCTGCCGGGCGCCGCACTCGCCGTGCGGCGCCCGGCCTCGGGATTCATGGGATGACATCCGCGCTGGTCAGCTGAAACTTTCGCTGATCATGAACGCGCCGAAGGCCGGTGCGCCCGCTGTCGCCGCAGCTCAGCCTTCTCCCGCCGGGTGAAAGCGCGCGCCGGCCCTGCGGGGCGGCCTTGAGAGCGACCGTGCTTCGTGGCACCTTCTCGCGCAGAGATCCCATCACCTCCCAAGGAGCGTGCCCAGTGAGCTTCTTCGATCGCCGAGCCGTTCTCGCCGCCGTCGTGGCGACCGGCCTCGCAGCGGCGGGTGTGGCGGCGGTGACGACCACCGCGCGAGCCGCCGGCGGCTGTCAGGTCGACTACAGCGTCTCGAGCCAGTGGCAGGGCGGGTTCGGCGCGAACCTCACCGTGACCAACGGCGGCAGCCCGGTCACGTCCTGGCAGCTGACCTGGTCGTTCAGCGCCGGGCAGACCATCACCCAGTTGTGGAACGGGAGCTACACGCAGTCCGCCGGGAACGTGAGCGTCACCAACGCCGCGTACAACGGTTCCATCTCCACCGGCGGCAGCGTGAACCTCGGGTTCAACGGCACCTGGAACGGCAGCAACCCGGTCCCCACCGACTTCGCGCTCAACGGCGTCCCGTGCGGGGGTACGCAGCCGCCCCCGACCACGCCTTCGTCGACTCCGACGACGGTGCCGACCACGCCGACCACCGTGCCGACCACCCCGCCGACCACGCCGACGACGCCGCCCACCACCCCCTCGACCTCCCCGAGCAGTCCCGGCGGTTCGCTGCCCAGCAGCTTCCGGTGGAGTTCCAGCGGCATCCTGATCAGCCCCAAGTCCGACTCCCGCCACACCATCATCGCGGCGAAGGACCCGTCGGTCGTGTTCTACAACAACAAGTGGTACGTCGTGCTGTCCACCGTGGACTCCAACGGCAACTACGGCATGGCCCAGACGAGCTTCAGCGACTGGTCGCAGGCCAACTCGGCGCCGTGGACCTATCTGGACACCACCCCGATCGGCGGCGGCTACAAGACGGCGCCGATGGTGTTCTACTTCGCCCCGCAGAAGCTGTGGTACGTGACCTACCAGGAGGGCTCGAACATCGGGTACTCCACGAACCCGGACATCAGCAACCCGGCCGGCTGGAGCGCACCGCACAACTTCTACACCAACGGTGTGCCGCCGATCATCCAGCAGAACCTCAGCGGCGGCTACTGGGTCGACAGCTGGGTCATCTGCGACTCGGCGAACTGCTACCTGTTCTCCGTCGACGACAACGGCCACGTCTACCGGTCGACCAGCTCGCTGTCGCAGTTCCCGAACGGGTTCGGTGACGGCACCAACACCGTCATCGCCGCCTCCGCGCCCAACAAGTACGACATGTTCGAGGCCGACAACGTCTACAAGGTCGACGGATCGAACACCTACCTGATGGTCGTGGAGGCCATCGGCTCCGACGGCCACCGGCTGTTCCACTCCTGGACCTCCAACAGCCTCACCGGCAGTTGGACCCCGCTGGCCGCGACACAGTCCAACCCGTTCCTGGCGGCCTCGAACACCACCTTCAGCGGCACCCCCTGGACCCAGGACTTCAGCAGCGGCGAGGCGATCCGCAGCGGCTACGACCAGAACGTCACCCTGAGCCCCTGCCACCTGCAGTACCTCTACCAGGGCAAGGACCCGTCCGCGAACCAGGACTACAACCACCTGCCCTGGCGCCTCGGCCTGGCGACCCAGACCAACTCCACCTGCTGACCCTGGGATGAGACAGAAAGGACGACCATGAACGATCCACAACGCGTGCGCGGCCGCACGCGTGGCAGACGCCTGATGACAGCCTTCTGCGTCATGCTGCTCGCCGCGCTCGGGATGCTGGTGCCGGGGACGGCCAACGCCGCGACCATCTGTAACAGCCAGACGGGTACCAGCAACGGCTACTACTACTCGTTCTGGACCGCGGGCAGCGGATCGGCCTGCATGACCTTCGGCTCCGGCGGGAACTACAGCACCTCCTGGAGCAACGCCGGCAACTTCGTGGCGGGGGAGGGCTGGAGTACCGGCAGCCGCCGGACGGTGAACTACTCCGGCAGCTTCAACCCCTCCGGCAACGGCTATCTGTCGCTGTACGGATGGACCACCAACCCGCTGGTCGAGTACTACATCACCGACAGCTGGGGCAGCTACCGGCCGACCGGCACGTACAAGGGCACGGTCACCAGCGACGGCGGCACCTACGACATCTACGAGACCACCCGGGTCAACCAGCCGTCCATCATCGGCACGGCCACGTTCAACCAGTACTGGGCCGTGCGGCAGTCCAAGCGTGTCGGCGGCTCCATCACCACCGGCAACTTCTTCGACGCCTGGGCCAGCCACGGCATGAACATGGGCCAGTTCAACTACATGATCCTGGCCACCGAGGGCTACCAGAGCAGCGGCAACTCCAACATCACCGTCGACAGTTCGACCGGCGGAGGCGGGGGAGGCGGGACGGCCGGAGAGCTGCACGCGGTCGGTGCGGGCAAGTGCCTTGACGTTCCCAACTCCTCGACGACGCTGGGGGTGCAGACGCAGATCTACACCTGTTGGGGCGGCGCGAACCAGCTGTGGACCAAGACCTCGTCCGGTCAGCTGAGCGTCACCATGAACGGGACCACGCTGTGTCTGGACGCCTACAACAAACAGACCACTCCGGGTACGAAGGTGGAGACCTGGACCTGCAACGGCGGCACGAACCAGCAATGGAACGTCAACTCCAACGGCACCATCACCGGAGTGCAGTCAGGGCTCTGTCTGGACGTGAGCGGGGCGAGCACCGCCGACGGCGCGCTGGTCCAGCTGTACACGTGCAGCGGTGCTTCCAACCAGCAATGGACTCTGGGGTGAGCCGCTGATTCCCTGATCCGGTCCCGAGCGCCTGCGGCCAAGAAATGTTAACGGTAACAAGAGCGGCCGTTCACTGAGGCGCGGTGCCCGGTTGGACCCGGCGTCATGTCCTCGCCCGAAGCTCTCGGGCATGACTGAGTCCTTGATCGCCGCGTCCCCCGGCCTCGCCCGGCGCCGATTCCTGCTGAGCACCGCGGGGGTCGGCGCCGTCGTCGCGTCGGCCGGCGTCGTGCTCGCGCCGGCCGCTGCCGCGACGGCGGCGCCGGGCACCGCCGGCGCCGACCCGATGCTGCCGTTCGTCGACCACTACGCGACCAACGCGCCGACGAACCTGACGGCGCTCACCGACGCGGCGGTCGACATCCTGTCCGGGATGGCGGCGCTGTGGCGTCCGGGCACCGCCTGGGACAACGGCGCCGTCCTGGACCGCGAGGTCCTGCGCGCGAACGTCCGGCACTGCGTGCGCGTCACGCGCGGCCGCACCCAGGACGCGGCGAAGAAGGCTTTCATCTTCGACCGCCAGGACCAGAGCTACGCCGCGATCGGCGGCCTCGGCCCGCTCGCCGACCTGTACAAACAGGGCGCGCTGGCGGTCACGAGCATCACCTCCGCACCGGACGGGACACCTCAGACACAGATCAACGATCAGGTTCCCGCCGACGCGCCGGCCGGAGCGGCGACCGGGGCCGGCTCGCCGACATCCGAGCTGGGCGCGGTGGTCCAGCTGGTCCAGGCCCTGCGCGGCCCGCACTCCTCCGGCAATCCGAGCAAGGCCGCCTACGGCTACCCGCGGCCCTGGCGGCTGACCGGGGACAGCGAGGTCGCCGCCACCGGCGCCGTCGACGCGTTCGGATACCCCGTCTACGACTCCGACGTCGTCGTGGCCCCGCAGCTGCTCCGGCAGCGCAGCCTCACCCCGGCCACGGACGGCGGCTTCCCCAGCGGGCACACCAACGCGTTCTTCCTGGCCTGCCTGGCGCTGGCCTACGCCGTCCCCGAGCGGTTCCAGGAACTGGTGACCCGGGCGTACGAGCTCGCCGACACCCGGATCGTGGCGGGCATGCACTCGCCGGTGGACGTCATCGGCGGACGGGTGCTCGGCACCGCGCTGGCCGCCGCGGTCCTGAACGACCCGGCGACCGCCGAGATCAAGGCCCTGGCCCGCAAGACAGCCCTGGAATACTTCACCGCCCGCACCGGCACCACGCCCGACACGCTGGCCGCCTACGCGCACTCGGCCGCCGTCGGCACGGACGCCTACGCCGACCGCGAGGCGAACATCCGCTCCATCGCCCCGCGCCACACCTACAACCTGCCGTGCCGGGGCAGCCGCACGGTGCCCATGGTGGTCCCCAAGGGCGCCGAGGCGCTGGTGGAGACCCGGCTGCCGTACTTGGACGCCGCCCAGCGCCGTGAGGTCCTGCGGACCACCGCGCTGCCGTCCGGAGACGTACTGCTCGACGGGCCGGAACTGTGGGGGCGGCTGGATCTGTTCGCCGCGGCCGACGGCTACCGGTCCTTCGCGGCGGACACCCGCGTGACCATGGACGCCGCCGAGGGCGGGTTCAGCGCCGCCGACACCTGGCGCAACGACATCGACGGTGCGGGCCGCCTGGTGAAGGCGGGCACCGGGACTCTCACGCTGACCGGCCGCAACAGCTATCGCGGCGGGACCGTGATCGAGGCCGGAACACTCGTCGCAGGGTCCGCGCACGCCTTCGGCCGCGGTGACGTCACCGTCGCGGACCGCGCGGCACTGGGCCTGGCGATCGGCGGCCACGGTCCGGACGACGCGGAGTTCGCGATCGCGGGCACGCTGACCCTGGGCCGGACCAGCGCGTTGACGATCCGGCTGGACGAGGGACAGGCGTCCCGGCGGAACGGTCTCGTCGTGCGCATCAGGGCGCGCCGGATCCGCGGCCGCTTCGATTCCGTGACCGCCCTGGGCTTCCGCAGCGATGTCGAGTACACCGACGGTGGCGTGTTCGTCCGCCTGCGCCGTGATTCCTGACCGTATCCACTGTCCGACCCCGCATCAGGAGGCAACCTTGCGATCGCGCACCAGGATCGGCACTCTCGTTCTCGCGGCGCTGCTGCCGCTGTGCACCGCGGCCACGAAACCGGCCCTCGCCCAGTCCGC
>JABFXP010000836.1 GCA_013361685.1 Catenulispora sp.
GCGTCCGGTGCCGCAACGTTAGCCGATCCGAGCGCGGGCGCGCGGGGCGGCGGGGTGCTCGCGCGGGGCGCCGCCGGGCGCAGGCCGCTGACCCGCTCGTACAGCGCGAGCAGTTCCGGGGCCTGCCGCTCCCAGCAGTGCGCGGCGACCATCTCGTCGGTGTAGCCGGCGGTGTAGCGGGCGCGGTCGGCGACCACGGCCCGCACCGCCCGGGCGAACGAGTCGGCGTCGCCGGCCCCGAACACCACGCCGTTGCCGAGCCGGCGGGTCAGCTCCCCGGCCGCCTCGACGTCGCTGACCACCACGGGCAGCCGGGCCCCGATGTACGACCAGTGCTCGGTGGTGATGGCGAGTTCCTGCGCGGGGACGTGGCGCAGCGTGTCGATCCCGATGGTGGCGGAGGCGATGAAGTCGGTGAGGTCCTCCAGCGGCACGGAGTCGAGCAGGTGGACCTGCTCCGCCACGCGCAGCTGCTCGGCGAGGGCGGTCAGCTCGGCGAGGTGCCCCGAGCGCGAGCCGACCACGAGGGCCAAGTGGGCGTCGGGAAGCTGCGGGAGTGCGCGGACCACGGTGTCCAGCCCGCGGGCCGGCGTCGCCGTACCCGGATACACCAGCACGGTCGCCTCCGGCCCCAGGCCCAGCCGCCCGCGGACTCCGGTCCCCACGCCGCCGGCCACGGTGCCCGTCGAAGCCTCGGCCATGTCGCGCACCACGGTGGGGCGCGCCGCGAGGCCGTGGTGCTCGACCAGCTTGTCGGCGACGCCGTCCACAGCCGCCACCACCCCGTCGACCAGGGGGATGTACTTGGCCTCCTGGGCGGTCATCACCGGTGCCCAGGTCACGTCCTCCGGCCGGAGGTCCCCGGCGGTGTAGCCGTGCGCGTCGTAGACCACTGCCACCCGGCGTCCGGCCCGGCACGCCCGCGCCGCCGCCCGCACCGCGACGCCGAGCATCTCGGCGCCGTTGGCGTGCAGGACATCAGGCTCCAGCGCGTCGGCCACCCGCCCGAAGGAGTCCTCGAAGTCGGCCAGCCGGGGCTGCACGGTCCACGCCGCCGTCTCCCCGCCCCGCCGCACCCAGGCCCGCTCCCAGGCATTGCTGGGCCCTTGAGCGGCGGCGGCATAGTTGCGGTCGAAGGCCCGCTTCCGCAGGGAGACCCAGTGCCCGCGCAGCCGGACGCCCAGCACCCGCACCACGAGCGCGGCCCGTACCGCCACCGCCTCGACCGAGCCCATGCCGTCCGCGAGCCGCCGCGCCACGAGCGCCCGATCCGTCGCCACCGCCCGCTGGCGCAACCGCTGCCGCTGCTGCCGCACCCGCGTGAGCTCCAACGACCGGTACGCGACCAGCCCCGTGACCCAGCGCCGGTGCGGATGCGACCCGCGATACCGCGTGGCGGTCATCGTCTCGGCGACCCGCACCACGGTCGCCCCGCCGAGCGGGTACTGCTCCCGCTTTCCACTCGGCGATCTTCCGACCAGATACGTATCCCACCCGGCCGCCGCCGCGCACCGCGCTTCCTTCTGTACCCGGTAGTGCCCGTCGACGAAGTCGCCGACGAGCATCACGACGCGAGGAATATGGTCGCTGTGAGTCATCGATCCATTCCACCACGGTGACGCGGGCGGGTCGGAGGACCGGCGCGCGGGTTGTGGGGGTGGGGCAGGCAAAGATGGGAAATGCACTTTCGGGCGGATCATGGGGGCCGAATGAGTGAGATACACGAAAAGGAAGGGGCTGATAGCCGATGCGCACGCCGGATGATGGCAGGGAAAGCAAAGGAGGTTTCGACTTGAACTCCATCATGTACGCCTCCGAGCCGCTTACCACCAAGGAATTCTTCGCCCTCGATGTGGACGAGAAGCTCAAGGTGGAACTCATCGGAGGGGCGCTGGCCGTGAGTCCATCCCCCAGGCCCTGGCATGGATTCGTCGCGAACCGGCTCCGGAGATTCCTGAGCGACGCCCTCGGCCGGGACTACATCGTCTTCGCCGACCTCGATGTGATCATCGACGATGAGAACACCCCACGCCCCGACCTCTTTGTCGTCAGCCGCGCCACCTACGACCCGGACAAGGTCTCCCGAGCCGCCGACGTCCTCTTGGCCATCGAAATCATGTCGACCGGGTCGCGGGTGAACGACCGCCTCGTGAAGCCGGGCCTGTATCGCGATGCCGGAATTCCATCATGGCGGGTCGAGCGCAGCGGGGAGCGTCTCCTGCTCGTCGAAATGCCGATCAACGGCGAGGCGGAAACCCACCACGACTCCGCCACCCTCAAGGTCGACGGCAACGATGTGCGGATCGATCTCGCCGCCATGGCCGCCGAAGTCTTCGGTGTGTGACCCCGCTCTACTTCAGCTTCTTCCGCAGACCCCGATAAGCTCGGTCCGCCCGCCGTACCGCCAGATGCAACCCCGGCCGCGCCTCCAGCCGGTCCCGACGCGTCAGCCCGGGCAGCGGCTCGCCGTTCGGCCCCAGCTGGGCCCGCAGCCGCTCGATCTCGGCCTCCAGCTCCCGCACCCGCTTCTTGCCCGTGGACTCCGGCCACTCCGGGTACGCGCTGACCACCCGGCCGCGCGGGCGCGTGTACGCCTCCAGGAGTTGCGCCGCCACCACGCTGCTGTCGTGGCGCTGTGTCACCCACGTCAAGCCCTCGGCCCGCAGCCGGGCGCGTTCGGCGGGATCGGCCGCCAGTTTGCGGACCGTCTCGCCGAGGGTGGCGCCGGTGGCCTCGACGATCGGCAGCTCCGGCACCGGCGTGCCGGGCATCGCCTCGCGGGCGCGGACGCGCTCGTGGACGTGCGCCACCGCGATGGCGCCGCTCGCCATCGCCTCGCAGCTGACCACGCCGTGGTCGCCGATGGTCAGGGAGTCGACCACGATGTCCGCCTCGGCGAACTCCGCCTTCACCTGCTCGCGGGTCAGGCCGGAGAGCGGGCGGTAGACGATCACGCCCTCGTCGTGGAGGGGGCGCAGGGCCGCGTCGACCAGGTCGGAGCCCTTCGTGGAGCGGCGGGAGGGCAGGTGCACGACCACCGGAACCGCGGGTTCGGCGCCGCGGGGGGTGCGCCAGGCCGCGACGTCCAGGGCCAGGGGGACGAGTTCGGCGTCCGGGACGTAGTCCGGCAGGCCCGCGGTGGAGACGAACATGGCGTCGCAGTAGCGGCGGGCCACCGAGACGCGGGCCAGGATCGCTTCCTCGTCGACGGTCGCGCCGGCCAGGTAGGAGTCCGGCTCGCGCTCGGCGTGGACCGAGGGGAGGCGGACGTCGGAGCCGTGCCAGTGCATGTAGACGCGTTTGCCGAGGGAGCGGAGCAGCGGCAGGTCCCACAGTTCGGGCAGCACCGGCTCCTTGGCGTCCAGCAGGCCGCGGCCGTACTGGAAGTGGAAGACGTCGAAGCCGCGCACCGCCTCGTCCAGCGCCTGCCAGCGGTAGCCGGGGTCGGCCAGCAGCCGGTCCTGGTCCCACTCGCGGTCCGGGCGCAGGCCGAACGCGGGCTCGCCGAAGGACCAGACCTGGGCGTCCACGCCCTGCGCGCGCAAGGCTTTGGCCCACTCGGACGGCTGGCCCGCGATGTCTCGGGGGGCGTACAGGACGCGGGGCTTGCCCCGCCCGCCACCGGTCGCCGCCCGTTGAGGAGACGCTTCGCGCCGCTGCTTTGCCACGAGCCGACCCTACTGCCCCGGCTCGAACAGCGACCAGTCGGCGTCGCGGGCGGGCTCAGTCGGCGCGGGGGCCGAGCCGCTCGTAGATCCCCCTGAGCACCGCCGCGTCGGCCTCCCAGCTCAGCGCCGGTGCCGCGGCCCGGACGTTCGCCGCGTACGTCTCATAGTTCTGCGCCACCTCGCGGAGCGCCGCGGCCAGCGACCCGGCGTCCCCCGGCCGGTACAGCGCGCCCAGCTTGTGCTGTTCCACGACGCGCCGCAGCTCCTGCACGTCGGTGCCGACCACCGGGACCCCGGCGCGGACCGCGTGGAACAGCTTGTTCGGCATCGCCAGCCGGTGGTTCAGCCACTTGTCCGAGTGCGTGACCAGCGAGATCCCGAGCTCGCGGAGCAGGGCGTCGACCTCGTCCACCGGGCGCGGGCCGACCACCTCGGCGGCCTTGCCGTCGAACGAGCCCAGGTAGGTGTCGTCGGCCGGGCCGGCGATCACGATCCGCAGCGGCCGGACCAGCTCCGAGGCCCCGGCGATCGCCTCCAGCTCGCGGAACGGCGCGATGCGGCCGGCGTAGACGGCGCCGGTGGCCGCCTTCGGCGGCTCCACCGGGCCGCCCTCGGGCAGCGGGAAGGTGTTGCGGACGACCTCGACGTGGCGCCAGCCGTGGGCGGCCCGCAGCGCGTCGGCCACGCCCTCGCCGACGGTGATCACCGTCGCGGCACGGGCGCCCCAGGCCTGTTCCTGCCGTGCTTCACGGCGCTTCTGCAGCGGCGTCGGACGGCCGACGCGCGGCCGGCCCTGCCACAGCTCGTGCGTGTCGTAGACCAGCGGCACGCGGCGCTGCTGCGCGAGTTCGACACCGAGCGGCAGGGTGTTGAAGTCGTGCGCGTGCACGACGTCGAACTCGGCCCCGGCGGCCAGCTGCCCGGCCTTGGCCCGCCACGCGGCGAACGCCGAGTTGCGGTGCTGCGGCAGCAGCCCCCAGCGGGCGGCGCGCAGGTGCGGGGGCAGCTTGCGGCGGGCGCCGAGGGATTCGGCGCCTTCCTTGCGGAACGCCGAACCGGCTCCGACGCTGGCCACCGTGACGCCCTTCGGCGGCTCGTAGCCGGTGGAGACGTCCTTGCCGATGACGTGGACGCTGTGGCCGGCGTCGGCCAGCGCCGCCGCCTCGCGCATCACCCGGGTGTCGGTGGCGACGTTGGAGATGACGAGCATCAGGATGCGCATGCGCGGCTACTTCTTCGCGGTCTTGCCGGCGGCGGCCTTGGCCAGGCTCGCCGGGGAGGTGAGGAACCCGTAGGCCCAGGAGCCGTGCATGGTGGCCAGCACCAGCGGCAGCCGGGCGCGCACGCCGGCCGGCAGGCCGCGCGACTCGTACAGCGCGCCGGCGGTCAGGGCGCCGAAGTAGCCGGCCGGGACCAGGAAGCCGGCGGCGGC
>JABFXP010000100.1 GCA_013361685.1 Catenulispora sp.
GATCGGGGGCGAGATCGGGGGCGGTCTCGGCGGGCTGGGTCGGGCTCATGAGGCGGTACTCCTTTCGAGGAGGAGATGGCAGGCGCGCAGGCGGCGAACGCTCGCGTCCGGAAGCGGTAGCGCCGTCAGTTCGGGCACCGTCGTCGCGCACCGATCCCCGGCGACTCTGAGTCGCGCGTCGCAGCGCGGATGGAACGCACAACCCGGCGGCGGGTCGAGCAGGTTCGGCGGGCTGCCGGGGATGGCCAGCAGCTCGGCGTCGGCGTCCCCGTGCAACGTCGGCACCGAACGCAGCAGCCCGGCGGTGTAGGGGTGTTCGGGCGCGGCGAGCACATCGGCGGTGGGCCCGTACTCCACACAGCGCCCCCCGTACATCACCATCACGTCGTGCGCGACCCCGGAGACCACGCCGAGGTCGTGGGTGATCAGCAGGATCGCGAGCTGTGACTCGGCTTGGAGGTCGGCGAGCAGGTCCAGGATCTGCGCCTGCACGGTGACGTCCAGCGCGGTCGTCGGCTCGTCGGCGATCACCAAGTCCGGCTCGCCCATCAACGCCATGGCGATCATGACGCGCTGGCGCATGCCGCCGGAGAACTCGTGCGGGTACTCCGCGACACGCCGCGCCGGATCGGGGATCCCGACCCGGTTCAGCATCTCGACGGCGCGGGCCCGCGCCTGCTGCCGCCCGGCCCCGGTGCGGCGCCGGTAGCCGTCGGTGAGCTGCCGCTCCACGGTGTGGTACGGCGACAGCGCGGTGAGCGCGTCTTGGAAGACCATGGCGATCCGCGCCCCGCGAAAGGCGGAGACCGCCCGTTCGTCCAGCGGCACCAGGTCGGTGCCGTCGAACTCGACGCGGCCGGTGACCTCGGTCCGCTGCCGGTTGTGCAGGCCGAGCAGCGCCAGCCCGGTGGCGCTCTTGCCCGAGCCGGACTCCCCCACGACCGCCAGGGTGCGGCCGCGCTGGAGCTCGAAGCTCAGACCGGTGACGGCCTGGACGACGCCGCCCTCGGTCTGGAACCGGACGCTCAGGTCCTCCACGGTGAGCAGGGAACGGCGCATCACAGCCTCACTCGGGGGTCGATGAAGGCGTAGCAGAGGTCGACGGCGACGTTGCAGAGCACGACGAAGGCGGCGGCGACCAGCACGGTGCCGGTGATCATCGGCAGGTCGAGGTTGGTCACCGAGGACACGGCGAGCTGGGCGATGCCGTGGATGTTGAACGTGGTCTCGGTGATCACCGCGCTGCCCAGGAACAGGCCGAGGTCCAGGCCGAACTGGGTGACGACCAGCGTCATCGCGCCCCGCCAGGCGTAGCGCAGGTGCACGGCGCGCGGCGGCAGGCCCTGGGCGCGGGCGGTGCGGACGTACTCCTGGGACTCGGCCTCGATCATGGAGGAACGCGTGAACCTGACATAGGTGGCGGCGGTGACGACGGCCAGGGTCAGCCAGGGCAGAAGCATGCCGCCGAACCATTTGGCGGGGTCGGAGGTGATCGGGTAATAGCCGGGCTGCGAGAGCAGGTCGGACTCGTCGACCAGCAGATAGCGCGCGACGATGCCGACGAAGTAGATCTGCATCGACCCGCCGACGAGGGCGACGGCGGTGAGGCGCTTGTCGAGTTTGCGGCCGCGGCGCAGGGCGGCGATGACGCCGAGACTGACGCCGATGCCGAGGACCAGGACCGAGGCGCCGGCGGCCAGGGAGAGGGTGGCCGGGAAGCGGTCGGCGAGGGTGGCGGTGACCGGCTGCTGGTTCACGAAGGAGTAGCCGAGGCAGGGGGCGGCGCACCAGGTGGCGCCGTAGTGCCGGCCGGCGATGATGCCGTGCAGGAACTGCCAGTACTGGTCGGCCAGCGGGCGGTCGACGCCGAGGTTGTGGCGGATGGCGGCCAGGATCTGCGGCGTGCAGGTCTTGCCGCAGGACAGGCGCGCGGGGTCGGAGGGCAGGGCGAAGAACAGGAAGAAGGTGACCGCGCTGATCGCGAAGAGGATCAGCGCGGCTCCCAGCCCTCGCCGGACGATGAATCCGAACAAGGTGTCCTCACTCCTACTTCACGTAGACGTCGAGCGGGTAGCAGGTGCCGATGAAGCCGGTGTGGACGCCGCCGAGGCCGGGGCCGTAGAGCGAGACCTGACGCGGGTCGACCCAGGGGATGATCGGCGCGGACTGCATGATCTGTTTGTCGAGGGCCGCCCAGGCGGCGTCCTGCGCGGAGAGGTCGGTCAGGCCCTGGATGCGGTCGATTTCGGCGTTGACGGCGCTGTCGTCGAAGAGGGAGTTGTCGCTGCCGCCGTCGGCGATCTGGCGGCCGTCGAAGACCGGGGGGATGACGGAGGAGGCGCCGGGCCAGTCCGGTCCCCAGCCGCCCCAGTAGATGTCGAACTGGTTGTCGGTCTTCTGGGTCTCGTCGTAGTAGTTCTTGGCGCTGATCGGCTTGGTGACGACGGTGAAGCCGGCCTTGGTGAGGGCTTGGGAGACGGCGACGGCGGCCTGCTGCCAGGTCGGGTCGTCGGAGAAGGCGAAGACGATGGTGGGGTGGGGGGTGGGGGTTTGGGAGAGGAGGGCTTTGGCTTTGTCGGGGTCACCGGTGTCGGGGACGTTGTAGAGGTCGTAGTCCTGGTAGCCGTTGGTTACCGGGGAGAGGATGGTGTGGGTGAAGTCGCCGTAGATCGGGCCGCCGAAAACCTGGCGGACTTGCTGGCGGGGGAAGGCTTCCAGGAGGGCTTGGCGGACTTTGGGGTCGGGGATGCGTTTGGTGTTGATGTTGAAGAATTCGGAGAAGGGGGTGACTTGGTTTACCAGGCGGGATTTGAGGTCGGGGTTGTTCTGGACTTGGGCGGCCAGGTCGGCGGTGACTTTGACGTTGAAGGTCATGGCGGTTTTGTCGGGGCCGTTGGCGGCCATGAGGCGTTGGTTGATGTCCGCGGGGAGGGCGCCGAATTCGAAGGTGAAGTGGTCGGGGTAGGCGTGGCGGACGGGGTCGGTGGCGGGGTCCCAGTTGGGGTTGCGGGAGAGGGTCATGCTTTTGTCGATGGTGTGGGTGTCGATTTTGTAAGGGCCGGAGGAGAAGGGGTGTTGGTCTAGGGGGTCGGTGGATTTGGCGTCTTTGGCTGCGGGGAGCGGGGTGTAGGACTGCATGGCAAGGGCGAAGGGGAAGTCGGCGTGGGTGGTGGCGAGGTGGAAGATGATGGTTTTGGGGGTTGGGGTTTCTATGGCGGGGAGGTCTTGGCCGTTCCAGGGGCCGGGGTAGGTTTTGGTGGGGTCGGGTTGGCCGGTGAGCCACATTTGGAGGTATTGGGGGCCGCCGGACAGTTCTTTTTGGAAGGTGCGTTCGATGCCGTATTTGACGTCTTGGGCGGTGATGGGGGTGCCGTCTTCGTATTTGAGGTTGGGCTTGAGGGTGTAGGTCCAGGTTTTGCCGTCGGTGGTGGTGCCGGTGTCGGTGGCCAGGTCGCCGACTAGTTTTGTGGTGCCGGCGACTTGTTGGTAGCTGGTGAGCTGGCGGGTGAGGAGGAGGTCGGCGGTTTGGTTGGTGGAGGACCAGACGCGGGCTGGGTCGAGGTGGCTGAAGTCGGAGTGTTGGAGGATGGTGACGGTGCCGCCGGGTTTGGCGTTGGGGATGGCGGGGTCGGGGCCTTGGGAGTCGGTGGGGGTGCCTAGGGTCACGGTTTGTTTGGGGGTGTTTTTGGCGTTGGTTGTTTTGGGGGTTTGGTTGGAGTTTTTGGGGGTGGAGGTTGTGCAGGCGGTGGTTAGGGCGAGGGTGGCGGTTAGGGCGGTGGCGGTGGTTAGAGCGAGGGCGAGGAAAGGGGGCGGGGTTTTGGATTTGGGCATGGGTGGGTCCTTTGGATGGGTGCGGTTAGAAGTGAGACAAAATCAACGGTCCGACGGCGCCAGCGCATCGCGTACGGAGTCGCCCAGGAGGTTGAAGGCGACCACGAAGATCAGGATCGCCACGCCGGGGACGAGCATGTAGGTGATGTCGGACAGGTACACCTCGGCCCCGCGTTGGATCATCCGGCCCCAGTCCGGCGTGGGCTCGACGATTCCGGCGCCGAGGTACGACAGCGCCGCCTCGGTCGTGACGTATGCGGGCACAGACAGCGAGGCGGATACCAGGATCGGCGTCCAGAGGTTGGGGAGCAGTTCGCGGAGCACGATCCGTGCCGGGGAGGCGCCTCCGATGCGGGCCGCTTCGACGAACTCGCGCGTGCGCAAGGAGATGACCTGGCCGCGGAGGAGGCGGGCTATGGGGGCCCATCCGAATGCGGAGAGCACGACGATGAGGGTCAGGACCCGCATCCACGTCGGGGTCTGGCGGTCGGCGGGGACGAACAGCGACTGGACTACGGGGACGAACGCGATGATGAAGAGGGTTGAGGGGAACGACAATGCGATGTCCACGATGCGGCTTACGCCGAAGTCCAGCCAGCCGCCTGCGTAGCCGGCGATCAGGCCGACTGCGGTGCCGAGGACTGTGACGATGAGGACGACGATGAGGGCGATGAGGAGGGATGTGCGGATGCCGTAGATGAGTTGGGTGAAGACGTCACGGCCTAGGCCGGGTTCGAGGCCTAGCCAGAAGCGGGTGCCGGCTCCGCCGAGGGGGGAGGTTGGGTAGCCGTAGTCGTTGAGGAGGTTGGGTTCGTTTTGGCCGTAGGTGGTGTAGGGGTTTTTGCCGTAGAGGGCGCTGATGAGGGGGGCGCAGATGCCTGTTAGGAAGAAGAGGGAGACGATGATGGCGGCGGTTATGCCGGTGCGGTCGGAGCGGAAGCGGCGCCAGGCTAGGGCGGTGGGGGTGCGGGGTGGGGGTGGGGGTGGGGTGGTTGCATTTGGTGATGTTTTTGGTGGTGTTTTTGGTGGTGGTGTTGGTGGTGGGGTTTGTGCTGGTGGTGATGTTGGCGAGCGATTCATGCGGTGCTCCGGAGCTGGTGGCTGAGGTGAGAGAAAAGCTCTCATCCGCCGTTGCCCGGTGACAATGACTATTGCGATAGAGAAATTGCAGTCCGCTGATAACGCGCGCTGAGCTTGGCAGGTTTCTGGGTTAGGGGGGCGCGGGTGCCGTGATAGCAGTCGCGGAGGGTGGATATAACCTGTG
>JABFXP010000252.1 GCA_013361685.1 Catenulispora sp.
GCCGCCCCGCGGCGGCTCCCGACCGGCCACACCCGATCACGACCGGCCGCGACCGGCCACAGCGGAACCGGCCGAAGCAACTCACCGATCGCACCCGCCGCCCCGGCCGAACCGGCCGATCACCAACGAGGGAAACGAGGGAGTCGACAACGATGGCCCATGTCATGGCCCCCGAGCGGGTGCGCGAGGGCACCGCCGCCGGCCGCGCACGCGCCTGGAAGGAGCTGCGCCGCGCCGCCGCGCGCAACGCCCGAGCCCACGCTTTCCTGCTCGGCGCGCTGGTCTGCTTCGCCCTGTTCACCTGGTACCCGATGGTCCGCGAGATCATCATGTCCTTCCAGCGGGTGCACCGCAGCCAGACGTCGTGGTCCGGCCTGGCGAACTACCGCCAGATCCTGAACGACCCCGAGTTCTGGTCGGCCTGGCGCAACACCCTGAAGTTCTCCGCCATCGCGCTGGTGTTCGGCTTCGCCCTGCCGTTCATCGCCGCCGTCATCATCAACGAGTTCCGGCACGCGCAGAGCTACTTCCGCGTCCTGGTCTACCTGCCGGTGATGCTGCCGCCGGTGGCCGGCATCCTGCTCTTCCGCTACTTCATGGACCCCGGATACGGCCTGTTCAACCAGGCTCTGCACTTCCTGCACCTGCCCACCTCGCAGTGGCTGGCCTCGAAGTCCACCTCCATGCCGTCGCTGGTGTTCGTCTCCACCTGGGGCAACATGGGCACCGCGACCCTGATCTACCTGGCGGCCCTGCAGGGCATCCCCGGCGACCTGTACGAGGCCGCGGAGCTGGACGGCTGCAACGTCCTGCAGCGGATCCGGCACGTCACGATCCCGCAGACCCGGCTCATCATGTCGCTGCTGCTGATGCTCCAGATCGTCGCGACGATGCAGATGTTCACCGAGTCCTACGTGCTCACCGGCGGCGGCCCCGAGGGCTCCACCACCACCGTGGTCTACCTGCTCTACAACTACGCGTTCAACTACAACAAGTTCAACACCGCCGCGGCGCTCGGTGTGATCATGCTGCTGGTGCTGGCGTGCTTCTCCGCGGTCTACATCTGGCTGGAACGGCGCGGAGGCGAGGACTGAGATGGCAGCCCAGACACACACCCGGACCCTGATCTCCCGCACCCAGCTGAACACCAAGAACGGCAAGCGCGGGTATTGGGCCGCGCTCACGGTCGCGCTGGCGATCGCCACCGTGGTGTTCATCTTCCCGCTGTTCTGGCTGGCCACCGGCGGTTTCAAGAGCTCGCAGGAGCTCGTGCACACCCCGCCGGTGCTGCTGCCCTCGCACCCGTCCACCCACGCCTTCACCCTGGCGTGGACCCGGCTGGGCATGGCGCAGCTGCTGTGGAACACCGTCGTCTACGCCGGCGGCGCGCTGCTGTTCCAGCTGATCTTCTGCGTCGCGGCCGCCTACTCGCTGTCCAAGCTGCGGCCGATCCTGGGCAACTGGATCCTGGCCGCGATGCTGGCCTCGATGCTGATCCCGGCCGCGGCCCTGGTGGTGCCGCAGTACCTGACGGTGCTGGACCTGCCGATCGTGCACTGGAACCTGCAGAACACGCCGTGGGTGATCTGGCTGCCGACGGTCGCCAACGCCTTCAACGTGTTCCTGCTCAAGCGGTTCTTCGACTCGATCCCGAACGAACTGCTGGACGCCGCGGCGGTGGACGGCGCCGGCCCGCTGCGCACGCTGTGGCGGATCGTGCTGCCGATCTCCCGGCCGATCCTGGGCGTGGTGTCGATCTTCGCGGTGGTGGCGGTCTGGAAGGACTTCCTGTGGCCGCTGATCACGGTGCCCGAGCACGAGACGCTGAACGTCGGCGTCAACACCGCGGCCACCTCGATGCCGGACAACGCGCTGGTCGGCGGACTGTTCCTGGCCTCGATCCCGACGATCGTCCTGTTCCTGTTCTTCCAGCGCAACATCATGGCCGGCCTCACCGTGGGCGGCGTCAAGGGCTGAGGACCCTGAAGTTCCTCCCGTCGTTTTCCGCACGCATCGGCGCATTCCTCTGCCGCGAGTACAGAGAGCAGGTTCCCCCTTGTCCGCGCTCGAACAATCCGAAGCGCCCCGCCAAGCGCCGCCCGCAGCGGCGGCCCGGGCCCCGTGGTGGCGCTCGGCCGCCATCTACCAGATCTATCCGCGCAGCTTCGCCGACGGCGGCGGCGACGGGATCGGCGACCTGGCCGGCGTGCGCGCGCAGCTGGCGCACCTGGCCGACCTCGGCGTGGACGCGGTCTGGTTCAACCCCTTCTATCTGTCCCCGCAGGCCGACGCCGGCTACGACGTCACCGACTACCGCGTCATCGACCCGCTGTTCGGCGACCTGGCCGAGGCCGAGGCGCTGATCGCCGAGGCGCACGCGCTGGGCATCCGGATCGTCATCGACATCGTCCCGAACCACACCTCCTCGGCCAACCCGTGGTTCCAGGCCGCGCTGGCCGCCGGCCCCGGCTCCCCGGCCCGCGAGCGGTTCTGGTTCCGCCCCGGCCGCGGCGCCGACGGCGAGTTGCCCCCGACCAACTGGCAGGGCCACTTCGGCGGCTCCACCTGGACCCGGGTCACCGAGCCCGACGGCCGGCCGGGCGAGTGGTACCTGCACCTGTTCGACCCGGCGCAGCCGGACTTCAACTGGCAGCACCCCGACGTGCGCGCGGAGTTCGAGGCGGTGCTGCGGTTCTGGTTCGACCGCGGCGTGGACGGCTTCCGCATCGACTCCGCCGCGCTGCCGGCGAAGGACCCGGCGCTGCCGGACGTCGCGGACGGCGACGACACGCCGTTCACCGACCGCGCGGAGGTGCACGAGATCTACCGCGCCTGGCGCGCCGTCGCCGACTCCTACCCCGGCGACCGGGTGCTGATCGGCGAGGTCTGGCTCCCGGACGCCGAGCGCCTGGCCCGCTACCTGGGCCCGGAGGAGATGCACACCGTCTTCAACTTCCCCTACCTGGGCTGCGCGTGGGAGGCGGACAAGCTCCGCGAGGTCATCGACGCGACGCTGAGCCTGCACGGCCCGGTCGGCGCCCCGCCCACCTGGGTGCTGTCCAACCACGACGTGGACCGGGTGGTGACCCGCTACGGCCGGGAGGACACGTCCTTCGCGATCTACGCCCGCCACCTCGGCCGCCCGGTGGACCTGGACCTGGGCACCCGCCGGGCCCGCGCCGCCGCGCTGCTGACCCAGGCCCTGCCCGGGTCGGTGTACGTGTATCAGGGCGAGGAACTGGGGCTGTGGGAGGTCGAGGACATCCCCGACGACCTGCGTCAGGACCCGATGTGGGAGCGCAAGGGCCGCAACCCCGCCGACCCCGGCCGCGACGGCTGCCGGGTGCCGCTGCCCTGGTCCGGCACCGAGCCGCCGTTCGGCTTCAGCCCGCAGGGCGCGTCCGCGCCGCCGTGGCTGCCGCAGCCGGAGGCGTGGAAGGCCTACACGGTCGAGGGCCAGGCCGCCGACCCCGGCTCGATGCTGTCGCTGTACCGCGCGGGTCTGCGCCTGCGCCGCGAGTCCGCCGCCCTGGCCGACGGGCCGTTCGCGTGGCTGCCGGCGCCGGAGCGCGTGCTCGCGTTCGAGCGCGGCCCGGGCTTCGCCTGCGTGGTGAACTTCGGCCCGGACCCGGTGGACCCGCCGGTCGCCGGCCGGGTGCTGCTGGCCAGCGGGCCGCTCGCGGAGGACGGCCGGATCCCGGCGGACACCGCGGTGTGGTTCGAGCGGGACGGCGACGCCGAGGACTGAAAACGGTTCCGGTCCCGCTGACGTGCCGCGCGCCACAGGCCTCGCCGAGCCCCGGCGGACTCGGCGGACACGGCGGCGTGGTTCGAGCGGGACGGTGACACCGGCGACTGACGACGGTTCTGACAGCCGGTGACCCGGTACTGCCGGAACCGTAGTATTCCGATCCGCGACTGGCGGCGGTACTGGGGTCGGCTCGCGGCCCGGAAGGCGCCGGCCCGACGGCCGGCGCCGGGTGGTGCCGCTCCTGCCGCTGGAGCGGCACCACCCGACGATCAAGGGGTGGATCACGACGGCGGGCCCGCGACCACCGGACCATCCGGTCGCGGGCCCGCTCGGCGCCGGGCGGTCACCCGCCGGACTCCCCGAGCGCGTGGGCACCGGCGGTCATCGGGCCGGGGCGGGCGCGGAGCGGGTTTCCGTCGGCGGACCCGTCCGCCGATCCGCCGACGGAGCTTCTCAGCTGACCGGGGTGGTGGTGCCGGCCCGGAGGTGGGACCGGCACGGGACGCGGAGGTCCGGGAAGGGGACTGTCGGCGGACTCCGGCACCGGACTTCTTCCGGACCCGGCATCGGTCCGGCCGATCTCGAAGCGGACGGTCTTGCCGTCCTCATCCGTCGTCACGCGGAGCCGGTCGACGGTGTGGGCCACCAGGTCCAGGCCGCGGCCGGAGTCGTCGTCGGGGGCGGCGTGCCGGGGCTGCGGCGGGCGGGCCGAGCGGTCGGCGACCTCACAGGTCGCGCCGCCGGGGTGGATGCGCGCGCATACTGTGACCGGCCCGAGGCCGTGCACGGCGGCGTTGGTGGCCACCTCGCTGTAGGCCAGCACCAGGCGGTCGGCGTCGTCGCCGGCACCCCACAGGGCCTGCGCCGCGGCGGCCAGCCAGCGCCGCGACAGGCTCACGTCCAGGGCGGTGCCCGGGAACGACCAGTACAAGGCAGTGCTTTGAGAGTCCCGCGTCCCGGCCGGTTCGGCACCGGCCCCGCGGACGGCCACCCCGCCGCCGGTTTCGTGACCGCTCGCGCGGCACACCGGGGCGGGGTGGCGTAATTGCTGCATGACAGCCTCACATCGTCGAAGTCTGCGCGACTTGACTCCCCCAGCGCGCACCTCGTAATGAAATATCCCACCGCGAGCGGACTCGTGCACGGGATTCCATGAAATCGGCGGGCAGTGCCCGGCGTGGGGGCACAATGGCGTCGATCGCAGAAGCGAACCGCCAGGGGGTGGTGATGACATCCGCAGAACTTCCCGGTCCCCGCTCCGGGATCAAGAATGCGCCGGCCGGCGGCTCCGCGCCGGAACCGGCCGCGCCGCCGGCCACGGCGGCCGCCGCGCCC
>JABFXP010000310.1 GCA_013361685.1 Catenulispora sp.
GGTCGCCGGCGGCGGCGGGCCGAGGGGGCGTCGGCCGGCGCGCACCGACAGCGGTCCGGCCCCGCCGGGGGCCGGCCGCGGACCGGATCAGCCGGTGACTTCCTTGAACTGGGCGACGTACTTGTCCAGCGTCTTCAGGTCCAGCTCCATGAACTCGTGCGCCTTGGCCTTGGTGGCGGCGTCCGGGAAGATCAGCTGGTTCTTCAGGGCGTCGGCGTCGATGTCCTTCATCGCGGCGTCGGCGCCGGTCATCGAGGGGATGTAGCTGATGAAGTCGTCCAGCGTCGCGCCGACCTTGGGGTCGAGCATGTAGTTCATGAACTTCTCGGCGTTGGTCTTGTGGGCGGCCAGCGACGGGATGCACATGTTGTCGGCGAACCAGAGCATGCCCTCCTGCGGCACCACCCAGACGAGGTTGTCGTCGTCGAGCTGGGCGACGTCGCCGGAGTACGCCATGCACATGGCGTAGTTCCCGTTGGTCAGGTCGTTGATGTAGTCGTTGCCGGTGAACTGCCGGATCTGGTTGTTGTCGCGGGCCTTCTGGATGAAGTCCACGGCCTTGGCGAACTCGTCGTCGGTGAACTTCCCGGGATCGATGCCGTTGGCGAGCATCGAGAAGCCGACGCCGTCCTCCATCTCGGCGAAGTAGCCGACCTTCCCCTTGTACTTGGTGTCGGTCAGCATGTCCTTGATCGACAGCTGCTGCGCCTGGTCCTTGGTCAGGCCCGCGGACTTCAGGTTGACGCCGATCAGGGTGAAGCCCAGCGCCCACGGCACGGTGTGCTTGCGAGCCGGGTCGTAGGCCGGGTTCTGCGCCTCGGGGAGCAGGTTCTTGAAGTTCGGGATGTTGTCCAGGTTCAGCGGCTGCAGGTAGCCCATCTGGCGCAGCTTGCCGATCATCCAGTCGGACAGCACCATCAGGTCGCGGCCGGTGTCCTGGCCGCCCGCCAGCTGCTGGTGGATCTTGGCGAAGAAGTCGTCGTTGGAGTTGACGTCCTCGGTGTACTTGACCTCGATCCCGGTGGCCGCCTTGAAGTTGTCCAGCGTGGGCCGCTTGTTCTTGTCCTTGTCGTCGACGTCGATGTAGGACACCCAGTTGGAGAAGTTGACGATCTTCTCGGTGTCCGACTTGTCGGTGCCGGCCTTGCCCTCCGCCGGCGCGGCCGAGGACGCCGCGCTGGAGGCCCCCGAGCTGCCCGAGCTCCCGGTGGTCCCGGCGCTGCCGGTGTCGGTGCCGGCGGCGGTCTTCTTGGTCTTGGTGGAACAGGCGCCGAGCAGTCCGGCCGCGCCCACGCCGAGGCCGGCGGTGAGGAACCCGCGGCGCGAGGCGGCGCCGAGCTGGCGGCGGAAGGCCTCGGGATAGCGGTCGGCGGATTCGAGGAACTCGTCGCGAGCGCGGGATATGTCGTTCATGCGAGGGTCCGTCCTATCACCTGTGGGGTTGAGGGTTGGGGCGTACTGCTGGTGGGGGCTGCCCTGAGGGGTCAGAGCTCGAAGATGGTCCGGTGCCAGGGCTTGCGCGCCACGCCGGTGATGTCGTGCATGGCGTGCTTGACCTGCGTGTACTCCTCGAAGGAGTAGGACGACATGTCCTTGCCGAAGCCGGAGGCCTTGTAGCCGCCGTGCGGCATCTCGCTGATGATCGGGATGTGGTCGTTGATCCACACGCAGCCGGCGGCGATCTCGCGCACGGCGCGCAGCGCGCGGTGGTGGTCGCGGGTCCAGGCCGAGGCGGCCAGGCCGTAGGGGGTGTCGTTGGCGAGGGTGAAGGCTTCGTCGTCGGTGTCGAACGGCAGCACGGCCAGCACCGGCCCGAAGACCTCGTCCTGGACGATCTCCGAGTCCTGGGCCGCCCCGGTGACCAGTGTCGGGCGGTAGTAGGCGCCGGCCGCCAGGCCGCCGCCGGGGGCCTGCCCGCCCACCACGATCTCGGCTCCGTGGGTACGCGCCCGCTCGACGAATCCGGCGACGCTGTCCCGCTGCTTGTGGGAGACCAGCGGCCCGAGGTCGGTGGCCGGGTCCATGGGGTCGCCGAGCTTCACCGACGCGTACAGGTCGGCGACGCCCGCCACGAACTCCTCGAACCGGCTGCGGTGCACGTAGGCGCGGGTGGCGGCGGTGCAGTCCTGGCCGGTGTTGATCAGCGAGCCGGCCACCGCGCCGTGCACCGCGGCTTCCAGGTCGGCGTCGTCGAACACCACGAACGGCGCCTTGCCGCCGAGTTCCAGGTGCACCCGCTTGACGGTCCGGGACGCGATCTCCATGACGCGCCGGCCGACCGGGGTGGAGCCGGTGAAGGACACCATGCGCACGTCCGGGTGGGCCAGCAGCGCCTCGCCGGCCACCGGGCCGCGGCCGGTGACGACGTTCACGACACCGTCCGGGATGCCCGCGTCGGTGCAGGCTTGGGCGAACATCAGCGCGGTGAGCGGGGTGATCTCGGCCGGCTTGAGGACGATCGTGTTGCCGGCGGCGACGGCCGGGAGGATCTTCCAGGCGGCCATCTGCAGCGGGTAGTTCCACGGCGCGATCGAGGCCACGACGCCGATCGGCTCGCGGCGGATCGCGCTGGTGTGGTCGCCGGAGTACTCGGCGCAAGCCCTGCCCTCCAGGTGCCGGGCGGCACCGGCGAAGAACGCGGTGTTGTCCACGGTGCCGGGGACGTCGAAGCCGGTGGTCAGGCGGATCGGCTTGCCGGCCTGCCGGGACTCGGTCTCGGCGAACTCCCGGGCGCGCTGGTCCAGGATCCCGGCGAGCCGGTGCAGGGCGGCCGAACGCTCGACCGGCGCCGCCCTGCTCCATTCGGGGTAAGCCGCCCGGGCGGCGGCCACGGCCTGGTCGGCGTCCCGCTCGTCACCGAGTACGAGATCGGTGACGGTGGTGCCGTCCGCCGGATTCGTGACGTGGTGCACGACTCCCGACGACCCGGTCCTCAGCCCTCCGCCGATGTACTGGTGCACAACGTTCTCCCTTGACGGCTTGCAAACCTTGACACCCTGCCAGGTGCATCCGCGCACCAACCGGTCACTTCCGGTTCGGCACACCGCTACCCGGGTCCGAGTGAGGATCGTTACAGACATCCGGCCGAGAAACAAGGGATTCCGTCGAGCGGAATGAACCTCGCAACGAAATCGCGACCTACTTCCGACCTGCGCAACCCGATCCCGCAGCACGGCCTTGTCGGGTCGAGAACACCGAATCTCTTGCGCGGCCCTCGGCGCACCTGGCAGGGTGCGTCGGCAAGCGGTGCTTTCCGAACACTTTGCAAAGAACAATGGGTGAAGAACTCCGCGCGCGATCCGGACCGGCGGCCCGGCGCGCACCGCCCTTTCCGTCCCGCACGCCCCAGGAGCCACCGTGAGCAGCGCAGACCGGCCCGACGACGGGCCCGAGCAGGCGTCCGGACGTGACGGACAGGTGTCCGCAGCCGCAGCCGGGACCGGCCCGGACGCTCCGTCCGGCCCCGAGCCCGGCCGCTTCGTCTACGCCTCGCAGTACCCGACCGTCGCCGACGTGCTCCAGCTCGGCCCGGTCAAGCAGGGCGGCCCGCGGGTGGTGGCCGGCGCCGGCGGCCTGGACCGGGTCGTGCGCTGGGTGCACGTGACCGAGCTGGTCGACGTCGGCACCATCCTGCGCGGCGGCGAGCTGGTGCTGTCCACCGGCATCGCCTGGCCCGAGGACCGGGACCGGCTCGCCGACTTCGTCGCCGACCTGGCCAAGCTCGGCGCCGCCGGCCTGGTGCTGGAGCTGGGCCGCCGCTACACCGACAGCAGCCTGCCCAAGGCGCTGCTGGCCGCCGCCGAGAAGCACAGCCTGCCGGTGATCACGCTGGCCCTGGACACCCGCTTCGTCACCATCACCGAAGCGGTGCACGGCCTGATCATCGACGCGCAGCTCGCCGAGCTGCGGGCCTCCGACGAGGTGCACCAGACCTTCACCGAACTAGCCGTCGAGGGCGCCTCCCCGGACGAGGTGGTGCAGCAGATCGGCCGGATGTCCGGCTGCCCGGTGGTGCTGGAGAACCTGGCCCACCAGGTGCTCACCTACTCCCAGGCCGGGGCCGACCCCGCGGTGCTGCTCGACGGCTGGGAGGGCCGTTCGCGCTCGGTCCGCACCCTGGGCCGCACCTCCTACGACGAGCGCTCCGGCTGGCTGACCACGGTGGTCGGGGCCCGCGGCCACGACTGGGGCCGCCTGGCGCTGATCTGCAACGACCCGGCGCCGGTCCCCCGGCTGTCGATGCTGCTGGAGCGCGCCGCCTCCACGCTGGCGCTGAACCGCCTGGTCGAGCGGGACCGCGACTCCCTGGAGCGGCAGACCCACCGCACGCTGCTCACCGCGATCCTGTCCCACGGCCAGCCGGCCTCGGAGGTGGCGCTGCGGGCCCGCGCGCTGGGCGTGACCCTGGACGGCCGCCGCCTGGTCGGGCTGGTGCTGCGGCTGCGCACCGCGGCGCACCCGACCGCGCTGGAGACCCAGGCCCGGCTGCGGGAGCTGACCGACCAGGCCGCCGCCGCCGTCCGCGACCGCCGGCTGTCGGCGCTGATCGGCACCCTGGACGAGCACAGCGTCGGCCTGCTGCTGGCGCTCGGCCCGCAGGACCGCGAGGACGCCGCGCTGGACGGGTTCGCCGAGCGGGTGCGCCGCCTGGTCGAGCGGCCGACGTCGCCGTCGGTGGCGGACGGCTACGTGATCGCGGTCGGCACCTCGGTCGGCGCGGTGCGCGACGCCCGCCGCTCGCTGCTGGAGGCGGTGCAGGTCGCCGACGCCGCGGTGCGGCAGCCGCCGGGGCCGGCCCCGTACCACCGGCTGGTCGACGTGCGGCTGCGCGGGCTGCTGCACCTGCTGCGCGACGACGCGCGGCTGCAGACGTTCGTGGAGCGGGAGCTCGGCCCGCTGCTGGCGTACGACGCCGAGCGCGGCACCGACCTGGTGCGGATGCTGACGGTGTATGTGGAGTCGGGGCGGAACAAGTCGGCGGCGGCCGACGCGGCGCACCTGTCGCGGCCCTCGTTCTATGAGCGGCTGCACCGGATCGAGCGGATCCTGTCGGTGGATCTGGACTCGGTGGAATCGTGTCTGGCGTTGCATGTGGCCCTGTTGGCGCTCGAAGCTATTAGGCCATGAGCGCTCATGAGCCAGTCCGGGAGTCTTATGACGACGCCGCCGAGGCGTACGCGGCGAAGTTCAGCGACAGCCTGTCCAAGTACCCGATGGAACGCGGGCTGCTCCGCTCGTTCGCCGAGTTGGCGACGGAGGTCGGCGGTCCGGTCGCGGACGTGGGATGCGGGCCGGGCCACATCACGGCGTATCTGAGCTCGCTGGGCCTGGACGCGTTCGGGGTCGACCTGTCGCCGGGGATGATCGGGCAGGCGCGGGCGGCGAACCCCGAGCTGCGGTTCGAGGTCGGCTCGGCGGACGCGTTGGACGTCGAGGACGCCTCGCTCAGCGGGGTGCTGTCCCGGTACGCGATCATCCACACGGCGCCGCAGGACGTGCCGGCGGTGCTGGCCGAGTTCCATCGGGTGCTGGCTCCGGGCGGGCACCTGCTGATCAGCTTTCCCGGAACGGACGACGCGTCGCAGCCGACGCAGTCGTACGACCACTCGGTGGTGGTCGCGTACCGGTGGTGGCCCGATCGTTTCAGCTCCCTGCTCCAGGAAGCGGGCCTGGAGGAGGTGGGCCGGATGATCCAGCGGGCGTCGCCGGACGCGCCGCGGCCGTTCCCGGTCGTGGACATCCTGGCCCGGCGTCCGAGGTGATCCGGACGCGATGCGTCATGCTGTCTACCGACAGGTAACTTCGCTTACCCACGAAGGGCATCGACCATGGCCTCCACCCCCGAACTCGGCGCGCCGGCCCCCGACTTCACGCTCCCGGCGGTCGTGCTGTCCGGAGCGGACGTCGAGCAGCGTGAGTTCACGCTGTCCGGACACCGCGGCAAGCCGATAGTGCTGGCCTTCTATCCCGGGGACGACACGCCGGTGTGCACCAAGCAGATGTGCGCGTACTCGAACGAGTTGGAGAAGTTCACCGGCGTCGGCGCGGAGGTGTGGGGCATCAGCCCGCAGGGGCTGGACAGCCACGAGAAGTTCGCGCGGCGCCACGGCCTGCAGATGCCGTTGCTCGCCGATCCGGACAAGACCGTCATCCGCGATTACGGCATCGCCTTGCCGGGGCTGGGGTTGAAGCGCTCGATCTTCCTCGTCGACGCTGAGGGCGTGCTGCGCTGGAAGCATGTGGCGCGGCTCGGGTTGACGTTCCAGCCGGTGGGGGCGCTGACCGAGCAGATCGCGGCGTTGGGCTGACCGGGTCCGGTCGGGGGGCTGGCCGGTCCGGCCGCGTCCGACCGAGTCTGAGCGGGTCCGGGAAAGCGGGGCATGGCTACCCTGAGAAGCATGTCGCCGCTGCCCGAGGGTCCTTACGCCCGCCACACAGCCCGCATCCTCCTGATGAACAAGGAAGACCGCTTGCTGCTGTTCAAGTTCCACAGCAGCAGGCGGAACTTCATCTGGCTCACCCCGGGCGGCGGCATCGACGAGGGCGAGGCGGTGAACGTGGCGGCGGCCCGCGAACTGCGGGAGGAGACCGGGCTGACGGTGGCGCCGGAGGCGCTGGGCAGTCTGGTCGCGGTCACCGGCGGCTTCGCCGACCTGGGCTGGAAGAAGGGCGTGTTCCGGGAGGACTTCTTCTTCCACCGCGTGGACTCGATGGACCTCGACATGAGCGGCTTCACCGAGGTCGAGCGCAAGGCGATCACCGGGCACCGCTGGTGGACCGTCGAAGAACTGGCGGCCACCGACGAGGCGGTGGTGCCGTGGGGCCTGGCGCCGCTGCTGACGTCGATACTGCGCGACGGGCCGCCGGAAAACGTCGTCGCCCTGCCCTGGCACCACTGACTACGCTCGATCCATGAGCACCGAGCGCACCGACTGGCGCGGCCGCCCCGGCCCGATCGGCGTCCTGACCGGCGCGGGCATCAGCACCGACTCGGGGATCCCGGACTTCCGCGGCCCCCAGGGCGTGTGGACCAACGACCCGATCGCGGAGCTGCTGTTCACGTACCCGAACTACCTGGCCGATCCGGAACTGCGCAAGAAGTCGTGGCTCTCGCGCCGTGACAACCCGGCATGGCAGGCCGAGCCGAACGCGGCGCACAAGGCGCTGGCCGAGTTGGAGCACGCCGGCCGCGCGGTGCGGATCATCACGCAGAACATCGACCGGCTGCACCAGCGCGGCGGGTCCTCGCCCCGCAAGGTGATCGAGATCCACGGGAACATGTTCGACGTGGTGTGCGTGCAGTGCACGTACCACACCACGATGGAGGTCGCCCTGGAGCGGGTCGCGAACGGCGAACCGGACCCGGCGTGCCCGGTCTGCGACGGCATCCTGAAGTCGGCGACGATCATGTTCGGCCAGCAGATGGACCAGCGCACGGTGTGGCAGGCGGTGCAGGTCGCCGAGAACTCCCAGGTGTTCCTGGCGATCGGCAGCTCGCTGCGGGTGGAGCCGGCCGCCTCGATGTGCGCGGTGGCCGTGGACCACGGCGCCGACCTGGTGATCGTCAACAACGAGCCGACCCCGTACGACCACCTGGCCACCGAGGTGATCCGCGACCCGATCGGCGAGGCGGTCCCCCGCATCGTCGCCGACCTGCTGGCGGCCCACCCCGCCGGGGAATCCGCTGGTTAACCGCGCATTGACGCGAGGTTGCGCACCGACGGAGCATATGACGCGTGAGCGCACCCCGGGACGACGACACGGCGGCTGCCTGGGACGAACCCTGGCAGCCGCCGCTGTCCGAGTACGCGGTCTACATGACCCCGGCCGAGGAGCACCGCCGCCTGGGCCTGGCCATCTACGGCGCGGGCTGGCACACCATCGCCGAACACGGCATCCGCTGGGACGCCCGCGTCCTGAACTGCTACGCCCTGCACCTGGTCACCCGCGGCTCCGGCTGGATCGAATGGGGCGACCGCCCCCGCACCCGCCTGCCCATCAAAGCCCCCGCGGCCTTCTGGCTCTTCCCCGGCCTGGTCCACTCCTACCAACCCGACACCGGCGGCTGGACCATCACCTGGGCCCTGTTCGACGGCCCCGCGGCCGCCGGCTACGAAAGCCTCGACTTCCTCTCCCGCACCTCCCCCGTAGTCCCCCTCGGCGACGCCCGCCCCCTGCGCGAACTCTTCCGCGAACTCCTCACCATCGTCCGCACCGGCGGCCCCCACCACGAAGTCGCCGCGGGCATCCAGGTCCACCGCCTCATCACCGCGGTCCGCGACAACGGCCCGGGCCTGCGCGAATCCCGCGCCGTCCGGGCCCTCACCGAACACGCCACCGACGCCGTCGCCCTGCAAGACCACGCGACCCGCCTGGGGCTGACGGTGACCCAACTCCGCGAGGAAGTCCGACTGGCCACGGGCTCGACGCCGAAGGAGTACATCCTGCGCGTACGCCTGTCGAAGGCGAAGGACCTGCTCGCGGCGACGGACCAGAGCGTGGTGCAGATCGCCCGCGCGGTCGGGTACGACGATCCGGCGTATTTCACGCGGTTGTTCACACAGCGGGTGGGGTTGTCGCCGACGATGTTCCGGCGGAGTTCGTTGTCGGCGTGACAAATATCCAAGAACCCCTCACCAAGATCCATGGCCCCGCCCCCAGCCCGCCCGCGATCATCGCATCGTGGCACATCAGCACGCGTTGACCATTGACGGCGGCAGGTTCCTGCGGGGCGGCCGGGAGCATCGGATCGTCTCGGGGGCGATTCATTACTTCCGGGTGCATCCGGCGTTGTGGCGGGATCGGTTGGAGCGGTTGCGGGCCATGGGGTGCAACACCGTCGAGGTGTATATCGCGTGGAACTTCCATCAGGGGGTGCCGGGGGTCGCGCGCTTTGACGGGTGGCGGGATGTCGGGGGTTTCATTCGGCTGGCTGGTGAGCTGGGGTTGGATGTCATTGCCCGGCCGGGGCCTTACATCTGTGCCGAGTGGGATTTCGGGGGGTTGCCGGCGTGGCTGCTCGCTGACGGGGATGTGCGGCTGCGGACCGCTGATCCCGGGTTTCTCGCGGCGGTGGACCAGTGGTTCGATCAGCTGGTGCCGGTGCTGGCCGAGCTGCAGGTCTCGCGGGGTGGGCCGGTGGTCGCGGTGCAGATTGAGAACGAGTACGGCAGCTTCGGTGATGATCCGGAGTATCTCGGCCATCTTCGCAAGGGGCTGATCGGGCGCGGGATCGACGCTTTGCTGTTCACCTCGGACGGGCCGGAGCAGTTGATGCTCGCCGGGGGGATGGTGCCGGATGTGCTCGCCACGGTGAACTTCGGGGCGCGGGCTGCTGAGGGGTTCGCTAGTTTGCGGCGGTTGCGGCCGAATGATCCGGCTGTATGCATGGAGTTCTGGAACGGCTGGTTCGATCACTTCGGCGAGCCCCATCACACCCGGGACGTCGGGGACGCCGCCGCGCTCCTGGACGAGATCCTCGCCGACGGCGGCTCCGTCAACTTCTACATGGGCCACGGCGGGACCAACTTCGGTTTCTGGGCCGGGGCCAACCACTCCGGCATCGGGATGGCAGAGCCCGGATATCAGCCCACGATCACCAGTTACGACTACGACGCCCCGGTCGGGGAGGCCGGCGAGCTCACGCCCAAGTTCCACGCGTTCCGCGACGTCCTCGCCAAGTACGTAGACCTCCCCGACGTCGCGCCGCCCGCCCCGCTGCCGCGCGTCGTGCCGCAGACGGTCCCAGCGCCGCGGGTCGCGGCCCTACGCGACCGCCTCGACCAGCTTGGCACCGCGCCGGTCCGGCACCCGGCACCCGAGCCGATCGAGAAGCTCGGCCACGCCTTCGGGCTGGTCCACTACCGCCGCCGCGTCGCCGGTCCCGCCCGGACCCACACGCTGCGGATCGAAGGCGTCCGCGACCTCGCGCACGTCTTCGCCGGGGGCGAACTGCTCGGCGTGTTGGAGCGCGACAAGCCGCAGCAGACCCTCGCTCTCCAGGTCCCGGACGAGGGCCTGGACCTGGAGATCCTGGTCGAGCCGCTCGGGCGGGTCAACTACGGCCCGCACCTGGCCGACCGCAAAGGCCTCATCGGGGGCGTGCGGCTCGACCACCAGTTCCAGTTCGGATGGGAGCACCGGGTGCTGCCGCTGGACGATCTCGCCGGGCTCACCGCCGGGGCGGATCAGGACCCTGCGGAAGCGACCGGGGAAGCGCCGGCGACTCAAGGACCCGCGTTCCACCGCGCGGCCGTCGTCCTCCCCGAGCCCGCCGACGCCTTCCTCGCCGTCCCCTCCACGGCGCGGTGCCTGGTCTGGCTCAACGGATTCCTGCTCGGCCGGCTGTGGGATCGCGGGCCCCAGGTCACCCTCTACGCCCCGGCCCCGCTGTGGCACGCCGGCGACAACGACGTCGTGGTCCTGACGCTGGAGCCGGGCAACGCGGGCGAGGCGTCGCAGACCCTGGACATAGAGGTGCGCGGCGAACCCGACCTGGGTCCGCTCGCGCAGCCCTACACCCGCACGGATTACTGACCGCCGATCCGCCGCTCAGGCATCCCGTTTGCGCACCACGATCAGCGCCGTGGCGATCGAGACGACCGCCCACCCGGCCAGCACCGCCCACGAGTGCATGTGGCTGGCCGGCCACTTGCCGTTCGAGTCGTACGGGTCGTGGGGCCAGAAGGTCAGGTTCGATTCGGCGTTGCCCGGGAACAGGTGCCGCAGCTGCACGACCCAGTAGTACTTGTCCCCGCCGAAGAACGCCGGCACCAGGAAGAGGAAGGCCACCACGGCGACGATGGACGCCGTCGCGTTCCGGATCAGCGCGCCGAACAGCATCCCGACCAGCGCGCAGATCGGCACCACCAGGGTGTAGGCGGCGATCGCGATCTGGGCGTCGTGGTCGGTGATCGACAGCCCCACGTGGCGGCTGGCCACCATCGCCTGCCCGCCGAGGAACGAGATCATGGCCACGACGAACGCCAGGACGGTGGTGAGGGCGCACAGCACCGTCACCTTCGCCGTGACCACGCTGCCGCGGTGGGGGACGGCGGCGAACGTGGTGCGGATCTGGCCGGTGGAGAACTCGCCGAACATCGTCAGCGCCCCGATCGCCGCGCCGCCCAGCATCATCAGCTGCACGGCGATCTCGCTCAGCGACCGCCGCAGCGGATCGTAGACGAAGTGCCAGACGTGCCCGTCCGGCGTGATCCCCGTGGGATGCGCCAGGTCCTTGTCGAGGTACTGCAGGTCGGAGTGGACCCCGTTCAGGTTGATGAACACCGTCGCCAGCGCCGCCGCGATCAGCACGAACCAGGTGGAGCGCAGCGAGGCGACCTTGATCCATTCCATCCGGCACAGATCGCGGAACCGCGGCGGTGGCTCGGTCGGCACCCGAGCGTAGACAGGGCTCTTCGAAGCGGTGGTCACGGTGCTCATCAGTTGTCTCCAGCGACGTATTCGACGGCGTCAGCGGTCAGTTCCATGAACGCCTTCTCCAGCGAGGCGTTCTGCGTGGCGAGCTCGGCCAGCATGATGTTGTTGCGCCAGGCCAGCTCCCCGATCCGGGCCGCGGGCAGCCCCAGCACGTTCAGCCCGCCGTCCCCGGCCGGCTCCACCGCCGCGCCCTCGGCGGTCAGCAGCGCGCCCAGCGCGGCCGCCTCCGGCGCCCGGACCAAGACAGTGGCCTGCGATCCGCGCCGGGCGAACTCGACCAGCGTCTCGTCCGCGATCAGCCTGCCCCGGCCGATCACCACCAGGCGTTCGGCGGTGTGCTCCATCTCCGTCATCAGATGGCTGGAGACGAACACCGTCCGCCCCTCCTTCGCCAGGCGCTGGAACATCTCCCGCACCCAGCGCACGCCTTCGGGGTCCAGCCCGTTCAGCGGCTCGTCGAACAGCAGCACCGGCGGATCGCCCAGCAGCGCCGCGGCGATGCCCAGCCGCTGCTTCATGCCCAGCGAGTAGCCGCCGATCCGCTTGTGCCCGGTCTCGGCGAGCCCGACTTCCTCCAGCACCTCCCCGACCCGGCGCAGCGGGATCCGGTTGGACACGGCCAGGGACTTCAGGTGCGCGATCGCCGAGCGGCCGCCGTGGATGTCCTGCGCGTCCAGCAGCGCGCCGACATGGCGCAGCCCGCGCGGCCGGGCGGCGAACGGGCGGCCGTCGACGGTGACGGCGCCGGAGGAGGGCGCGTTCAGGCCCAGGATCATCCGGAGCGTCGTGGACTTCCCCGACCCGTTCGGGCCCAGGAAGCCGGTGACGGTCCCGGAACGCACCGTGACGGTCAGGTGGTCCACGGCCGTTTTGTCGCCGTAGCGCTTGGTCAGTTCAGTCAGCTCGATCACGGGGACCACACTGTCGGGCCCGCACGTAGTCCGGCATCGGCCGCCGAGCCGCAATGACGATCAGCGAGGTAGGCCCGCGGATGTAAGCCCCCGAGCCGATGGCCGCCGGTCCGGTCGGTGTCTACGATCATGGCGTGGAGAAAGCACCCCGTGGCCGCCGGTGGACCGACGGCTTCCTCGTGGCCATGTACGCGGTGCTGGTCGCGGTGAACGCCCCGAACCAGCGGCCCTTCAACCAATACCGGCCCTACCCGCTCGGGCTGTACAACGAGCGGTCGAACACGTGGGAGATCCCGCCGGGAGCCGGCGAATTCGTCCACACCTATCACGCCAACAACTGGGAACGCCTGCTGCCGGCGCTGCTGACCGTGATCCTGGTGCCGCTGCTGCGGCGGCGGCCGCTGGTCGTGGCCGCCTGCCTGGGGCTGACCGAAGTGACGTTGGGCACCGTGAACGCCTCCGGCGACACCCGCTACTACGTCTTCATCGCCGCCGACCTCATGGTGCTGAACATCGCCCTGCACTGGTCGCGCCGCACGTCCCTGCGAGCCGCCGGCCTGGTCCTGGTCTGCGCTCTGTTCGCGACCGTCAGCTTCCCGCCGGGCTCCTCGTCGCTGCTGTTCACGCACCTGGTGGTCATCTCGCTGCTGACGATGGTCGCCTGGCTGGCCGGCAACTCGGTCCGGGAGCGCCGGGCCGACGTCGTCCGGCAGCGCGCCGACGCCGCGAACCAGGCGGTGGCCAACGAACGGCTGCGCATCGCCCGCGAGCTGCACGACATGATCGCGCACAGCATCGGCATCATCGCCATCCAGGCCGGGATGGGCAACCGGGTCATCGCCACGCAGCCCGGCGAGGCGCGCAAAGCGCTGCAGGCCATCGAGGAGACCAGCCGGGACACCCTGTCGCAACTGCGCCGCACCCTGACCGCGCTGCGGCACGGCGACACCGACACCGGCGGGACGCCCACCGACCCGGCGCCGGGCCTTGCGGACCTGGACAAGCTGGTGGCCTCCACCAAACACGCCGGCGTCCTGGTCATCGTCGAGTCCACCGGCCTGCCCCGGCCGCTGCCCGGCGAGGTCGACCTGGCCGCGTACCGGATCATCCAGGAGTCCGTGACGAACGTCGTCCGGCACTCCGGCGCCCGGACCTGCCACGTCGGTGTGGAGTACGGGGAGGGCGAGGTCACGGTCACCGTGTCCGACAACGGGGTCGGCGTGCTGGGCTCCGGCGGCACCGGCTTCGGCCTGGTCGGGATGCGCGAGCGCGTCAACCTGGTGCACGGTGAGTTCAGCGCCGGACCCCGGCCCGGCGGCGGGTTCCTGGTCCGGGCCGCTCTGCCGGTTCCCGGCGGGTTCGGCACGGTGTTCGGCTCCGGGGCGGCGCAGGACTCTGAAACACCACCCGGCTCCGGCCCGGACGACGTCGACGCCGTCCTGGTACCGTCCGCACCCGATGAGCAACAGAACCAGAACCCGAATCCGATCCCGAACCCGGCGGTGACCCAGTGACCAGCGACCCGGAGGAGAACACCGTCCCGAACGGTGACCCGGACAGCGACCCAGCCCACGCCCCGATCCGCGTGGTCCTCGCCGACGACCAGCCGCTCATCCGCTCCGGCCTGCGGGTCCTGATCAACGACGCCCCGGACATCACCGTCGTCGGCGAGGCCGGCACCGGCGCCGAGGCCGTGAAGCTGGTCACCGAGCACCGGCCGGACGTGGCCGTGATGGACATCCGGATGCCCGAGATGGACGGCATCGAGGCCACCCGCCGGATCACCGAGGCCGCCGGGGCCACCCGCGTCGTCATGCTCACCACCTTCGACGACGACGAGTACGTCTACTCCGCGCTGCGCGCCGGCGCCTACGGCTTCCTGGTGAAGGACATGGCGCTGGACTCCATCCTGGACGCGGTCCGGGTGGTGGCCTCCGGCGACGCGCTGATCGCCCCCAGCGTCACCCGCAAGCTGATCGCCGAGTTCGCCGTCCGGCCCGAGCCGGCCCGCCCGCGCGGCGTCGACGACTCGCTGCTGACCGGCGTCACCGAACGCGAACGCGAAGTGCTGACCCTCGTCGGCCGCGGCCTGTCCAACAGCGAGATCGCGCAGGAGCTGTACATCAGCGCGGCCACCGCGAAGGCACATGTCGCGCGGCTGTTCACGAAACTCGGCGCCCGCGATCGCGTGCAGCTGGTGATCACGGCCTACGAGGCCGGGTTGGTGTCGCCTTAGCGGTGATCCCCGCCAGCACGCTTACCCGAGAGCCGCGTCAACCACCTTGGGCACCTGGGTCTCGGCGATCTGGCGGCAAGCGGCCTTCCACTGGTCCAGCGAGTGCGTCGGCGGATTGGGCACGCTCACCTGCACGGTCGCGTTCCGCTTCAGCGTGACGACCGTGCACGTCGTATTGGTGTACGTGAACGTTCCGAAGCGCACACCCGGCTTCAGCTCGTCGAATCCCCTTGTCACATGGGTGAATATCTCGGTGGCCCGCTGCTTGCCGTCGTGGACGGTCTTGTCCGGGTACGCATGCATGGTGTACAGGTCCATGTTGCTCGCCTGATGCAGCTCGACGGCTACGTCGTCGTCGTCGTTCTTGCATTGGATGTTCGTGTACGCCGGATGCAGTCCCCGGATGTCCTCTGCGTCGGTCACGTTCTGCCCCACCGTCAGCGCCGGTTTGCCGGGCAGCGCCGCGCTGATCTTCTGGCACGTCGGCAGGGTCTTGTAGTCGCTGTTGTCGTCTCCGAACGCAAGCAGTGCCGTCGTCGTCCCGGCCGCAGCCAGGACGACGACGGCGGCTACTGCTATCCCCCATGTCCTTCGTCTCATTGGGGGATTATGGCATTGACCATTTCTGGTTGCTGCCGCCGTTGCAGTCCCAGATCTCCAGCTGGGTGCCATTGGCGGTGGCGAACCCGGGGTCGTCCAGACACCGTCCGGACTGCACGCCCTTCAGCGAGCCGTCCGACTGCGCGACCCATTGCTGGTTCGTCCCGCCGTTGCACTCCCACAGCTCCACCAACGTGCCGTTCGCGGTGCCGGCGCCGGTCACGTCCAGGCACTTGCCGGCCGGGCCGCCGAGCTGCACCTGCCCGTTGGCCCAGTACCAGGTCTGCGCCGCGGAGCTGTTGCAGTCCCACAGCTGGACGTGGGTGCCGTCGACGGTGGAGCCGGCGTTGTCGTCCACGCATTTGCCGGCGATGCCGGAGGCGATCGGGCCGAGGTGCGTGCCGGAGCCGTTGCCCGGCGTCAGCGCGAAGTTGTCGAACTCGTCGGTCTGGTACCCGGTCACGGCCAGTCCGGCCTGGCCGTTGGTGAACGTGGCGTCGGTGGCGCTGCCGACGGTCTTGCCGTCGATCGAGGCGGTCAACGTCGAACCCTGCATCTGGAACGCGAGCCGGTGCCAGGTGTTCAGGCCCAGCCCGGCCACCGTCCCGCTGGCCAAGGTGGTGGAGTTCCACGACGTGTCAGTGCGCTGAATAGACCACGCCCCGCTGTCCGAGACCCGGAAGTGGTACGCGTTGAGCCCGTTGTTGTTGCGGCCCTGCTGGTTGACGCGGCCCAGCAGCTCCACGCTCCCGGACTGCTCCAGCAGCGCGTCCGCCGCGACGGTGTAGTTGCCCCAGCTCAAGTCGCCCATCATGGTGTACGGCATCGGATTCGCCTCGTCGGTCCAGCGGATCGGCGTGGTCGGCGCCATCTGCCGCAGACAGGTGCCGGAACGGCCGCCGCCGCAGGCCACGGTCTCGTAGGCACCGTTCATGTCGGCGAAGTACTTCGGCGACGTGCTGGCCGCCGCGGTCTCGAAGTCGTCCGAGTACGGCAGCGCGAGCGAGGCCGGCGCGGGCGACGTCGCGGTGCCCTTACCCTGACCGCTGGTCGTGGTGAGGGTGTAGACGTAGCCGGGTTGCAGCGTCAGCGAGTACGACCCGCCGGACGGCGTGACGTCGGTGGCGTGCACGAAGTAGTCCGAGGAGCTGGACGAGTTCAGGTTCGTCTGCCACACGTGCACGGTCCCGGTGGACAGCCCGCCGGTGACGTGCACCGACAGCGTCTGCGCGGCTGTGGCGTCGACGGTCTCCACGACCGTGCTGTAGTCCGTGTTGTTCGTGGACTTCAGCGTCACGTAGCTGCCGTTGGACCGGCTGCCGCCGAGGTAGCCGCTCGCGCTGTCGATGTAGTGCCAGCCGGGCTGCGTGAACTGCGTGGTGTGCGCGGTGACCCACGTGGTCTTGCCGATCGTGTACGCGCCGGACCACGGCTGCGCGGCGATCGACATGCCGTCGGTGCCGAAGTAGAGGTTCGGGTAGAGCGCGGCGATGACCGGCCAGTTGATGTACGAGGTCATCTTCCCGTCGAGGTAGTCGCGGTTGATGGCGCGCGCCACCGGGACGGCGCCGTCGTTCGCGTCCTCGGATCCGTTCTCGCTGGCCCACAGCGGTTTGCCCAGGCTCTGGGCGTTGGCGGTGCTCGGGCACGAGGTGAAGCTGCCGAGATACCCGCAGGGGTAGTGGACGCCGACGATGTCGACGGAGTTGTTGAACGTCGAGTCCGCGACCATGGCGTCGGCGACGTCCCAGCCGCTGTCGGCGGCCACGACCTTGGTCGCGTAGCCGTGGGAGGTCAGCGCGGACTTCAGGCTCTCGTACCAGCCCTTGTTGTAGCCGCGTTCGTTCCAGCCGCCGAGGTAGTCGATGGTCAGCCCGTGCCGGGTCGCGCAGCCGAACCAGCTCATCAGGTAGTTCACGGTGTCGGTGGACCAGAATCCGCCGCTGATCCAGCCCGGTGCGCCCCAGGCGAGCCCGTAGAGCTTGATGTTCGGGTTGCGCGCCTTGGCCTGCGCGGCGAGCCACCATTCGTAGCCCTGGTTGCAGTCCACCACGCCGCGGCTGTGTTCGATGCTGGCCTCGGCTCCGTCGGTGGAGTTGGTGTCGCCGCCGATCTCCATCTTGAGGATCTGGAGCGAGGCCCCGTATCCGGGCTTGAACAGGTAGTCGAGCAGTTGGCTGCGCTGCGGTTCGGGATAGTCGATCAGCAGCCGTGAGTTGCCGCCGCCGCCGCTGATGGCGCCCACCCCGTCGAAGGTGAGGCCGGGCTTGGTGCCGTCGACGGTGACGGTGGTGGTCGTGGCCGCGTGCGCCGTGGGAGCGGCGACGGTCAGGACGCTGAGGAGCAGGGCGAGGACGGTCGCCAGCGCGGCGGCCGTGGCGGTGCGGGTGGTCTGGGTGGTCTGGGTGGTGCGTCGTCTTGCGGTGTGTGGCATAGCACGCTCCAACAAATCCCACTACGAATAAACGGGAACGATCG
>JABFXP010000720.1 GCA_013361685.1 Catenulispora sp.
GCCGCCGCGGTCGGCCAGACCGTCGCGCGGATCGCCGCCGCCCGCGGCGTGACCGGCACCGAGGCCTTCTTCGACCTGCTGCGCGCCGACCGGCTCGGGACCACGATCCTGCACCACGTCGGCAACGAGGAGAACGTGCGCGCCATCATGCGCCATCCCGCCCACACCGTCGGCAGCGACGGCCTGCTGATCGGCGCCCGGCCGCATCCGCGCGCCTGGGGCACGTTCCCGCGCTATCTCAGTCACTACAGCCGCGATCTCAAGGTTCTGACCCTGGAGGAGACCGTCGAGCACATGACCGGCCGGCCGGCGCGGCGGCTCCGGCTGGACCGGCGCGGTCTGGTCCGCGTCGGCTACCACGCGGACCTGGTGCTGTTCGACCCCGCGACGGTGCATGACGCCGCGACGTTCGACCAGCCGAGGGAACCCGCCGCCGGGATTCGGGAAGTACTCGTCAACGGCGTCTCGGTGCTGACTGACGGCACACCGACCGGCGCGCTGCCCGGCCGGGCACTGCGCCGTACCGAGAAGGGTGTATCAGCACTATGAGCTTCGACCTCCCGCATGAGAAGTTCCGCAGAGAACTGGCCGAGGCACCGGTGATAGCCGTGGTCCGCGCGCCGTCGATCCCCGACGCGCCGGCGCTGTGCGCGGCGCTCGCGGCCGGCGGCATCGCGTGGACCGAGCTGACGTTCAGCACCCCGAACGTGGTCCCCTGCCTGCGGGCGGCCGTCGCCGGCGGGCACCGGGTCGGCGCCGGGACGGTGCTCACCGCGGCCCAGGCCACCGAGGCGATCGAGGCCGGAGTGGCCTTCCTGGTGACCCCCGGTCTACGGCCCGAGGTCGCGACGGTCGCGCACAAGGCCGGGGTGCCGGTCGTCCTCGGCGCGCTGACCCCGACCGAGGTGGCCGCCGCCCTGGACCTCGGTTCCGCCGCCGTGAAGATCTTCCCTGCGCGCGCCTTCGGGCCCGGCTACTTCAAGGATCTGAACGGTCCGTACCCGGGCGTGCCGCTCGTCGCGTCCGGTGGCGTCAACGCCGGCAACGCCGCCGAGTTCCTGGCCCGGGGCGCGCTGGCGGTCTGTGCCGGGACCGAGGTGGTGCCGCCGGACGTCGTGGCGGCAGGCGACTGGGACGAGATCACGCGCCGGGCGAAGGACTTCATGGCGACGGTCCGTTCATCGGGTTGATGGCGGCCATAAGGCGATCACGCCTTACGCCTGTGCGAAGCCGTCGTTAGCGTCTCGAGGGTGAGCACCAGCGTCGAACCAGCCGAGCCAGCCGAATCCGCCGAGCCCGCCAACTCGGCCGACTCCGCGGTGCACCAGATCGCGGCACTCTTCGCGGGCGAAGGCGGCGCCGAGTACCTGGGCGAGCCGGTCACGCAAGCGCAGCACATGTTCCAGGCCGCGGCGCTCGCCGAACGTGAGGGCGCGTCACCGGCTCTGGTGGCGGCGGCGCTGCTGCACGACGTCGGCCACTTCACCGGCGCGGTCCACGGCCGGGACCTGATGGCCGGGCGCGACAACCGGCACAGCCATCAGGGAGCTGACTGGCTCGCGGCGTGGTTCGGACCGGAGGTCACGGAGCCGGTGCGGCTGCATGTGGCTGCGAAGCGCTATCTGTGCGCGGTGGAACCCGGCTACTTCGACAAGCTCTCCGAGGCGTCGGTCTACACGCTGTCGGTGCAAGGCGGGCCTATGTCGGCGGAGGAGGTCGCGGCTTTCGAGGCGGACCCGTACTCCGCCGACGCGGTGCGGCTGCGACGGTGGGATGAGGCGGCGAAGGAACCGGACGCCGACGACCCTGGTTTTGAGCACTACCGCGATCTGCTCACGAAACTGGTTCGGCCGTAGGGCTTCTCAGAAGCTCAAAACCTGCGGCCACCAGGCGATCGGCTCATACGCGGCCCGAGCTCCGCCGAGTAAGATCAAGACGTCGTGGTCGGACAGGAGCCGACCGATGATTGATCACAATTCGCTATAATTTTCGCGAACGCGATAAAATGGGCCTATCAGTGTCGTCAGCCGTTGCGCACGCCAGGAGCCCCACCATCGCCACGTCCCTCCGCACCCCCACGATCGCCCAACTCAAAGCGTTCGCGACGGTCGCCGAGCATCTGCACTTCCGGGATTCGGCGGCGGTGCTGGGCATGAGCCAGCCCGCCCTGTCCGGGGCCATCGCGGCGCTGGAGGAGAACCTCGGGACGCAGCTGGTCGAGCGCACCACGCGCAAGGTGCTGCTGACGCCGTCCGGGGAGCGGGTGGCACGGCATGCGCAGCGGGTGCTGGCGGCGATGGACGAGTTGGTGGAGGAAGCCGCCGCCGCGCGTCAGCCGTTCACCGGGACGCTGAAGATCGGGGTGATCCCGACACTGGCGCCGTATCTACTGCCGGCTCTGCTGCGGCCCTTGAAGAAGCCGTTCCCGGACCTGGACTTGTTCGTCCACGAGGAGCAGACGGCGGTGTTGCTGGACGGCATCGCCTCGGGGCGGCTCGATCTGGGGCTGCTGGCGTTGCCGGCCGGCGCTGCCGGGGTCGAGCAGATCCCGTTGTACGACGAGGACTTCCTGCTGGTGGCGCCGGAGCGCACGCTGCCGGCCGGTGGCGGACCGGTGCCGCGGGCGGCGCTTCGGGACTACGAGATCCTGCTGCTGGAAGAGGGGCACTGTCTGCGCGACCAGGCGCTGGACGTGTGCGCCGAGGTCGGGGCCGGCGACTCCGGCGGCACCCGCGCGGCGTCGCTGTCGACGCTGGTGCAGCTGGTGGCCGGCGGGATAGGGGTGACGCTGCTGCCGGAGACCGCGGTCGCGGTGGACGCCCGGCCCGGCTCGGGGCTGGAGGCACGGCGTTTCGCCGGAGTGGCGCCGTCGCGGCGGATCGGGCTGGCGTACCGGTCGTCGTCGGCGCGGGCTGAGGAGTTCGCGGGCCTGGCGGCGGCGATGCGCGAAGCGGTGGCGGCGGCCGGGCTGCCGGTGCGGCTGCTCGACGCCCCGTAGTCAACCCATGACAGTGCGCGACGATACCAACTCACGGCGGGGAGCTGACACTTGATCTGTCCCCGCCGCAAATCAACTGCCGGCTCCCGGCCACCAGAGCATTTTGCTGAGATCTCCGGGCCACGCCAAGGGTTGTTGCCGATCGGTTATCAACTTTTGCACAGCGATGACCGATTCGTGACCCTGTGTGGTCTCCCGGCACCCGCCACGGACCGGCAGCGCCCTGCTTCAATAACCGCATGACGCCTCGGCCGAACCCGGTCCCGCCCGCGATAGCCGCCCTGCCCCGCGACCCGCGCGGCTACCCGATCCCCGCCATCACGCCGCGCGACGCCGAAGGCCGCCCCACATTCGCCATCACCGGCACCGCCCGCACCCTCATCTGCGCCGTCGAGCGCCGCTGCTCGATCTGCGGCACCCCGATGCCGCCCGGCCCGGTGTACCGCGTGATCGCCGCCGCCGAGACCGAGGCCCTGTCCGCCGCCCGCACCGCCGGCCGCACCGCCGCGAACAAGGCCCCCTCCCCCGAACCCCCGGGCCACCGCGAGTGCATGCTCTTCGCGGCCTTCACCTGCCCCTTCCTGGCCCGCCCCAACGCCCGCCGCGGCCAGGACGCCCACGTCTTCGGCGAATCCCTGACCCGCGGCACCGCCCGCGGCTCGTCCACGGACGACGACAGCGGCGCCCAGGTCGGCGGCGCGGTCGCCGGCTTCGCAGACTTCGAATTCCGCTACGTCCCCGGCGAACAGGTGGCGTTCCTGTTCACCGGCCTCACCGAACTCCGTCCCCACCACCTCGGCGCCGACCAGATCCCCGAGCTGACCGCGGTGCTGGAGGCGTTGAGGGAGAAGCCGGGCGGGGCGGACGGGCCAGACGGGCCAGACACCGAGGGCTGCCCGCCGTACCTGCTCGACGACGAGGCCGCCGCGGAGGCACACGCGCGGCAGATCTTGGAGGCGGCGATGGCGCGTCAACAGGGCGGCGCCGGCTCGTAGCCAGCCGCAGGAACGCCTAGGGAACGTTTAGAACAGTCCGAAGCCCTGGAACAGGCTCGCAACACCGGCGACCGCCAGAACGCCGCCGATGCCGCGCAGCATACGAACGTCCAGCACCAATCCGGCACGCCCGCGGCGCCACTGCCCCGCGGCGGCATTGAAGTGCTGGACCGGTTCCCGGCTCAGACCCCCGGTCGCCAAGCGCATCCACAGGTCCGCGTAGCCCCGCAGATTGACGGCCAGCGCGGCGCCGTGAGCAAGCGCCCCCGCACCCCACAGCAGCATGAACCAGTCCATGAGCACCGCCCCCTCGTCCGCGCTACAGACCCTCAGAGTCGAGGCAGATCAGAGCACTGTCAAGCCGGAACCGGGCGAACCATCCACCAGGTGACTGCGGTCCTGAAGCTCACCACCTTGTTGGTGTTGGCTTAGGATGCTCACCCAGCAGCTGCCGCTCACGGCGGCGAGTTAGGGGGTTCTGCCTTGTCGATGGCGCGATCGTTGCTGGTGATCGGTACTACTGCCACGCTGGCGACAGCGGCCTGTTCGTCGGGCCAGCCCGTCGATGGGAATCCGCGATCTTTGCCGCAGAGCCTTACCTTGACCGGCGCCGTGAGCGACTCGATCACATCAGCGGATTGGCCCGGCGGGAACAAATCGCTCGGTGCCATCGAGGCCAAGACTTTCAACCTCCCACAAGACGCGACGGCGTGCTACACGTTCACCGACGCTCAAACTGGAGCAACGTGGTGGTATGCCGAAATCATCGGGCACCTACGGGGTAGCCGCTACCCGTTCAGCATCACAATGAGCGTGCGACGCGCTCCGATACCAGGCAGGCACCCGTTCGGGCTCGGGTCCGACCTGGACGCGGACACGGGCGGAGGCGCGCTCGTGATCAACGAGCGCTCCCTGAACACCACCGCGGCACCCGACCAGGTGTCGACGTTTACTGTCGACCCCTCGATGACGTCGGGAACCATCGACGTCATAGCGACGGACATCATGGACAAGACCTGGACTGTCAAGGCCACCGGGACCTGGCGGTGTGCTTAGAGTGTCGACGTGGCCATGTCTGGCCGGGCGTT
>JABFXP010000503.1 GCA_013361685.1 Catenulispora sp.
GCCGACGTGCCCCGCAGTCCGCGTCCGGCCGTCGTCACCGATCGCGACGGCGTCCCGGTCGCGGTCTCCGGCCGTCTCCAGCTCTCCGCGCCGCCCGCCGAGCTGGCGGTCCCCGACCTGCGGGAGCGGCTGCGGATCCGGGCCTGGGCCGGGCCGTGGCCGCTGGCCGAGCGCTGGTGGGAGCCCGGTGCGGCGGTGCGGCGGGCCCGCTTCCAGGCCGTCACCGACGACGGCCGGGCCTGGCTGCTGGCCGTCCAGGACGGCGTCTGGCTGATCGAGGCGGTGTACGACTGATGGGCTCCTTCAACCCGGTCATCCCCTGGCGCGAGTTGGAGAAGCGCCTCACCTGGGGCCGCTACGGCGAAGCCGAGCAAGCGGTCCCCGAACCGCCGTCCGGCTCAGCCGACCCGGCCCCCGGCCCCCTCCGCACCGCCAAACTCCACCCCCGCTACGCCGAGCTCCACGCCCACTCCCACTTCTCCTTCCTCGACGGCGCCTCCAGCCCCGCCGAACTCGTCGCCGAGGCCGCCCGCCTGGGCCTGCACGGCCTGGCCGTCACCGACCACGACGGCTTCGCCGGCGCCATGCAGTACAAGCAGGCCGCCGAGGACGCCGAGCTGGCCACGGTGTTCGGTGCCGAGCTGTCCCTGGAGCTGACCGCGGCCCGCACCGGCACCGCCGACCCGTCCGGCAGCCACCTGCTGGTGCTGGCCCGCGGCGCCGAGGGCTACCGGCGGCTGTCCGCCGCGATCGGCAAGGCGCAGCTGGCCGGGAAGGAGAAGGGGCGGCCGGTGTACGACCTCGAAGACCTGGCCGCGGCCGCCGCCGACGAGCACGGGCGGGGCCACTGGACCGTCCTGACCGGCTGCCGCAAGGGCACGGTCCGCCAGGCGCTGGAGCGGCACGGCCTGACCGCGGCCGGGGCCGGCGCCGCCGCCGTCGAACTCAGGAAGCTGATGGAGCTGTTCGGCCGCCGGAACGTCGTGGTCGAGCTCACCGACCACGACCAGCCGCTGGACGACGCCCGCAACCGGCTGCTGGCCGACCTGGCGGCCCGGCACGGCCTGCCGACCGTGGCCACCGGCAACGTCCACTACGCCCGCCCGGCCGACTACCGGCTGCACACCGCGATGGCCGCGCTGCGGGCCCGCCGCACCCTGGCCGAGATGGACGGCTGGCTGCCCGGGGCGCCCACCGCCTACCTGCGCAGCGGCGCCGAGATGCTGGCCCGGTTCCCCGAGTCCGAGTTCGGACCGGCCGTCACCTTCAGCGCCGACCTGGCCGCCGACCACGCCTTCGACTTCACGACCATCTCCCCGACGCTGCCGGACTACCCGGTGCCGCCGGGCCACACCGAGGCCAGCCTGCTCAGAGAGCTGACATACCGGGGCGCGGCTCTGCGCTACGGCCCCCAGACGGCCCGTCCGGAGGTCTACCGGCAGCTCGCGTACGAGCTCGACGTCATCGAGGAGCTGAAGTTCCCCGGCTACTTCCTGATCGTCTACGACATCGCAGAGTTCTGCCGGGAGCAGGGCATCCTGGCGCAGGGCCGCGGCTCGGCGGCGAACAGCGCGGTCTGCTTCGCCCTGGGCATCACGAGCGTCGACTCGGTCCGGCACGGCCTGGTCTTCGAGCGCTTCCTGTCCCCGGTGCGGGACGGGCCGCCGGACATCGACGTCGACATCGAGGCCGGGCGCCGGGAGGAGGTGATCCAGCACGTCTACGCCAAGTACGGCCGCGACCGCGCGGCCATGGTCTGCAACGTCATCACCTACCGGGCCCGGCTGGCGCTGCGGGACTCGGCCCGGGTGCTGGGCTACTCCCCGGGCACGGTCGACGCCTGGGCCGGCACCGTCGGTCCGCACGAGGGCGTGCCGGACGGCTCCGAGGAGATCCCCGACCAGGTGCTGGAGCTGGCCGGGCAGTTGCAGCGCCGGCCCCGGCACCTGGGCATCCACAACGGCGGCATGGTCATCGTGGACCGGCCGCTGGCCCAGGTGGTGCCGATCGAGTGGGCCCGCCGCGAGGACCGCACGGTGCTGCAGTGGGACAAGGACGACTGCGCCGCCGCCGGACTGGTCAAGTTCGACCTGCTGGGCCTGGGCATGCTCGGCGCGATCCACGACGCGCTGGACCTGATCGCCGCACACCACGGCCGCCGCCTGGGCCTGCACGAACTGCCGCAGGACGGCGACCCCGAGGCGGCAGCCGTCTACGCGATGATCCAGGACGCCGACACCGTCGGGGTGTTCCAGATCGAGTCCCGGGCCCAGATGTCGACGCTGCCCCGGCTCAAGCCCAACAGCTTCTACGACCTGGTGGTCGAAGTGGCGCTGATCCGTCCCGGGCCGATCCAGGGCGGAGCGGTGCACCCCTACCTGCGCCGGCGCAACGGCGATGAGGAGGTGACCTACCCGCACGAGAGCCTGGAGCCGGTACTGCGGCGGACCCTGGGCGTCGTGCTGTTCCAGGAGCAGGCCATGCAGATGGCGATCGCGGCGGCCGGGTTCAGCGCCGCCGAGGCCGACCGGCTGCGGCAGGCCATGGGCTCCAAGCGCTCGCCGGAGCGGATGGCCGAGCTGAAACAGCGGCTGCTGGCCGGGATGGCCGAACGCGGCATCGGACCGGAGGTCGCCGAGGACATCTACGCCAAGCTGCACGCCTTCTCAGGGTACGGATTCCCCGAGTCGCACTCGGTGTCGATGGCGTACATCGTGTGGTGCAGCTGCTACCTGAAGCGGTACTACCCGGCCGCCTTCACCGCCGCACTGCTGAACAACCAGCCGATGGGCTTCTACAGCCCCGCCTCGCTGATCACCGACGTGCGGCGACACGGGGTACAGGTCAAACGGGTCGACGTGAACGCCTCCGGCGCCCACGCCACATTGCAGAACCCTGACACCCCCTACCGGCCGCGGCACCGGCACGCCTCGCCGATCGCCCAGCCCGCGATCCGGCAGGGCCTGGCCAGCGTCCGCGATCTGGGCGACGACGCGGCCGAGGCGGTCATCGCCGAACGGGACGCCGGCGGGCCGTTCACGGGCCTGGAGGACTTCATCGTCCGGACCGGACTGTCCCGGCCGGCCCTGGAGGCACTGGCCACCGCCGGCGCCTTCGGCTGCTTCGGACTGGACCGGCGCGAGGCCCTGTGGACCGCCGGGGCACTGGCCGGCACCACCGCCGGCCACCTGCCCGGCACCGCACCCGGCGGCACCGTGCCGGAACTGGACCCGCTCACCCCGGTGGAGACCACGCTGGCCGACCTGTGGGCCACCGGCACCACCCCGGCCGACCACCCGATCAGCCACCTGCGGGCCCGGCTCGCCCTACGCGGCGTGATCCCGGCCGAGGACCTGAAGACCACCCGCAACCGCAGCCTGGTACGGGTCGCGGGCCTGGTCACCCACCGCCAGCGCCCACCGACCGCGCACGGCACCTGCTTCCTCGGCCTGGAGGACGAGACCGGCCTGATCAACGTCATCTGCCCGGCGCCGCTGTGGGAGCGGCAACGAAGGGTCGCACTCGGCCACGGCGCACTGCTGATCCACGGCACGCTGGAACGGACGGACGGAGCGGTGAACGTGGTCGCCGGCCGGATCGAACCACTGCGGGCCGGAGTCCCCCGCAAGGCCCGGGACTTCCGATGACAACACCAGCCCCGCCCGATATGCGCACCGGTACCCCTGTCGGCCTGATTAAGTCGCCGCCGACTGGCCAAACTGGGGGAACGATGGCGGGACCGACGGCAAAAAGCGGGGCAAGCCCCGGTTGCGCGGCGCCTCCGGCCCGCTAGGCTGACGACTTCGGCGAATCGGGATCATGGGGTGGCTGATGAGCGAGACGCGACTCTCCCGCGAGGAAGCGGTGGCGTTGCTGGAACGCGGGGAAGCGGCGGCCGAGGCCCACGACTGGGCCCTGGCCGCGGCCTGCTACGAAGAATTCCTGGCGGTGTATCCGGACACGGAGTTCAGCCCCGTGCTCTGGTTCGACGCCGCCCTGTACCACAAGTTCCTGCGAAACTGGGACAAGGCCTACGAGATCGGCAAGCAGGCGGCGGCCCGCGCCGGCGACGCCGAGGGCGAACCCGCCTTCTGGAACCTGGGCATCGCCGCCACGATGGTCCGCGACTGGGCCACCGCGCGGCGCGCCTGGGCGCAGTTCGGCATCGCGCTCAAGCCGGGCGAGGGCGAGATCGACGACGGCTTCGGCATGGCCTGCGTGCGGCTGGATCCTGAGGGCGACGCTGAAGTGGTGTGGGTACGGCGGATCTGCCCGACGCGGGGTCGGGTGTTGTCGGTGCCGTTCACTGATCGGCGCTTCGGCGAGATTGTCGTTCATGATGGCGCTCCGAACGGGGAACGGCTGGTCGGCGAGCATTCCTATCCGGTGTTCGACGAGCTGGCACTGTGGCAGGCCTCGGATACCGCGACGTGGCGCGCGCAGGTGACCGCGCCTGAGGAAGCGGACATGGAAGCGCTCAGCGAGGCGTTTACGGCCCGCGATCTGGCGATGGAGCCGGTGGACAGCATCAAGTTCCATTGCCAGTGCTGTAGCGAGGGCTCGATCGATGTCGAGCGGACGGCGGTCAGCGGGGCGCGGGACGTGTTGTTGGCGGCGCCGGATGAGGGCGCGGCGCGGGGGGTGCTGGATGAGTGGGCTGCTGGTGGCGGGGGGCGGGCTTGGCACGCGATTCATGCGAAGGCGGAGGGGGTCCCCCATCCTTGAAGGTTCTCCAGACGGTCTGTGAGTGTCTCGTCCGAGTGACATCCCGTGGCCCTGAGCGGGGGCTCTCGTTGGGCTCCGCGTTCGCCAGGAAGCACGGGTGCAACCCGGTCTGGTATCTCGACATGACGCCGGGCAGCTCACGGGGTGATTGGTTGACCCGCGCAGTTGAGGAGCTTGTTCGGGCAGCTAGCGACGCCAACTGGCTCGAGGAGGAAGGGCTGATGATCACGCCGCACCTCGTCGAGGAGCCAATCCTGAAGCTGACGCCGTTCATGGAGCAGATGGGGACATGGCCGTCGACCGGAACGAGGAAGGAGTTCTGGTGAGAGCGCGAGTGGCGATGCGTTGGCGATCTGCCGTTCGATCCCGACGACATCGTGGTGATCTTTGCGCCGGAAGCGGAACATGAGGCGATCAAGAAGGCGTTGTCCCGCCACGCTGCATCGCTCGATACGGCAGCCAGTGCGGGCAGACGAAGCAGCACCGAAGACCCCACGGCTCAACAGTTGCGTCGGCTGGCGGACTCACGCGTCGTCGACGCAACCTGGGGCCTGGAATTCATGATCGGAGCCTTGGCCGGCATGAGTGATCTCGGGCTTCCAAAGGTCGATCCGGGGATTTGATCCAACTCGATCTCGAAGCGCGGACCTCGCGCCGCCTCGGTCGTGTCTTTGTCGCTGGACATGCACAACCGCGATCGTCACCTTGTTCGCCGAGAACGCCACGCTTCGCCGCCAAGCCATGCCGGACTCAGCTGTTGTCGTCCCGCTCCCCGAGAAGCCCTCGTGCTGCGCAGCACCTGAACGACGCTCCGCCTGCCCGCCGACATGTCCGTCTCGGGACGCGGCCCCAAGGTGTTGCAGATCGACGAGTTCGACAAGGCTGACATCGACTTCGCCGGCGGCCTACTGCACGCCTTCGAAGGCCATGGACCTGTCGCGCCGCAGGCCGGGGGCTTCGGGGGATGTCCCCGCGCTCATGACACGGTCTTGCAATGCGAATCCGGTCGGGCGAAATGCCCCAAAGCCCATCTGGGGGTTGAGGTTGTGGGGTCAGTCCACTTTCGGCTTCGCTGAACCGTCGGGAAACACATGGGCAGTTACGTCGGCGGTGTCCCGCCGTTCCAAGACACCCCCGCGGGGCGGGGGGAGTTGGGGGTCACATGACCGTTCGCAAGTCCAGGAACGAGTCCCCGCCGTCCGCCGCCGAGGCGGATGAAGTGTTCGAACGCTACTACACCGACCCGATGATCCGTGAGATTCAAGCGCTGATCTTCAAGATGGTGGGCAGGTTCGCGGACGCAGCGACGCTCACGCAGGAGACCTTCACAAAGTTCTATGTCGTGCTTCACGGAGGCAAGGAGGTCAAGAACCCGCCGGCGTTCCTGGCGACGGTGGCGGCGAACCTGGCAAGAGATCATCTGCGCCGTCACTCCACACGCCGCGAAGACCTCGTCGAGGAGTTCCCCGACCGGACCGAGTGGACCACGGCAGCGCAGACCGTGGGCTCTGACGCGATGCTGGACGTGATGGAGCTGGTCACCGCGATGAACAAGGTCTTGAGCCCCGAGCCGCGTTTGTGTCTGGTCCTCAACAGGTGGGGCGGCCTGAGCCGGCAGGAGATCGCGGAGATCCTCGGGATCAAACCGGAGAGCGTTACGAAGAACGTGTCCCGCGCGATCGCCCAGCTTGAGAACCACCTGGAGACCAAGCAGCCCGGTCATTCGATCAGCCTGGAGGGAGGCACACCATGACCCACACTCACCGGGCACAGCAGCCTGACTGCGACATCTGCAACCGCCTCGATCAGCTCGACGACGTGATGAACCGGCTGCCGAGCACCCCCGCCGCCTCGATCGACACGCTGCGGCGCGAGGCGCTGCGATGCCTGGCCGAAGACCCCAACGCGGCCGAGGAAGCGATGGAACAGGGCACCACCGCGGCCTCCGGCAAGCGTCGAAGCCCTCGTCCTGACAGGCGCGCCAGCGGGGCTGCCACGGAGCCGGATCCGGCCGGCACCCTCAGCACTGCGGATCGGTTCGGGCTCGCGGCGGTCCTCGTTGATCGCAAGCTGCGCCGCAGGGGGCTGCTTCGGATTGGGGTGATCACGACTTTCATCGAGGTCGTGCGCATGATCATCGACCGCTAACGGCGGAAAGCCCGCCTGCTCTCCCCGGCTGGACACCTGATGAGAGCGGGCGGGCCCGGACCAGATCCCCTTAGGAGAGGAACAATGACCCACCACCACGATGTCACATCCGCTGACATCCCGGACGCCCAACAGTCGGCCTGCACCCGGCACCACATGCCTGCCGTCCATCTCGACAAGCTGAGCAGCCACCTGAGCAAGGCGAAATCGATGGCCGCGAACAGCCCGGCCGCGATCACCGCTCCCGGACTGACCGGATGGGTCGCCAGCGGTCACACCCACGGCCAGACGACCTGGGCAGTCGTGATCTTGACCTGCCTGATGATCGTCTCCGAAGCGGCCCAGAAGATCGCCAAACTTCGCCACCGGCGGTGAGCTCTGGACCCACGACGCTGGGGCGGTCCGTCAACTCGGACCACCCCAGCCTTCATCCGCAGCTCGGGCTACTCGTCGCGGCCGTCGAGGAGCTGGCGCAGCAGAGCTTCGATGCGCTCCTGCCCCTCACGCAGCTCTGCGACCGCGGCACGGACGTCCTCCGCATCCTCACCGCCCTGCTCGCTCCCCGGCATGGGGGCCGCGGACGGGACCAGCGGAGGGGCGACCGGGCCTGCGAGCGCCAAGCGCAGGTCGACAGCCTGCGCAGTGAGCTGAGAAAGGCGAACGAGGCCAATGGGCAGCTCCAGAAGCGCCTCGCGGCAGCCGCCAGCGTCATCGGCGCACTGCACGCGGACAACGCGACGCTGCGCGGACAACAATCGGTCCGCGGCGGCAGCGTCGTGCCTTTAGAGCTGGCCAGGTCGAACCGCGAATGACAGCCGTTGCCCTGCGGCCATTGGTCAAGGCCATCCTCTGTGAGGTGCTGTGTCGGCCTATTCAAAAAATCATCACCCTGTTGTTCCCGATCATGAGGCTGTCGGCCACATATCCCTGACACGGCAACGCGCGTCCCAGGGATCCTCCCTCGGGGACCCGGCCGGGATTGGACGAACAGCATGGATCCCGTCGTGACAGCGGCTGCCTTGACCGCTGGAGCCACGGCCGTTAGCGGTTGGGCGCGGATGAAAGTCCAGAGCGCCCGCGAGAACGCACGGATTGAGCACCTACGGATCCTTCCTCCGGGAAGCAGGCTGCTTGACCTCGGCGAGAACGGCCTCCTGATCGAAGTCGGCGACGAGCAGGTCAACAATCGAAGTGACTATGCCGATGGAGCCTGACGGATATGAGTCGACCGGCAGGAGTACTCCTCGTCCCCTGCCTGACCCGCATGGCATCCTGGCCGGCATGCGCGAGGCCTTCCTCGAACTTTGCGAACAGCAACACGCTCGGGTGGTGCGCTTCCTCTTGGTTTGCGGAGCCCCGCTACTCGACGCACAGGACGCAACGCAGGAAGCGTTTCTCGCCGCTTGGACAGAGCTCAATACCCGCCCCGAGAAATGGCAGGAAGTCCGTAATCCGGCCGGTTGGCTTCGCAAGGTGGCTATCAACTGCTGGAGACGGCCCCCTGGATCGCGCAACCAAGTCGCGTTGCGCTCGCGCTCCAGCTCGATCCGCCTTCTCTGGGAGAAGGCCCAGCCTGGCGCCGACCCCGGCGAGTTGACCCCGGTGACCCTCACGGTCCTTGACACGCTGGCACGACTAGGCGGCCAGGCCCCAATCGTCTGGGCCTTTCACCGCGACGGTTTCACCAACGTGGAGATCGGTGAGCTGCTGGGCTGTCCTGCGCAGCAAATCACCGATCAGCTGAAAAAGGTCCGCAAGGCACTGCGCGCGGCTTTGGCCGACGTCACTGAAGGGAGGACGCCGCGATGAGCATCGACGATCCTCGTGACTGGCCCGAAGGACTGACCGACGATCAGCTCGACGCATGGCTGGACGTCGCCGACGATGACCTGCTTCGTTACGCGGAAGCGACCATCGACCCGACTCGGCTACTGACGACCCTGCTAGACGGCCGATCGGCTCCACCCGCCCTGCCGCACCTGGACAACCCGCAGCTCCACTTTCGCATCTATCCCCTCGCACTCAGCGGCGGCGAGGAAGAGGAAGAGGAGGAATGAAAAGGCAGCTTCACAACGCGGGTCACCCCTCGCTGTCCTGCTGCCCAACCTGACCCGCGGCGGCAAGCGAACGAGCTCACCGGCGGCGGCAAGGACGTGGGCGCCAAAGCCATGCCGGCAACCTTGATGTCGTGTCTCATGAGACATGCCGGAGTCTGGAGAACAGGGGGGAGCGGGTTGCGTCCTGGGAAGTGGTGTACGGGTTTGTCCCTGTTGGGGCGTGTCTCCCGGATGTGAGACGGCCATCGGGTGATCCTTCGAGAACGACCAAGAACTCGAAGAAAGGATCACCACGATGACCGTTCTGTCCAGTGTGCCTGCCGGGGACGACTTCGAGCGGCAACTCGCCGCGGCCGAGCCGGACATGGTGCGGGCGATGGTCAAGTCGTTCGCCGAGGCGCTGATGTCCGCCGAGGCCGACGCACTCTGTGGCGCCGAGTACGGCCAGGTCAGCCCTGAGCACACCAACTCCCGCAACGGCTACCGCACCCGCCCGTGGGACACCCGAGTGGGCAGCGTCGAGCTGGCGGTGCCCAGCTACGCACCGGCTCCTACTTCCCGGACTGGCTGCTGGAGCGCCGACGCCGGGTGCGAGCAGGCACTGATGAGTGTGGTCGCGACCGCCTACCTGCTGGGCGTCTCGACCCGCCGGGTGGAACGGCTGGCCGCCGGGCTCGGCGTCACCCAGCTGTCCAAGTCGCAGGTCTCAGCGATGGCCAAGCATCTGGACGAGCAGGTCGCGGCGTTCCGGAACCGGCAGCTGGACGCCGGGCCCTACCCGGTGCTGTGGATCGACGCCCTCACGCAGAAGGTGCGGGAGAACGGCCGGGTGCTCACCGTCCACGCCCTGGTCGCGGTCGGCGTCAACGGCGACGGGATGCGGGAGATCCTCGGCATCGACGTCGCCAGCGCGGAGGACGGCGCCGGCTGGCTGGCGTTCCTGCGCTCGCTCACCGCCCGCGGCCTGCCCCGGGGGTGCAACTGGTCATCTCCGATGCGCACCGTGGCCTGGTCGAGGCCATCGGCGCCGCCATCGGTGGGACGGCCTGGCAGCGCTGCCGCACCCACTACGCCAGAAACCTGATGAACCAGGTCCCCAAAACCGCCCAGCCCTGGGTGGCCACGCTGCTGCGCACCATCTTCGAACAACCCGACGCCGACGCCGTGCACACCCAGTGCGAGCAGGTCGTCGCCGCTGTGGAAGCCAAGTTCCCCAAGGCCGCGGCCCACCTGGACGAGGCCAAAGCCGACCTGCTGGCCTTCACCGCCTTCCCCCACGAGATCTGGCCGCAGATCCGCTCCAACAACCCGCAAGAACGCCTGAACAAGGAGATCCGCCGCCGCACCGACGTCGTCGGCATCTTCCCCGACCGCGACTCGGTGATCCGCCTAGTAGGCGCCGTGCTCGCCGAGCAGAACGACGATGGGCCGAAGGCCGCCGCTACACGGGCCTGGAAGTCCTGGCCAAGATTCAGGCGCCTCGCTATCGGCGACACCGACCGCGAGCCGATCACCGAACCCGCCGCCCTGATCGCCTAACCTGAACACGGATCACCCGCTGGCCATCTCATACACCACCAGCGCGGACGTGGCCGAGGAGCGCGCGCCCTCAAACCAAACCCAGAGTCGGCGCCGACCGCCGCGGGCGTCAATGGCAGAGCCGCGAATCGCTGGCGAAGTTACGCCGCACGTGGGCGTGGCGCCGAAGCTCCGCGCCTCAGCCGCCGCCCGGCGAACGTGCCGCTCGCCGCCCGCCCCGCCCGCTCCCCACCCCCCAACCCCCGTCACACCCAAAACCCACTACCACTCCCTACCGCCCCGTATGAGACCATGCCACCCGTAGGCGACGCCTGCCCCGAACGCGGCTAAAGAATTCGTTCGGCCGTCTCGACCGCAAGGAACTCCCGTGGGCTACCTCGCTCTCCTCCGCCTGCCCTTCATAACCCGCCTCCTCGCCGGCTCCCTGGTCGGCCGGCTACCCGGCGGCATGGCGATCCTCATGATCCCGCTCGCATTGCGGCGTTCCGGCCTGGACTACGGCTTCGTCGGCATCGCCTCCGGCGCGCTGGCCGTGTCGGCAGCGGTCGGGGGGCCGGTGCTGGGGCGGCTCGTGGACCGGGTCGGGCAGGTCAGGGTGCTGGTGCCGGCGGCCGCGGCTTCCGGGGTGGGTTTCGCGGTGCTGGCCTTGGCGCCAGGCGACAGAGCTGCGGTGCTGGTCGGGGTGGTGCTGGCCGGGGCTGCCGCGCCGCCGCTGGAGCCGTGTATCCGGATCCTGTGGCCGTCGCTGGTGCCGGCTGATCGGCTGGCGTCGGCGTATGCGTTGGACTCGGCGGCGCAGGAGCTGATCTTCGTGTCGGGGCCGCTGGTGGTGGCCGGGTGTGTGGCGTGGGCTTCGCCGGTGGCGGCGTTGTGGCTGGGTGCCGGGCTCGGTGCGGTCGGGGTGCTGGTGGTGGCCACGGCGGGGCCGGTGCGGCGGTGGCGGCCGGAGCCGCGGGAGGCGCACTGGCTCGGGCCGTTGCGCAGTCCGGCGCTGGTGGTGCTGCTGACGTCGCTGATCGGGATCGGCATCGCCATCGGCACGTTGAACGTCGTCCTCGTCGACTATGCCGAGCACCATGCGTTCCCCGGCGGTGCGGGCAGTTTTATGGCGATCAACGCCTTCGGGTCGCTGCTCGGGGCGCTGGCCTACGGCGCGCGCAAGTGGCGGGGGTCGGCGCCGGGTCAGCTGCTGGTGCTGCGGATCTGCCTTGGTGCGTCCTATGCGCTGTTGCTGTTCGTGCCGTCGCCGCCGCTGATGGTGGTCGTGATGGTGGCCTCCGGGTTGTGCTTCGCGCCGTCGCTGACCGTGCTGTTCATGCTCACCGGCGAGCTGGCGCCGGCCGGGACCGCGACCGAGGCGTTCGCGTGGCTGATCACGCTGTTCAGCGTGGGCGCCGCCACCGGGTCGGCGATCACCGGGTTCGTGGTGGACCGCGCGGGGTTGGGCACGGCGGCGGTGACGGCGGTGGCCGGTGTCGGGGCGGCGGTGCTGATTCAGCTGGCGGGGCGGCGGTTCCTCGCGGAGGATCGGGCCGCGGTGGAAACTCCTGTGTACGCCTGACAAGACTGCATGGTGCTCCAGCACTCCGATACGCAAAGATCGGATGTATGGAGCACCTGCTGTGGTACGACGCGCCCGCCCGCGACTGGGAGCGGGAGGCGCTGCCGATCGGGAACGGCCGGGTCGGGGCGATGGTGTTCGGCGGCGTCGCCGTCGAGCGGATCCAGTTCACGGAGAAGACGCTGTGGACCGGCGGCCCCGGACATCCGGGGTATGACCACGGCGACTGGCGCGCGCCCCGCCCGGGTGCGTTGGAGCAAGCACGCCGGCACATCCAGGCCGAAGGCTTCGCCCCCAACGCCGTCGTCACCGAGCTGCTGGGCCAGCCGAAGACCGGCTTCGGGAGCTTCCAAAGCTATGGTGAGCTGGTCATCGAGTTCCCAGGCCAGGACGCGGACGACGTCACGGACTACCGCCGGACTCTGGACATCTCGGACGCGCTCGCCGGAGTCTCCTTCGTCGCCGACGGGATTCGCCATGTCCGCGAGTACTTCGTCAGCGCGCCGGCCGGCGTCCTGGCAGGGCTGATCACCGCAGATCGTCCGGGCGCGCTGAACTGCGTTCTGCGCTACGAACCGGGGATCGACAGCACGCAGGTCCGGGTCGAAGACAGCACCATCGTCATCGAGGGAGCGCTGGACGACAACGGCCTGCGTCACGCCGCTCGGATCAAAGTGCTGACCGAAGGAGGTCGGATCATTGGCGGGGATGGAAGCCTGACCGTCGAGGGCGCCGACAGCCTCGTGCTGTTCCTCTCCGCCGCGACCGACTACGCCGCCGCATATCCGGACTACCGCACCGGTGTCGATCCCGCAGGCCCGGTCGCCGAGCTGATCGCCAAGGCGTCGGCCGCGTCCTACGACGACCTGCGCGCGGCCCACATCGCCGATCACAGCGCGCTGTTCGATCGCGTCGTCCTCGATCTGGGCGGCAGCCTGCCCGCCGACGTCCCGACAGATCGACTCCTGGCCGCGTACGGCACGCCGGCATCCAGCCCCGAAACGGACCGCGCCCTGGAACGGCTCTTTTTCGACCACGGCCGCTACCTGCTCATCGCCTCCTCCCGGCCGGGCAGCCTGCCGGCGAACTTGCAGGGCGTCTGGAACGCGTCGCCGACGCCGCCGTGGGCCGCGGACTACCACGTGAACATCAACCTCCAGATGAACTACTGGCTGGCCGAGCCCTGTGCGCTGGGGGAGTGCGCCGAGCCGCTGTTCGACTTCATCGAGGCGTTGCGGGCGCCGGGGCGGGTCTCGGCCCGGACGTTGTTCGGGACCGAGGGCTGGGTGGTGCAGAACGAGACCACGCCGTTCGGCTACACCGGCGTGCACGACTGGCCGGAGGCGTTCTGGTTCCCGGAGGCGGCGGCCTGGCTGTGCCGGCACCTGTGGGAGCACTACCACTTCGGGCTGGACGAGGATTTCCTGCGCGAGCGCGCTTATCCCGTGATGCGGGAGGCTGCGGAGTTCTGGCTTGCGAACCTGCGGCGTGATCCGCGGGACGGATTGCTCGTGGCGACGCCCAGCTTCTCGCCGGAGCAGGGTGAGTACACGGCCGGGACGGCGATGGCTCAGCAGATCATCCGGGACCTGTTCCGGCTGACCATCGAGGCGGCGCGGATCCTCGACGACGACCAGGCTTTCCGTGGTCGGCTCGAGACCGCCTGTTCGCAGTTGGCAACGGGACTTCGCGTCGGGTCTTGGGGACAGCTTCAGGAGTGGAAGGAAGACCTCGACGATCCGGCGAACCAGCACCGCCACGTCTCGCAGTTGTACGCCCTCCACCCCGGCGACGCCATTGATCCGCGGCGGACGCCGGACCTGGCCGATGCGGCCCGCACCAGCCTCCGCGCTCGGGGAGACGGCGGCACCGGCTGGTCCAAGGCCTGGAAAATCAACTTCTGGGGCCGGCTGCACGACGGCGACCACGCACACCGCATGCTCGCCGAGCAGTTGGCCGTCAGCACCCTGCCGAATCTCTTCGACACCCATCCGCCGTTCCAGATCGACGGCAACTTCGGCGCCACCGCCGGTGTGGTCGAGTTGCTGTTGCAGAGCCACCTTGGCGAGATCGCGGTGCTGCCCGCGCTGCCGGCGGCGTGGCCGAGTGGGTCGGTGACGGGGCTGCGGGCGCGGGGCGGCGTTCGTGTGGACATCGCGTGGGCTGATGGCCGGGCCACCGAGTTCGCGCTGACTCCGGACACGACCGGCGAGCTGACGGTGCGGTCGCCGTTGGCGGGGCCGGAGGGGCTGGTGACGTTTCGGGCTGAGGCTGGCCGGACCTACTCGTTCCCGGCGAGTTCGGAGATGTAAGCGGCGATGGTTCGCGCGCACTGCATCGCTTCGGTGTGGGTGGTGTCCACTTCGAGGTCGTAGGTCACGCCCTGGTGAACCACTTCGGCCTGGGAAGCGGCCATGCCGGCGATCCGATCGCCGCGTGCCACCTCCCGGCCCGTGGCGACGTCGGCGTCACAGCGGACGCCGACCCACAACACTCGCAGGTCGCCTAGCGCTTCGCGCCACTGCGCCTGCGAGCCTGCTCCGCCGAGGAAGACTTCGTCGATGATGATCGGGGCGCCCGCCCGGGCCATCGCGGCGACTCCCGCGATCCACGCCGCCTCCAGCGTCCGGAAGGCCGGTCCGACCACGATCGTCCCGTCCGGCGCGAACTCGATGCCGGCGTCCGAGGCCCGCATGGCCGCCGGCATCGCCTCGAGCAGCGTATCCGTGCCCAGAGCCAGCCAGGGGTCGGGAAGCACTGCCTGCAGGCAGCGGATGATGCCGGACTTTCCGGCGCTGGAGCCGCCGTTGAGGACGATGACTTGGGTCATCGTGTCACCGTAGTTGATCAGAAAGCCGCCAGGCTCTTGGTTTTCGACCCGGGCGCGGTCGGGTGCGGTCGGGCGCGGCCTGAGCGGACCGCCCGGCAGGGGAGCTATGTCGGTCATGCCGAGAACGTAAGGAATCGACTTCAGCGGTTTAGTGGTTTAGTGCCGCGCGGCTCTTGTGCGGGGGTTGATCAGGGACCAAGGTGTCAGCCATGTGGAGACCCCTCGCTCTGGCCGCAGCCGCGGCCATGCTCGTGACCGGGACGTTGGCGGGAACCGCCGCGGCGGTCGGTCCGTCGGTGGAGATCAACTATCAGGATCCGGTGACGGCGTTGCCGCCGATCGCGCGGCCGGACACGCACAGTTGCACGGTGACGGCGATGCAGCATGACTTCGCCAACAGTTACGGGCAGCCGTTCGTCGGTACCCTCACGCCGCCGAAGGACTGTCCGGGGCCGTGGTCGAAGGTGGTGCTGGACTGGTCGGGCAGCGTCGCCGGGCGGCAGTACGACCGGCTGGCCGGGGTGTGGATCGGCGGCGCGGAGGTGTTCCGGACCAGTACGCCCGAGCCGGACCCGGCGGGGATCAGCTGGCATGTGGACCAGGACCTGTCGGCGTTCATCCCGCTGCTGAGGACGCCGCAGCCGCTGGTGGTGGACCTGGGGAACATCGTCAACGGGACCTACACGGGCACCTATCACATGACGATGACCGTGACCTATTACCAGGCGGACAAGCGCAATCCGGAGGCCGCGCACAGTGATGTGGTGGTCCCGGTGTCGCAGAGCACGTCGGCGCCCGGGTGGTGGGGGCTGACCAACGGGCAGACGGCGACGTCCACCGTCACCCTGCCGCGCAACACCGTCGATGCGCGGATGCAGGTCTATGCGCGCGGCGGCGGGTGTGAGGAGTTCTGGTACTCCAACGTGCCCGACTCCTACGCGGCGGCGCATCCGGACTACGGTCTGTGCGGTGGTGGGACGTATCGCGAGGTCGGGGTGCTGGTCGACGGGAGGCCTGCCGGGACCGCGCAGCCGTTCCCGGTGATCTACACCGGTGGCATCAGCCCGCTGATGTGGCGGCCGATCCCGAGCGTGGACGCGTTCCGGACGCAGCCCTATGAGATCGATCTGACGCCGTTCGCCGGGGTGCTGGCCGACGGCGCGCCGCACACCGTGACGCTGGTGCCGCCGGCCGGCATCGTCGACACCTGGCTCATGGACGGCAGCCTGTTCGTCGACACCGACCACGGTTCGGCGCAGACCTCCGGCGCCGTCACCGAGGACACCGTGACGCCGTCTCCCGCCGTGACCTACAACGTCGCGGCGCAGTCTGACGGCAGCGACCTGATCACCGCCGCGCTCAGCCGGGACTGGGCGGTCGCCGGCTACGTCGACACCTCCCACGGGCGTGTCTCCACCCGGGTCGTCCGGCACAGCGACTACTCGAACTCCGACGACGTCGCCTCGGCCGGCACGGTGCAGACCACCGTGCAGCGTGACTCCGGCTGGACCGAGACCACCACCACCGACGGCCCGGGGCTGGGCCACCGGCAGGTCCGCCGCGACAGCTGGTCCTACCCGATCGACGCCAAGAGCACCTACGTGCCGGGGGCGGCCTCGGACTCCTACAGCGTCACCGGGCAGGTGAGCGTGACCCGGCACCTGGACACCGTCCAGGCCGACCACGGCAGTGCGTTCAAGTCCCTGTCCAGCGTCGATGACGCCGTGCGGGCGTGGGGAACTCTGGAGCGCGACGCCGGAGTTGTCGTGGCGGCGGACGGCTCTGACTCGGAGCGGTACGTCGGCGTGGACGGGGGGAGGTGCTACGGCCATCTCATCGCCGCCGACCACGGATACGTGACTCAGGACCTGATGACGGGATGCCGATGATTCTCGAGATCCGCACCTACCGCCTGCACCCGGGCACCCGCGCGGAGTTCCTGCGCGTGATGACCGAGGAGGCGATCCCGCTGCTGCTGAAGGCGGGCATCGACGTGGTGGCCGCCGGGCCCTCGCTGTACAACGAGGACGGCGACGAGGAGGCGGTGCTGATGCGGGCGTTCGGCTCGCTGGAGCAGCTGGCCGAGCAGGAGGACGCGTTCTACTCCAGCGAGGCGTGGCTGACCGGGCCGCGGGCGGCGATCGTGGGGCCGATCGTGCAGTACCACTCGATCGTGCTGGACGTGCCGGTCGCGGTGGTGGAGGGGCTGCGTAAGCCCTACTAGGCTACCGATGGGTAACATGTCAGGGGCGGCCACTAGGGTCGCCCCTGAACCCTTCACGGTCAGGCACCACGGCACCCGCCCCAGCACAGCAGGGAGACGACATGGTCTTCTCGGTCCCGGTCACCGTCCGCGGCTATGAACTCGACACCCAGGGTCACCTGAACCAGGCCGTCTACCTCCAGTACTCCGAACACGCCCGCTGGGAGCTGCTGCGCGCCGCCGGCATCCAGCAGAACGCGCTGGTCGCGAGCGGTATCGGGCCGGTGGTGCTGGAGGTGAACATCAAGTATCTGCGTGAGTTGCGCGGTGGCGACGAGGTCGAGGTGACCTGTGAGCCCGGGTGGGCCGAGGGCAAGGTGTTCCAGTTCAAGCAGCAGATCATCAAGAAGGACGGGACGGTGTGCGCCGAGATCGTCCTGGTCGGCGGAGTGATGGATCTGAAGGCGCGCAAGCTGGTGTCGGATCCGGCCGCGGCGCTGGCGGCGGTGGCGAGCGATCCGTCGGTGTTGGGCATTCAGGTCTGAGGAAGGGTGCGCGGACCTGAGAAGGGCGGACGCAGGCCCTG
>JABFXP010000410.1 GCA_013361685.1 Catenulispora sp.
GCAGCAGGCCGCCGCGGCCGGTGCTGAACGGGCGGACCCGGCCGTCCGGGGCCAGGGCGCGGCCGGCGTCGAACAGCGCGTACTGATCCGGCTCGACCAGGTACCCGGCCGCGACCACGATCCGTTCGGCCCGGCCGTGGGCGATGAGTGCGGCGGCGTCGGCGACGGCTGTGCTGGCCGCGACGCACGCCGAGGTGTACGCCCGGACGCCGGCGAAGCCGCACTGTGCGGCGATCCGCGCGGCGAAGGCTTCGGTGCTCCCCGACTCCGGCGCGCGTGCCAGGGTCGGATCGCCGTGCAGGGCCAGGAACAGCTGTGTCGTGGACCGGTCGAAGTCGCAGCTCTCGTCGACGGCCCTGATCAGTTCCCGGACCAGGTCCGGCGATCCCGGCGCGGCGGCGGCCGCCTTCGCCCGCCGCCGGCCGACGTCGAACCGCTCGACCGGTGCGAAGCCGGGCGTGCCCGCCGTCACCGCCGCCAGCAGCGGACCCACGCCCGCGCCGAAGGCGCTGAACACGGACATCGCGCCGACCACGACCTCGCGTGGTCCGCGTCGCACGCGCGCCGGGCCTGCGTTCACGCCGCCGCCTCGTACCCGAGCTCGGCCAGCACCGCGCAGGCGCCGCCGACCGTCGTCATCCGCGCCAGCACGTCGTCGTCGACGTCGAACGGCTTGCCGTAGCGCTGTTCGATCTGGTGGACGAGCCAGGCCAGCTCCAGGGAGTCCACGGTCTCCGGGACCTCCTCGGGGCGGCGCTCGCCGTAGGTCGCCAGCATCGCCACGACCTGCGCGCGGTGCGGCTCGGACTCCTCGGCCACCGGGTCAGCCCGACGTGGTGGCGGTGGCGAGGCGCGCGGCGACGGCGGCGCAGAACTCGTCGATGGTCAGGGCGGCGATCTCGTCGAGTTCGTCGTCGCTGAACCGGATGCCGAAGCGCTCCTCCAGGCGCACGCCCAGCTCGGCCAGCGCCAGCGACTCCAGGTCGACGCCCGCCGGGCCCAGCAGGGTGTCGCCGTCGAAGCCGGAGGTGTCGTAGTTCATCTCCTTCAGCGCCTCGAACGCGAACGCCTTGATCTCGTCATGCGACGTCATCGGGTCCTCAGATCCTTTCGTTACTCGGGACGGTGGCGAGCACGCCTTGGTCCCGCACGAGTTTTCCGGTGGCGGTGCGGGGCAGCTTGTCCACGACGTGCCAGGCGCGGGGCCGCTTGTAGGCGGCCACCCGCTCGCACAGCAGCTCCTGGATCCGGTCCAGGCCGGCGCCGGCCGCCAGGACCACGTAGGCCTCGACGGCCTTGCCGAACACCACCACCGCGCCGTCGACGCCGGGCAGGCCGGCCAGGGTGTGTTCGACCTCGCTCAGGTCGACCTTCAGGCCGCCGATCGAGACCTGGGAGTCGCGGCGGCCGCGGATCCGCACCAGGCCGGTGTCCGGATCGACGCTGCCGGCGTCCTTGGTGTGCAGCCAGCCGTCGGACCAGCGGGCCGGGTCCACCAGGCCGACGTAGGGCGAGTGCTCCATCGCGATGTGCAGCTCGCCGTCCTGCTCGCGCAGCGTCATGCCGGGCGCCGGGGCGACGGCCGGGCGGTGCAGGCCGAACAGGTCGGTGCCGATGACCCCCAGCTCGGTCATCCCGTACATGTTCCCCAGGCGGATGCCGTAGCGGTCGACGAACGCGTCGTGCACCTGCGCCCGGACCAGTTCGCCGCCGGTGGTCATGCCGGTCAGCTGGGGCAGCGGCGGCGGGTCGGCGACCGCGGCCAGCAGCTCGATGTGGAACGGCACGCCGAGCAGCGTGGTGGGCTCGGGGCCGGCGGCCACCGCGGCCAGGATCGCCTCGGCGGTCATCCGCTCCGGCAGCACCAGCTGCACGCCGGCGTGCAGGCCGTAGAGCAGCCCGCCGACCAGGCCCAGCACGTGCACCATCGAGGCCATCGAGACGATCCGCTCGCCGCCGCGCGGCACACCGTCGATCTTCAGGTAGCGGTCGATCTCGGCGATCAGGTCCGAGGCGCAGCGGCCGATCGCCTTGGACGGGCCGGTGGAGCCGGAGCTGAGCTGGATCAGCGCGTGCGGGGTGTCGGCCGGACGGCCGCCGGGGTGCGCGGTGATCTGCTCGCGCACGTCCTGGAAGGCCCGCAGCGCTCCCCCGCTGGCGTGCGCGGCGGACACCACCAGCTGCGGGGCCAGCCGCTCCAGTGCCTGGTCCACCTCGAAGGCGGTGAGCCGGTGGTCCAGCAGCACGGCGCGGGCGCCGAGCCGCCAGGCGGCCAGCAGGTTCGCGATGAACGCCAGCGACGGCGGCAGGCACAGCGCCACCGAGCCGCCCCCGGCCAGCCCGGCCGCGGCCAGCGCGGCCTGCCGCTCGGCGACCAGGGCGCGCAGGCCGGCCCGGTCCACCGCGTCGTGCTCGGCCAGCACCAGGCACACCTGGCCGGCGGGGCCGGCGAGCAGCACCTCGTCGACCCAGCCGGGGTCCGTCGGTATCTGGATTCCCGCCGCCATCGCCGATCACCTCCGCGCAGGAGAAATGAGAGAACAGAAAAAGAAAAGGGAGAATCAATGCCCGGAGCCTCAAAAGAAGGTTCCGTCGGACGCCACATTGCGGATCGTTCGCAGGGCGCTGGCGCAAGCTTTGGCTCTGCACTGACCGACCGTCAAGTAGCGCGCCAAGATCCACTGAAAGAACAAGGTCAGAGCGCTGAAATCAAGGTCTTGCGGGCTGCAAAATTTCAGGATTGACCGCCGTTGAGCAGGCCAGCTAGCGTCTTTGCCGATCGTCAGGTCCCCATTCGGCCCTCATTGTCGCGTGCATTCATTGGAGCTTGGAGCATTGGTGAAAGCTGACATGAACACGGCGGTCGAGCGCTATTACGACACGACGCTCGACCTGTACGAGGAACTGTGGGGCGAGCACGTCCACCACGGCTTCTGGGACGCCGGCGAGCGCCCCGGCGCCGACGGCGCGGACCGCCACGAGGCGACCGACCGGCTGGTCCGCGAACTCGTCGCCTACGCCGCAGTGCCGCACGGCGCGCGGGTGCTGGACGTCGGCTGCGGCATCGGCGGGCCGGCGCTGCACCTGGCCGGACCGCTGGGCTGCACGGTGGTCGGGGTCACGCTCAGCGCCCAGCAGGCGGCGCGTGCCGCCGAGAAGGCCGCACAGGCCGGGCTCGGCGACCGGACCGAGTTCCACCAGCTCGACGCCCTGAGCACCGGGTTCCCCGACGAGTCCTTCGACGTGGTCTGGGCCGTGGAGAGTCTGATGCACATCCAGGACCGGGACGCGTTCTTCGCCGAGGTCCACCGGCTGCTGCGGCCCGGCGGCCGGCTGGCGATCGCCACCTGGTCGGTCCGGGACGGCGCGCTGGACGACGACGAGCGGAGCCTCGTCGACCAGATCTTGAAGCACCAGGTGATGCCGAGCTTCTCCTCGCTGGAGGAGCACGAGGCGATGGCGCGCGCGGCCGGGTTCGCCGAGGTGGCCTCGGTGGACTGGAGCCAGGCGGTGGCCAACTCCTGGGACCCGGAGTTCGCGCTGGTCAAGAAGCCGGAGCACGGCCGGGCGACGATGGTCGAGCTGGCGCGGGAGCGCGGCGCGGAGGTGCTCGGGTTCTTCTACGCGGGCCCGCTGATGAAGAAGGGCTTCGACACCGGCGTCATGACCTACGGCGCGGTGCGCGCGGTGAAGCCGGCGGTACCGGCGCCGCAGATCGTGGCGGAAGTGGTCGAGACGCTCCAGCGGGTGCTGGGCCAGGACGACGCGTGGAGCGTGGGCATCACCGCGGCCACCACCCTGGACGGCGATCTGGAGCTGGAGAGCGTCGAGGTGGCGGCGGTCAGCCGCGCCCTCCAGGAGCGCTACGGCCCGGCCGTGGACCTGGTCGCGCACATCGCCGGGCTCGGCGTGGACGAGATCATCGCGCTCACCGTCGGCGACGTGGCGGCCCTGGTCGCCGTGCGCCGGGAGGGCGCAAGACCCGAGCGGACCGGCGGCGAATGAGCCGGTTCTTGTTCGTCAGTCTGCCGCTGACCGGGCACGTGAACCCGATGGCGGCGGTGGCGCGGACGCTGAGCGCACAGGGCCACGACGTCGCCTGGGCCGGATCCGAGTCCTATCTGCGGCCGCTGGTCGGGCCGCAGGCGCGGATCCTCCAGATCCCGCTGCGGCCGCACCGCCGGCAGGCCGACCGCGGGATGGCGGCGGCCAAGACCCGGTGGGAGGAGTACATCGTCCCGCACTGCCGGGTCTCGCTGAAGGGCGTCGACAAGGCGGTGCGGGCGTTCGAACCGGACGTGCTGGCGGTGGACCAGCACGCGGTCGCCGGCGCGCTGGTGGCGCACCGGTACGGGCTGCCGTGGGCGTCGATGGCCGTGACCACCATGGAGCTGACCCGGCCCTACCGCGCGCTGCCGAAGGTGGAGGCGTGGATCCAGGGCCACCTGGCCGCCCTGTGGACCGGCGCCGGGCTGCCCGGCGAGCCGCCGCACGACCTGCGGTTCTCCCCGCATCTGCTGGTGTCGTTCACCGGACGGGCGCTGACCGGCCCGCTGACGTGGCCGGACAACGCGGTGCTGGTCGGTCCGGCGCTGGCCGCGCGGCCGCCGGACCGCGACTTCCCGGCGGACTGGCTGGATCCGGACCGGCGGCATGTGCTGGTCTCGATGGGGACGCTGTCAGCGCAGGCCTCGCACGGCTTCTATCAGCGGGCTGTCGAAGCGCTGCGGCCGCTGGGCGAGCAGATCCAGGCGATCTTCACCGCCGAGCCGGACACCGTGCCGGATCCGCCGGACCACATCCTGGTCCGCGCCCGCGTGCCGGTGCTGGAGCTGATGCCGCGGCTGGACGCGGTGGTCTCGCACGGCGGGCTCAACACCGTCTGCGAGGCGCTGGCGCACGGCGTGCCGCTGGTCGTCGCCCCGATCAAGGGCGACCAGCCGATCAACGCCGCGCAGGTGGCGGCGGCCGGGGCCGGGCGCCGGGTGAGCTTCGCCCGGGTGCGGCCCGAGGAGCTGCGCGCGGCGCTGCTGGCCGTGCTCCAGGACCCGTCGCACCGCGCGGCGGC
>JABFXP010000593.1 GCA_013361685.1 Catenulispora sp.
TGGCTCGGCCTCCGGCTCGGCCGCCGCCGCCCCCGCCGCCCGCTCGGCCGTCCCCTCCATCGTGCCGTTCGGCTGCGCGCGGCCGGCCGCCGGCAAGATCCACTGCTTCGGCACCGGCCGTCTGGCGCCGAACGCCACCGGCAGCCCGAACAGCTCCGGGCTGCGTCCCGCCGACCTGGTGTCGGCCTACAAGCTCAGCGCCACCAGCGGCGCCGGCCGGACCGTGGCGATCGTCGACGCGTTCGACGACCCGAAGGCCGAGGCGGATCTCGGGGCCTACCGCAGCGCCTACGGCCTGCCGTCCTGCACCACGGCCAACGGCTGCTTCAAGAAGGTGAACCAGAGCGGTCAGACCTCGCCGCTGCCGGCGACCGACTACGGCTGGGGCGAGGAGGAGAGCCTCGACCTCGACATGGTCTCCGCGATCTGCCCGGCGTGCCACATCCTGCTGGTCGAGGCCGGCAGCGCGGACACGACGGCGTTGTCGGCCGCCGAGGACACCGCCGCCGCGACCGCCGGCGTCGTGGCGGTCTCCAACAGCTGGGGCGGCGCCGAGGACAGCACCACGACGGCGGCCGACAGCCACTTCAACCACCCCGGCGTCGCGATCACGGCCAGCTCCGGCGACAGCGGCTACGGCGTCAGCTGGCCCGCCTCCTCGCAGTACGTCACGGCGGTCGGCGGCACCAGCCTGAAGACCGCGTCCAACGCCCGCGGCTGGACCGAGACCGCGTGGTCCGGCGCCGGCAGCGGCTGCTCGGCCAACGAGACCAAGCCGTCGTGGCAGACCGACAGCGGCTGCGGGAAGCGCGCGGTGGCCGACGTGTCCGCCGTGGCCGACCCGAACACCGGCGTCGCCGTCTACGACACCGCGAACAGCTGCGGCGGCGGCGCCTTCTGCGACTTCCTCCTGGCCCTCGGATTCGCCCAGGGCGCCGACGGCTGGGTGCAGGTCGGCGGCACCAGCGCCTCGTCCCCGATCATCGCCTCGGTGTATGCGCTGGCCGGGAACACCGGTTCCACGGTCTACGGGTCCTTCCCGTACTCCCACACCTCGTCGTTGTTCGACGTGACCAGCGGCACCAACGGCAGCTGCACGCCCGCGTACCTGTGCACCGCGGGCGCCGGTTACGACGGCCCGACGGGTCTGGGGACGCCGAACGGCACCGGGGCGTTCTGATCTCGGTCACCGCCCCACGCGGCTGCCGCAAGTCGTGCGGCAGCCGCACGTTCGAAAAGCGCGGCGCCGAGCCAGGCTTCTGCGAACGTCGTCGAGGTCTGCGGCACGGCGCGTCCGTAGGCGTCGCGGTCCGGGGCGGCTGCGGACATGCTGAGGTGTCGCAGCACCGCGGCGGCGTGCGGCAGGCCCGCCGAGGCGAGGTGACGGGCGTCCTCGTGACAGGAGGCGAGACGGGCCGCGCGGCGACCGCCTGATGCGCCGCGTTCGACGGCGGTGCGCAGGAGGTGCAGGGGGATCGCCGAGGTGGGGTCGGCCGGGCCGGGCGTGAGGGGTGCGGGCGGCCCGGGTGGCTCGGTCGCCGAGGCGGTGACCATCGAGGCGTGCATGCGATCGACGCCGAGGCAGATGCGGTCGTGCCAGGACTCTGGGAGCTGGAGAAGACGCAAGCTGCGGTGTTGCTCCGGGTCGGGGGAGACGGCGAGCGGGAGCAGGACGCCGGGTCGGCCCGGGGCGAGGCGGGCTATCACGCGCAGGCGGAGGCCGGCGGCGCGACGCAGGATGTTGAGGTTGTCGGCGTAAGCGAGGCCCTTGTGCTCTGACGCGCTGCGGAGCACTGCGGTCCGATTGCCGAGGACGATCGGCACGTCGCCGGGTTTGGCGCCGGCCGCGACGGCGCGCGCGTCGGCGGGGAGGATCGTGGCCTCGGCGAAGAGCAAGTCGTCGCCGATCCGTGCGGCGTCGCCGGTCAGGATGCGTTCGAGCTGGTCGGGGATCGGCACGGCGAAGCGCGCGTTGACCGGTCCCTCCCACCACGACGCGCCCGACGCCCGCACCGCGCGGACACCCGCACCATGGCTCAGACTACCGTCCGCCGACGCCGAGGCGCCGCTGACGATCAGGCCTTCGCGGACCAGTTCCTCGTGGCTCAGCGCCGCGCCGCCCAGGCCGACGCCGCCGTGGTAGGCGTTCACCACCTGCGCCGGACCGCCCGGCGTGACGGCCGGGACCGACCAGGGGGTGCCGTCGGCGTCGACGACGCAGGTGACGACGCCCGCCATTCCCGAGCCCGCGATCACCGGCTCGCTGAACACCCCCACCAGACGCAGGCCGCCCTGGTGCTCGTGCTGGCGGCGCGCGGTGCCGCGCAGGGCGTCCAGGACGGTGGGATCAGTGCTCGTCGACAGGATGCGGACGGTCTCCATCACAGTACGCAGTTCGTCGGCGTAGGCGGCCAGGCTGTGATCCTGGGATCGGGTCCGGTAGGCGCGCAGCTGGGCGGCCACGCGGTTGCCGATCGCGGCCGGGAGGTGCAGGCCGGCCGCGCGTGCCGTGTGGACCGCGCGGCGGAGCGTGGCCTCGGCGGCCAGACCGGCGCCGATCAGGCCGACGTCGATCAGCTCCTCGGCCGCCCGGCGCAGCGCTTCGGCGGCGGCTGCTTGGTCGGGGCTCAGCGACGCTTGTTCGTCGGGAGCGGGCGGTTCGGCGGAACCTGCGGGCTTGCCGGAGGCGACGGGCTCGCCGGACGACGCGACGGCGGGCGGTTGCTCGTGCGGCTGGTCGGCTGGCTGTTCGGTTTGCCGGCCGGTTTGCCGGTCGAGCGACTGCTGTGGCGACGGCATATCAGCAGCCTGCGGCGCGGCGTCATCCTCGTCCCACACCGGGGCCAGCCCCAGCACCGCCGCGCGATGCAGACAAGCCGGAGCGAGCAGACACGAGCAGACCGCGTCCTCCGAAGCGCGGACCGCGCCGTCGTGCACAGTCAGCACCACACGCGTGTCCTCGTCGACCGTCACCGTGACGGTGCCCTCGTCGTCGCGTACTTCCCATGCGGCCGCCTTCGCCACGGCGTCGTCCAACCGCTTGCGCAGCCGTGGCGACAGCGCCTCGACCGCGTCGGCCAGCACCGAACCGGCGACCCGCGGCAACGTTCCCTCGCTCATCGCGACCGCACCTTCTCCCCGACCCACGCCGCCAGTTCCGTCGGGCTCAACGCGGCCACCGGCATCCCGGCCGCGACCAGGGCCCCGGCGGTGCCCGTGCTGTACCGGGGCCGCCCGGCGTCGTCCAGGCTCGCGCACCCCAGCAGCGTGCAGCCGGACTCGGCGAGCCGGCGCACCTCGGCCAGCAGCGCGCCCAGCGGCGCTCCCTCCTCGAAGTCGCTGACCAGCACCACCATGGTCCGCGAGGGGACCTTGACCAGCGTGCGCGCCGCCGCCAGCCCGGCGGCGATGTGGGTGCCGCCCCCGACGCGGACCTCCAGCAGCAGCGACAGCGGGTCGGCCGCGCGGTCGGTGAGGTCGACGACCTCGGTGGAGAACGCCAGGAAGTGGGTCGTCAGCGCCGGGACGGCGGCGAACACCGCGGCGGTCAGCGCCGACCAGATCACCGAGGACTCCATCGACCCCGACACGTCGACCACGAGGATGACGCGCCAGTCGCTCTCCCGGCGCGCGCGGGTGTGGAACACGGCACGCTCCGGCAGCAGCGTCACCGTCCCGTCGGGCCCGCGGCGCGCGGTCGCCAGATTGGCGCGGATCGTGCGCGGCAGGTCCAGCGCTCCGGAGGGCCGGCTCGTCGGCCGCGGCGAGGCCAGGCCGGTCAGCGCCGGCCGCATCCGGTGCGCCAGCTCGGCGGCGAGCTGGTCGACGATCCGCTTGACCAGGGGCCGCAGCTTCGCCACGGCGCTCTCCGGCAGACCGCCCGCCAGACTCAGGACGTCGCGGAGCAGCTCGACCGACGGCCGGACCGCGGCCGGGTCCAGCTCGGCGACCGCGTCCAGGCGCCCGGCGGCGGCCGCCTGGCCGAGCACCTCTTCGCGGACGCTGACGCCGAACAGCTCGGCGAGGTCTTCGGACCAGTCGCGGACGGTGGGATAGGGGCGTTCGCTGCCGCCGCCGTGGTCATGGGCCGCACCTTCGCCGTGGCCGTGGCCGTAGAGCTCGTCGAGGGCTTGGGCGTAGCGGCGGGTCGCGGCCGGGAGGGTGCTCTGCTCGCGGCCGAGGAGCAGGCGCCAGCGGATTTCTGGCGGGAGGGTCGATGGGGGAGTGCTGCTGGAAGGAAGGGTGCTGATTGAAGGGAGAGTGTTGTTTGATGGGGAGACGGAGGTTTGTGACGCTGCTGCTGCATCGATGATGATCCCCGCAGCTTCCAGCGCCGCCGCCCCGGCCCGATCCGCGAGCGTCGCGGCCTGTAGCGCTTCCGGCCCGATCTCCGCCGCGCCCAACCCTCGTACCCGTTTCCCGATCCGCTGTTCCACAGCGGCAAGCATCCGATCGCGCCCGGCGGGCGACACGGCTGCGAACCCGCCGCGCAGCGCGGGCAGTCGGGCGAGGAACACGTCGTCCGGCAGCGACTCGATGCGATCCGCCAGCGGATCGAGGACTTCCGGCGCTGACGCGCACAGCGGTTCAGCGGCGGTGAGCAGTCCCGTCAGCCGCCGGCGCAGGGTGGCGCGGGCCTCGGCGTCCACCGCCGCGTCGATCCAGCCCGCCGCCCGCGCGCCGAGCCGGTCGGCGTCCAGCGTGCCGATCAGGGCTCTGGCTCCGGACGCCGCCCCGGCGACCAGCGGCGATCCGTCGGTCTCCAGGGTCCGCAGCGCCGCGTCCAGCCGCAGTTCGCCGCCGACGCGCGCGGCCCGCAGCGCCAGTGCGGCGACGGTGCGTGCGTCGGTGGCGTCGTCGCTGCCGCGCAGGCCCTCCAGACGGCCGACGGCGGCGGTGTCGAGCGTGGACGTCAGTTCGCTGAGGTCCAGGGCGGCGTCCAGCTCGGCCGGGTCGATCCCGGCGACGTGGCCCAGCCGGATGGCGTCCACGGTGTCGGCGGCGGCCAGCAGCTCGGACAGCGAGGCGGAGGCCACCAGGTCGTGGCCCGCGCCGCGCAGCCGCT
>JABFXP010000176.1 GCA_013361685.1 Catenulispora sp.
GCCGCCGGCGCGGGCGGCTGCGGGTGCCGCACCCGTTGCGGCGGCCGCGGGAGCTGCGGGCGCGGCGGGAGCACCGTGTGAAGGCCCGCCCTCCCCCGGCTCCTTCACGCCCGGCCACTCCTTCGCGACGCGCGCGGCCAGCACGAAGTCCTTCCGCAGCGGATGCCCGTCGAACCCGTCGGGCAGCAGCAGCGGGATCAGGTTGGGATGGCCGGTGAACGAGACCCCGAACATCTCCGACGTCTCCCGCTCATGCCAGTTCGCACCCCGGTAGACGCCGACCGCCGAGGGCAGTTCCGGCTTGGCCTGCGGGATGCGGGTCCGGATGAGCAGCCGTGCCGCCTTGTCGTCGCCGTCGACCTTGGCGACGTGGGCGAACACGTCGAAGCCGGCGTCTTGTTCGTCGACGGCGGTCAGCCAGTCGAAGAACGTATAGCCGTGCTGGCGCGCACGCTCAAGTGTCGTCAGCCAGGCCTCGGGGGCGACGGTGACGGTGCGCTCGCCGAACGTCTCCTGGACCTCGCCGGACTCGCTCCAGTTCTCGGACTCGTGATCGTGATCAGTCATCGTCGGGGTCCGGCTTCTGGTTGAGGATGTTCAGTCCGATGTCGCGGGAGCGCCTCAGCTCTTTGGGGTAGCGGCGGTAAAAGAGCTTCGGCGGCTTCGGCTTCTCCACGATCGGGAGCATCACTGTCGGTGCGTCTTCTCGCGGGGGAAGGAGGGACACCGGGGCTTGGGCCGTCGCGATGATGTCCGCGATGGTCTTAGAAGAGGCTTTAGCGTCGCCGGCTTGTGCGGTCCCTTTGGAGAGCTCCTTAGCGTTGCGACGCGTGAAGGGAAGACGCGGAGCCTTCCTGGGGTCGCGACCGCTATAGCGCGCGGCGAGGTCTTCCGCCGCGATCTTCTCCTGGAGCTTGATGATGCCCTGGAGGAGCGCCTCGGGGCGGGGAGGGCAGCCCGGCACGTAGACGTCTACGGGGATGAGCTGGTCCACGCCCTTAGTCACACAGTACGAATCCCAGTACGGCCCGCCGCAGTTGGAGCAGGACCCAAAGGAGATCACGTACTTGGGCTCGGGCATCTGGTCGTACAAGCGCTTCACAGCCGGGGCCATCTTGTCCGACACCGTGCCGGAGACGACCATGAGGTCGGCCTGCCGTGGTCCGGGCGCGAAGGGGATGACGCCAAGGCGGATGAAGTCGTGGCGGGACATGGAGGTGGCGATGAACTCGATCGCGCAACAGGCCAGGCCGAAGTTGAAGACCCAGAGGGAGTAGCGGCGTCCCCAGTTGAGGACGACGCGCATGGGTTGTGGGGCCGCACTGTTAAGGAGCCCTAAAGCGGCGCCGGTACCGGTCTGCTTAGGAGCTCCTACGCTAGGCGTCGGGAGGTCTACAGCCATTCCAGCACACCCTTCTTGTAGGCGTAGAGCAGCCCGATCGCGAGGAAGCCGAGGAAGACGAACATCTCCGCGAGGGTCGTGCCCTTGAAGCCGGGGGCGGCGAAGATGGTCGCCCAGGGGAACAGGTATACGGCATCTACAGCGAAAATCGCATAGAGGAATGCGTATACGTAGTACCGGACCTGAGTATGCGCCCAGCCTTCGCCGACCGGGTCTACGCCGCATTCGTAAGTGAGGAGCTTCTCCGGGCTCGGCGCATACGGCCGAAGCAGGCGGTTGGCTCCGAAGGCCACCGCCACGAAGGCCACACCCAGGAGCAGGAGGATGCCGACCACGGAATAGGCACTGAAGTAGCTGCCGTCACTCCCCGCACTCGCCGCGTTTCCGGCCGCTGTGACCGCCGGTCCATGCCCTGTCATAGGTGACAGGTTAGTGGTCTGGGCGGGTCGCGTTGAGCACGGCGCCGCCCTGTGGACCGCAGAGCGGACGTCTGACCGCTCGGCGCGCTGGTCAGCGCCAGGGGGTTGGGCGGTCAGGCGGTCGGGCGGCCGCCCCGGCGTCGGCGTCCGTGCCGGGGCGGCCGTCCGGCGCGTCACGCCTTCGCGGCGTCCAGCAGCCAGTGGTTGTTGCTCCACACCACGGTGAAGGCCCGGCTGGTGGCGTTGCCGCCGGGCGGCGCGTCGTCCACGGTGATCACCATCGTGTTGGCGTTCGCACCCTGCTTCGTCGCGATGACCTTGCGGCCGCGCAGGTAGTCGGCGGGAATGGCGGACCAGTTGTCGGTGAAGTACTTCTCACACAACGGCAGCGGGTCCCCGGTGTTGTTCCAGCCGGCGCGCTTGGCGGCGCCCTTCTGGGCGGCGAGGGTCTGCGAGGTGCAGACGGTTTTGAAGTCGCGGTCCGCGGCGGCGGCATAGAGGCCGCGCAGGACGACGTCCTTCGCGCCCTCCTCGCCCTGGGCCGCGCCGATCGGGCCGGCGGGCGCCGGCGCGGTCGAGGGCTGCGACGTGGGCGGGGCCGGCGTGGAGGTGCCGTTGGTGGAGCTGTCGGGCGGCGGCGGGACCGACGCGGTGCTGGGCGCCGGCTTCGGCGAGTCGCCGCTGCCGGACAGGGCGAAGATCGTGCCGCCGATACCCGCCACGACCACGGCGGCGGCGCCCGCGATGACGGCGATGCGCTTGTTGCGGGACCAGCCGGGGCCGTCGGTGTCGTGCAGCGTCGGCTTCGGACCGGCCGGGTAGGAGCGGTCGGGGGCGCCGTAGGGGGACTGCATCGAGGGCGGCAGCGGGACCACGGTCATGTGGCTCGGCGGGGTCTGCTGCTGCGGCGGTGGTGGAGGCTGCTGGTGCTGCGGCTGGGCTGGGAAGGACAGGCCGGGTTGTGCGAAATGCGCCGGGTGCGCGGGATGTGCCGAGGGCGCCGATGAGAGCGGCGGGGCGGGCGGCATCGGCGGGGCCTGGGAAGCGGTCGGCGGCTGGTAGGGCGCGGACGACGGCGGTTGGGACGGCGACGGCTGGGATGCCGGCGGCGGCTGGTAGGCGGAGGCGCCGGCGGGAGCGGTGAAGCTCTTGGGCGGCGTCATGGGCTGCTGGAGGTGCGGGGGGATCGGCGGGGCGTGGTGGACCGGGGAGGCCGGCGGGGCGGCGTCGGTCTGCCTCAGGATCGGGGTCGTGATGGTGGGGGCGTCGGGGGTGACCGGCGGGGAGGCGGACCACGCGGCGGCCGGGGCGTCCTGCGCCGCGGTGTCGGTGCGCGCGGTGGCGTCCAGGTCGGGGTTGGGGTCGCGGTCGGTGTCGCGGTCACGGTCGCCGGGGGGCGGCACGTCGGCGACGAGCTGATCGGCGGCGGGCGGGTCCGGCGGCGACAGCGGGTCGGGGAAGCCGAAGCCGGTGGCGAACGCGGGTTCGGCGATCTGGGGGATGTCGATGGGTGGGCGGGAGGAGGGCGCGGTGTCGTTGAGGTCGGCGTCGGCGTCCGGGTTGCCCGGGGTGACCGCCGGGATGTTGAACTCGGTCGCGAACGTCGGCGGGGCGATCGACGGGATGCCGATCGCGGGAGCGGAGCTGGCGGCCGACGAGGTCCGGCCGGTTTCGTCGAGGTCGGAATCGGCGGTATCGGCGTCGTCGGAGGCCTCGGAGCCGGTCGGAGGAATGACCGGGATGTTGAACTCGGTCGCGAACGTCGGCGGGGCGATCGACGGGATATCGATCGCGGGAGCGGAGCTGGCGGCCGACGAGGTCCGGGCGGTCTCGTCGAGGTCGGAATCGGCGGTGCCGGCGTCGTCGGAGCCGGTCGAGGTGATGACCGGGAGGTGGAAATCCGTGGCGAAGACCGGCGGGGCGATCGACGGGATGGCGGACGAGGACGCGGAGGGAGCAGGCTCGGACGTCTGCGCGGGCGTCGAGTCGGAGCTCGGCTCGGACTCGGAGGTCGAGTCGGCCGACGTCACCACCGGGATGTTGAACTCGGTCGCGAAGGTCGGCGGGGCGATCGAGGGGATGCCGATCGGCGCCGCGGGCTTGTCCTCGGGCTCGGCGTCGGTCGCGCCCACGGTGGGGATCTTGAGCTCGGTGGCGAAGGTCGGCGGCGCGATGGACGGCACGCCGGGGACGTCGGCGGCCGGCTTGGGGGGACCGAAGGCCGCGTCGACGTCGGCGAGCGCTTCCGAGGCGGGTTCGGCATCGGCCCGGCCCGCCGAGAACGAGTCGAAGTCCGAGGGCTGAGCGGGCGCCGCGTCGGAAGCCGGGTGCGGCTTGCCGAAGACCGCCTCGACGTCGGCGACCGCCGAATCGGGATCCGGCGCGGGCTCGGCCACCGGCTCGAGGGTCGACTCGGCGGTGTCGGAGAGCTTCTTGGCCTCCTCGCCGATGGGGGTGAAGCCCGGCGGCAGACCGGCGATCGCCGGCGGCTGCGGCTCGTCGTCCCACGGATTGGCCGGCGCGGCGGGCTCCTGCTCAGCCGGCGCGGCCGGCGGAATGGTCGCGGCGTTCGCGGCGGAGACCCACGCGGGCGTCTGCGGATCGGCCGGGCTGACGGCGCTCACCGGCGCGACGATGGTCGGCATGTCGCTGCCGGAGGGGCCGGACGGTCCCCAGGCGGGCTGATCGGCGGGCGGCTGGCCCCACGCGGGCTGGTCGGGAGCAGGAGGAGGAGCGGTGCCCCAGGCCGGTTGGTCGCTGGGAGGCTGGCCCCAGGCAGGCTGGCCATCGGGTCCGGGCTGGCCGGGAGATTGGGCAGCGGCGCCCCAAGCGGGCTGACCACTGTTAGTGCCATCGGATCCCGGCTGGCCAGCAGTGCCCCAAGCAGGCTGGCCGCCAGGAGCCTGGCCCCAAGCAGGCTGGCCGCCAGCGGTGCCTTCAGGGCCGGGTTGACCGGCGGGCGGCTGGCCCCACGCGGGCGGGCCGGGAGTCTGGGCGGCGGTGCCCCAAGCCGGCTGACCACTGTTAGTGCCATCGGATCCGGGCTGACCGGCGGGAGCCTGACCCCATGCGGGCTGGCCATCAGGTCCGGGCTGGCCAGGACCACTGTTGGTGCCATCAGGCCCGGGCTGACCGGCGGGAGATCCCCAGGCCGGCTGACCGCCAGGAGCCTGACCCCAAGCAGGCTGCCCACCGGGCGCCTGGCCCCAAACGGGCTGACCACCACCGGTGCCATCAGGC
>JABFXP010000486.1 GCA_013361685.1 Catenulispora sp.
GGCTGCGCCGGCGGCACCGGCACCGCCGCGGCGGGCGCGGCGGCCACCGCCTACGCGGTCGTCCCGGACGGCGCCCAGGCCACCACCGGCCTGCTCGCGCCGGACGGCATCCTCGGCGTGCTGCCCGGACGCGACGACCGCTCGGTGACCGTGCTGTATGTGGAGAAGCAGAAGGACTACTTCACCAGCACCTCGCAGCCCGGCGCCTGCGACGTCCCGTACGCCACGCTGGCCGCGATCGGCGAGGGCAAGAACAAGGCCCCGCTGTACGGCAACAACGAGGACCTGGCGACCGTCCGCACCGCCACGACCGCCGACGGCATCCACTTCACCGACCACGGCCCGGTCACCGGCCTGGGCGACAACACCGACGCGAGCGCGACCGCGACCCGGTTCGTCAGCCCGTCCGGCACCGTGGTGCGCAACCCCGACGGCACGCTCGGCCTGTTCTACGGCGCCGGCAACTGCTACGACGGCGACAGCGACGGCTTCCACTACATCGGCTACGCCACCAGCACCGACGGCGTGACCTGGAAGATCGTCAACGGCTTCACCAACCCGCTGCTGTCGGTGGACACCGCGTTCCCGCAGACCTCGCCCGAGCTGTACTACAGCGGCCGCATCTACGGCCCGCAGGTCGTGCTCGGCAAGGACGGCAAGACCGCGACCATGGTGTTCGCCGGGTACCGCACGCCCAAGCCGCTGCCGAAGCCGGGCACCGTGCTGGGGACCGACCCGAACGCCCCGTACACGGTGGGCGCGGGCGATCTGGCGACGTACCGGACGATCCTCACCGTACCGCTCACGACAAAGTAAGAATCCTGATCCACCGGCACGACCGGGGCGCGGCGCGGGAACCATCCCGGCCGCGCCCGCCGTTTTTCCGGACATGGAGCCGATGGACATCATGGGGGCCCTGCTCACTGCCGAAGGCCGCGACGATCCGTATCCGCTCTACGACGAGGCGCTGCGCCTGGGGCCGGCCGCGAGCGCCGGCGACGACTTCGCGCTGGTGTCAGGATACGAACTCGCCAACCGGATCCTGCGCGACCCGGCGTTCGGCGTGTGGGACCACCGGCTGCGGGCCAAGACCTGGGGCGCGGAGTTGATGGCCCGGCCCTCGGTGCGGAGCATGGAGCGGTCCATCCTCTACAGCAACGCGCCCGACCACGCGCGAATGCGGACCCTGATCTCCTCGGTGTTCACGCCGCGCCGGGTGTCCGCGCTGGAGCCGATGATCGAAGCGGCGGTCGCAACGCTGCTGGACCGGCTGGCCGACGAGGGTGCGGACGGCGCGGTCGTGGACTTCATGGACCGGTTCGCCTACCAGCTGCCGGTGTCGGTGATCTGCGATCTTCTGGGGATTCCGGAGGGGGATCGAGAGACGTTCCGGCGGCTGGCGACGCAGTTGGCGGCGGTCCTGGACTTCTTCGACAACGTGGAGGGGCTGGATCCGGCGGACGCGGCGTGGCTGGAGCTGGAGCCGTATTTCCGCACGCTGATCGCCGAGCGGCGCAAGCGGCCGGCGGAGGACTTGACCAGTGCCCTGATCGCGGCGTGCGATGCCGACGACGCGCGGCTGGACGAGGCCGAGCTGCTGGGGAACTTGACGCTGCTGCTCATCGCCGGGTTCGAGACCACGGCGAACTTGTTCGGGAACGGGGTCCAGCTGCTGTTTCAGCACCCTGAAGCGGCCGATGACCTGCGCTTGGGCACCGCGCGCTACGCCGGGTTCGCCGAGGAGGTGCTGCGGTACGACTCGCCGGTGCAGCTGACGACGCGGGTGGCGTTGAGCGACGGGCTGATGGTGGGCGACGTCGCGGTGTCGGCGGGTACGGAGGTCGCGATACTGATCGGGGCGGCGCATCGGGATCCGCGGCGGTACGAGGAGCCGTCGCGGTTCGACCCGCGGCGCCTAGATGTCAATCCTCTGAGTTTCGGTGCCGGTGCGCACTACTGTGTCGGCTCGGTGCTGGCGCGGACTGAAGCCGCGCTCGGGTTTCCGCGGCTGCTGGAACGGTTTCCGGCGATGGCAGCGGCCGGGGAGCCGACGCGGAACGACCGTTTAGTGCTTCGCGGATACTCGCAGCTGCCTGTTACGGTGGTTTGAGCTGGCAAGTCACGTAGTTCGGGGGTGCGGGGTGGAGCGGGGCACGGTCGGCGCGGCTTCCGGAATCGGCGCCGCGCTGCCATCGGGGACGGTGCTGTTGGCCGGCGTGGTCGGCTCCACCGCGTACGGCCTGGCCGGTCCCGGCTCGGACGTGGATCGCCTGGGCATGTTCGCCCTGCCGACCCTGTCCCTGCTCGGCCTGCACACGCCGCGCGAGAGCCAGGTGAGCACGCAGCCGGACGTGACCCTCCACGAGGCGGCGAAGCTGGCGCGGCTGGCGCTCGGCGGCAACCCGACCGCGTCGGAACTGCTGTGGCTCCCGGACGACCTCTACGAGGTCCGCACCCCGCTCGGCGACGAAGCCGTCGCGCTCCGGACCGCGTTCCTGTCGGCGCCGCGCGTCCACGACGCCTATCTCGGCTACGCGACGCAGCAGTTCCGCAAGCTCCTCTCGCGCGACCCGGCCACAGCCGATGCGAAGGTCGCCAAGCACGCGCGTCATCTGATGCGCTTGATCGAGCAGGGCTACGAGCTCTACACCACCGGTCACGTCACCATCCGGCTGGCCGACCCGGAACGCTTCCGCGCCTTCGGCGAGCGGGTGGCCGCCGACCCCGAAACCACCCGGCCGTTCATGGCCGCCGCCGAGGAGCGGTTCGCCGCCGCGCGCACGGTGCTGCCCGACGAACCGGACACCGCGGCGGTCGAGGACTGGTTGCTGCGGGTCCGGCGCACTTTCTGGGTGGGCTGAGAGGGCTTCACCCCTCACGGAATCGGATCGTCCAGCACCGCGTCGGTCCGCCACCGCTGCATCTCCGCGACCGTGTCCTCGGCACCGCCGCGGCCCCGTGTCGTCTGTAGCGTCTCCCCGGGGTGCGCCGAAGCCAGCGCCGGCAGGCCCGCCCGGGTCGTCAGCCGGCGTCGGGCGTCGTGGGCGCGGCCGGCTGCCAGCAGCGCTTCGGCCGTCCCGGCCAGCATCGATTCACGTACCTGCGGCATCATCTGCTCCAGCGAGCCGGCCCGCTCCAGTTCCACCGCCCACACCACCTCCGGGGCGGACATCTCGGCCAGGCGGACGTAGGCCGCCATGCGGGCCTGGTCGCCGACGATGGGGCCGGCGGTGCGGACGATGGCGCGGACCCAGTTCACGTCGTCGGTGGGGGCGGCGTCGAGCATGGTCAGGAAGGGGGTGTCGCCGCGGAGGGTCACCATGCGGTGCAGCGCCTGGCCCACCGCGCGGGGATCCTCCAGGATGTCCTGGAAGGCCAGGCGGCGCACGGCGCCCCCGGCGAACTCGTGCATGCGGACGGCGTCGAGGATTTCCGGCTCGGTGCCGTGTTCGGACAGCAGGCGGATCAGGACGCTGTCCGGTGTGAAGGGGTTCGCGGCCAGACGCACGCGGAGCGCGGCGTCGCCCAGGGCGCCGAAGATGTGCTCGACCAGTTCCCGGCACAGCGGCGCGTGGGCCGTCATCGCGAGGATCAGCTCGGCCCGTTCGCTCAGGGCGGTGAGTTCGGCCTCGGTGGGGTTGGTGCGGATGGTGGCGCCGGAGGCCAGGAAGGCGCGGGCGGCCAGCGGCGGCGCCAGGGCCAGCATGACGTTGGCGGCGCGCCAGCGCTGGCCCTCCACGGCGGGCATGATCGGGGGCCGCCGGACGGGGCGGCGGCGGGCGGCCAGGCCGGGCCCGCGTTTGTCCTCCGGATCCGCGCGGCCCTTCACCAGGGAGGAGACCGAGTTCCGGGAGCGTTCTATGTCGGTGATCATCCGGGCCCAGTACGGCGGCCCTGCGCCGTCCCCGCGCAGGATCGCGCGCATCACGGCCACGCCGGCGGCGGCCAGGTCCGGATCCGGTTCCATCAGCAGGGTCACCGGCACGGCGGCGGGGCGCACGCGGCGGACCAGATCCACGGGGCGGATGGTGCCGAGCCGGGAGCCGACCAGGGCGAGTTTGCGCAGGTATCCGAACTCCTCCGCGGGTTCGACCCGCGCGGTGCGCAGGTGGTTGGCGAGCCGTTCGTAGTCGTCGATCGTGGGGTGGGAGGGCAGGACCGGCTGCCGGTCGCCCAGGGCGCGCCGCCGGTCGTCGGGCCAGGTCACGATTCCTCCCCGGCGTCGGCGAGCGCTGCGGCCGTGGTCTCGACCAGTTCGGTGAGCCCCTGATAGTCCAGGTCCCCGGCCGTCATCAGGCGGCGCACCAGGGCCTGCCACCGGTCCGGCCGGCCGTCCAGGAGCCGGCGGACGGCGTCCTCCAGCGGCCATTCGGCGGGGTCGTCCGGGTGCGGCTCGGGGTCGTTCCCCGGATCCGGGGTGGTGAGGCCGGGCAGGTCCCGGGCGGCGGCGAGTTCGGCGGCCCGCAGCAGCGGCGCGGTGTCGGCGCCGGCCATCGAGGCCCGCACCGCCGGGTCCACCGAGTCCACCGCCCCGGCCAGGAAGGCCGCGACGTCCCACACCGGTTCCGGGCCGGCCTGTTCGGCCAGGCGCCCGTAGAGCAGCGCGGTGGCGTCAGGGCCCAGATACCGGCCGAACTTGCGGAGCAGGAAGTGCAGCCGCTGCGGGGTCGGGGCGGCGGCGATCAGCTGGTACAGGTCCGCCTGGCCGAGGTTCTTCACGAAGTGGTTGATCTGCGCCCAGGGCACGCCGAGCTTCTCCAGCTCCTCCAGGGCCGCGTACCGGATCTCCGGGTCCCGGCAGCGGCTCAGCAGGCTGATGCGGGTCGCGACCGGGTCGGCGGGGTGGTGCAGCAGCCGCAGCAGCGCGGCGGTCGGGGTGGCGCGGTTGCCCAGCAGCGCCGGCAGCGCCTCGGGCCCTGCGCCGGGGTCCAGCGCGCGCCGGACCAGGCCCGGCGCCAGCGGCCGGTGGTGCAGCAGGAAGACCTGTTCGGGGCTGAGCACGTCGGGCGAGCCGCCGAACTCCTCGGCGATGTGCCGCGGGGCGAAGGCCAGCAGCAC
>JABFXP010000923.1 GCA_013361685.1 Catenulispora sp.
GGGGCCGGCGCGGCGCTGCTGGCGGTCTCGGTCGCCGCCGAGACGTACGGCGGCAGGCGGAGCACGCGGCGCGGCCCGGCCCGCCCCAGCACCGAACCCGGCGCCTGACAACCGGCGGGGCCCGGTCCACCGGACCGGGCCCCGCCGAGAAATCCGCGGACGATCAATCCTCGTCCTGGTTGAAGAACACGTCGTCCGCCGGGCTCGACGCCCCGCGCTGCCGCGGCGGCCGGTCCCCGCGCCCCTTCGCAGGGCCCTGGGAATCGCCGCCGGTCAGCGACTGCCCGTTGCCGTTGGTGGTCAGCGGCTGGTCGCCGCCCACCGACGGCATCCCCGGCAGCCCGCCGACCCGGCCCAGCGCGCCGCCGACGTTCTCCAGCGCCTTGCCGAACTCGCTGGGGATGATCCACAGCTTGTTGCTGCCGCCCTCGGCGATCTTCGGCAGCTGCTGCAGGTACTGGTAGGCCATCACCTGGTTGTCGGCGTTGCCCTCGTGGATCGCCTCGAACACCTTGCGGATCGCCGCCGCCTCGCCCTCGGCCTGCAACGCCCGGGCCTTGGCCTCACCTTCGGCCCGCAGCACCGCGGCCTGCTTCTCACCCTCGGCGGTGAGGATCTGCGACTGCTTGAAGCCCTCGGCGGACAGGATCGCCGCGCGGCGGTCCCGGTCGGCGCGCATCTGCTTCTCCATCGAGTCCTGGATCGACGCCGGCGGCTCCACCGCCTTCAGCTCCACCCGGCTGACCCGGATGCCCCAGTTCCCGGTCACGGTGTCCAGGACCCCGCGCAGCTCGTTGTTGATGTAGTCGCGGCTGGTGAGGGTGCGCTCCAGGTCCATGCCGCCGACGATGTTGCGCAGCGTGGTCACGGTCAGCTGCTCGATCGCCTGGATGTAGTTGGTGATCTGGTACACCGCGGCGCGGGCGTCGGTGACCTGGAAGTAGATGACGGTGTCGATGGACACGGTCAGGTTGTCCTGGGTGATCACCGGCTGCGGCGGGAAGGGCACCACCTGCTCGCGGACGTCGATGATGGCGCGCACCCGGTCCACCACCGGCATCAGGATCCGCAGTCCGGGGGTCAGGGTGCGGGTGTAGCGGCCGAAGCGCTCGATGACGGCCACCGTGCCCTGGCCCACGATCCGGACCGATTGGAAAAGGCTCACACCGATCACGATTGCGATCAGGATGAACACGATGATCGCCGCGTCCATGCCCACACCTCCTGTACGACGTCGAAGTCCGGCGGAGGAGGCGGCGGCACCCCCCGGGTGACAGTGCTCGATCTTAGAGCCCGGAGGGCACGGCGCACACACCGTTCCCCTTGAGTGTTGTCCTGCCCACCGTACTGACTGTGGAATCACCGGTCCTGATATCGCCCGGCGCCGGTGCGCGGCGGGTCCCGGCGCGATCGGCGGCCCGGCCCCGGCGCAGTCCCAGCACGGTCACCGCACGGTCGCGGCGCGGCTATAACACCAGTGCGGTCGCCCCGTCGATCTGCGCCACGTCCACGCGGTCCCCGACCGCGTACTCGCTCTGCCCGTCGTAGGCCCGCGCGCTCCAGATCTCCCCGGATATCCGCACCCGGCCGTCCTGACCGTCGACCCGCTGCACCACCACGGCCTCGCTGCCGACCAGCGCGTCCGTGCCCTGCCGGTGCTCCGGACCGTGCAGGCGCTTCACCGCGGCCGGGCGTGCGAAGACCAGCGTGCCGACCGAGACCGCGCCGAACAGCACGAACTGCACCACCGCGTTCGCACCGGCCCCGGCGCCCACGGCCGCGGCGACGGCACCGATGCCGAGCATGACCAAGACCAACGTGGTCGTGGTCAGCTCCAGCCCGATCAGTACCGCGGCGATCACGGCCCACACCATCCACGCCTGCATGAAACCCATGCTACGCAAGGAAATCCGCGGTGGGCAGGGGCGGGCGGCGCGCGGATATCAGAACGCTGTCGTCAAGGCCGGAAGCCCCGGCCCGGCCGGATCACGCTCGCCGGCGCCGCCGGCACCGCTCCCACCGCTCACACCGCGCGGGCGTACCACCGGTCGCCGGCCGCGGTCGCGTACTTCTCCACGTTCAGCGGCAGCCCGAACGTCGCGGTCAGGTTCTCCGAGGTCAGCGTGCCGTCGATGGGGCCGGCCGCGACCACCGCGCCGGCCCGCACCAGCATGATGTGCGAGAAGCCCGGCGGGATCTCCTCCACGTGGTGCGTCACCAGCACCGTCACCGGCGCGTACGGGTCGCCGGCCAGCCGCGACAGCCGCCGCACCAGGTCCTCCCGGCCGCCCAGGTCCAGACCGGCGGCCGGCTCGTCGAGCAGCAGCAGCTCCGGATCGGCCATCAGCGCCCGGGCGATCAGCGCCCGCTTGCGCTCGCCCTCGGACAGGGTGCCGAAGGTGCGCCCGCCGAACTCGGCCATGCCCCACCAGGCCAGCAGGTCGTCGGCGCGCTGCGCGTCGGCCTGGTCGTAGCGCTCGCGCCAGCGGCCGACCATGCCGTAGGAGGCGGTCATCACCACGTCCCGGACCGTCTCGCCGCGCGGCAGCCGCTCGGCCACCGCCGCCGAGGAGTAGCCGATGCGCGGACGGAGTTCGAACACGTCGACCGCGCCGAGCCGCTCCCCGAGCACGCCGACCACGCCGGCGGTCGGGAACAGCGAGGTGGCCGCGATGTTCAGGACGGTGGTCTTGCCCGCGCCGTTCGGGCCGAGCAGCACCCAGCGCTCGCCCTCGCCGACCGTCCAGTTCACCGCGTCCAGCAGCTTGCGGCCCTCGCGGACCACGGACACGTCGACCAGGTCGAGGACGCTGTCGAGGTCGAGGACGCTGTCGGGGTCGGCGGACAGGGCATCGGTGGTCATGTTTCGACACAACTTTCTCAACGCGTTTCGGCCTCGATCTTCGATCGCGTAAAGCTTAGGCCACCGAGTCGGCGCACAGGTGTCGCGCACTCGTCGGAAGACACGGCCCGCCCCCGCGTCGGCCCCGGCACGTACGCTGGACGGCATGCTGAGCGAAATCCGGTCCGGACGCCTGGTCGCCTGGGGCAACGCGTGGCTGGCCGGGCACACGAGCCTGGACTCGGCCGCCGAGCAGGTCCGGGCCGACGGCGACGACCCGCACCGGGTGTCCGGCGTGCCCGGCGAGGACGGCGAGGTGGGCTGGACGGTGGCCCTGGGCCGGCTGCGCGCCGCCGGCGTCACCGGCCTGCGGCTGGCCCTGCCGCGGCCCGGCGACCCGCTGGGGCTCAAGGGCCCGGCGGACTTCAACCAGGCCGCGATCGCGGCCGGGGAGGCGGTGCTCACCGACGGCCCGGCGCTCGGCGTGGTGCCGGTGGTCGACGGCTACGGCCCCGACGGCGACCGCGGCCACACCGTGCGCTGGACGGTGACGTCCGTACGGGAGGGCGCCGCGGCGGTGCCGACGCTGTCAGAGGCCGAACGGGAGATGGCCTCCGCGCTGCGCGAGGCCGCCGAGGAGCTGGGCCGCCTCGACGTGGCCCGCTGGCGGCCCGAACTCGCCGAGGCGCTGGCCGCCATCCGCGGCCACGGCCGGCTCCCGGACGCGGTGCTGGCGCCCGGCTACCCGCCCCGCGCCGTCAAGGTCCTGACCCAGGCGCAGCGGCTGGCCGCCATCGCCGACCTGGCCGGACAGGACGAGGGCGGCAGCGTCACCGCGCAGGAGTCCCGGCTGCGCGCCTCGGCGCTGACCGGGCTGGAGCGGGTGACCCGCCGGGCCCAGCTGGCGGCGTACCACTCCATCCTGGAGCCCGGACGCGTGGACTGACGCGGGGTTGCTTGCTAAAGGGTTTCAGTCCCTCAGGGATTCCTCCGCCTACCTGGGGACAAATCGTTCGCTTACCTTCCAGACATGCTTACGCGGCTCCACCCCCCGATCGCCGCCGACGAACGCGCCAGCCTGAACGCCTTCCTCGACGGTGCCCGCGCCGCGATCCGGGCCAGCTGCTCGGGCGTGTCCGACACCGACGCGCGCCGCATCGCGCTGCCCGGATCCGGCCTGACACTGTGCGGCGCGGTGTCGCACCTGCGCTGGGCCGAGGCCACCTGGTTCGAGGTCGCGCTGCGCGGCGAGCGGGACCGGGCGCCGACCCAGGACTACCTGACCGATCCGGACGTGCCGCTGGCGCAGCTGCTGGACGAGTACGACGCGCAGTGCGACCTGTCGCGGGCCATCGTGGCCACGCTGAGCCTGGACACCTCGGTGGCCGGCGGCGGCACCCGGTACAACGTGCGCTGGATCCTGCTGCACATGCTGGAGGAGACGCGGCGGCTGCTGGGGCTGATCGAGGCGGTGCGGGAGCTGGTGGCCGCCGGATCGGTCACCGGGTAGGCGCCGGGCTACCCCAGCGTCAGCGCGGCGAACTCCATCCCGACCCCGACAGCGGTCACCGCCAGCGCCCCGGCCAGCGCCAGGAAGTCGCGGGGCCGCAGGTCGAAGCGGGAGACCAGGATGCGTTCCGGGCGCAGCGGGTCGTACCAGAGCCGGACCTGCGCGCCGGTGGCCACGCTCTGGTGCGGGCGGTAGCCGTAGGCGCGGGTGACGACCGGCGGGCCGGCGGTGGCGAAGTAGCGGACCCGCGGGGCGTTGCGGACGGTGCCGGAGGCGTCGCAGCACACGACCATGCCGATGACCTCGCCGCGGGCGGGCACGCCCAGGAGCCGCAGCCGCAGCCGTGCCAGCCGTTGCAGGCACAGGGCCAGCCAGAGCACCCCGCCCCCGATCCAGAACATCCCGGACGCGGCGAGGAACCCGGCGACGAATGACAGGTCGTCCGCGGCCATACATAAATGCTAGGCCGGGTCGGCGCCAGCGGGTCAGCTGGAGCGTGCGGCGTCACTCGTTCGAGCGTGCACGAGTCGGCACAGGCCGGCGCGGATCGGCGCGGACCGATGCGGACCGGCATAGACCGGCGCGCGCCGGCCGCGCGCTCCAGCTGACACGACGTGGGCGACTGGTCGCGGCACCCGCCCCGCCGAACCGCCGAGACGCGTGCGGCTGGCGCGCCCCGGCCGGGCCGGTCACGGCGCTGTCC
>JABFXP010000802.1 GCA_013361685.1 Catenulispora sp.
GGCCCGGCCGTGGGCGCGGCCGGCGACGCGGTCCGCGCCGCCGCGATCAGCTTCCTGATGCTCCTGGCCTGCGTCCTGAACCCGGACCCGCGCCGCGGCTGGCGCCGCCGCACCCGGCCGCAGCTGACGATCGCCGCCGTGGTCCAGGCGGCCATGCCGGCACTGCTCCTCGTCGCCCGTCCGAGCCTGGACGCCGGCGGCGAGCTGACCGCCGGGCCCGGGGGCCGCTGGCCGCTGGCGCTGCGGGTGATGCTGTTCGCCGGGTATGCCGTGTGGACGCTGCTGGAGTTGTTCTCGGCGCTGCTCCCCCAGGCGCGGCTGGCCGCGACCCGGCCGCTGCGCTGGGGTGCGCGGCTGATCCTGGCCGCGATCTGCGTCGGGATGGTGTGGTCGCTGTATTCGTACGACGACATCGAGAACGTGCTGCGGCACGGGAGCCTGGACGGCAGCGAGGACATGGTGTCCAACGCGCTCGGGGCACTGTGCGCGGCGCTGGTGGTGACCGGGGCGCTGCTGGGCCGCTCGGGGGCGACGCTGTCCGCGACCGCGCGCTGGTGCCGGCTGTGCCGCCGCTACCGGGTGCTGGGACCGTTGTGGGCGGCGCTGCGGACGGCGATGCCGTACATCGCGTTCCCGCAGGCGTCGCGGCCTCGGCTGGCCGGGCGACTGCGGTTGGAGTTCGCACTGTACCGGCGGGTCATCGAGATCCACGACGGCCGTCTGGTGCTGCGGCCCTATCACCATCCGGCGGTGGCTTCGTGGCTCGCGGCCCTGGGCGGAGCGGAACCCTCCGACGCCCTGTTGGAGGCCGCGACGATCGCCACGGCGTTGGAGAACATGCGCCGCGAACGCCGCCGCGCGGACGGCACCGAGGCCGCGATCGGCGATCCCGGGCTGGTGCTGACGGATCTGGATTCGGAGGTGCAGTGGCTGTCGCGGGTGGCGTGGGCGTTCAGCCGGTCGCCGCTGATCCCGCAGGTGCTGGAGCGGTTGCGGGAGGAGGAAGGCTGAACAGCTCCGGTGAGCCGGGGTAGTGCTGTTCCCGGCCGGAGGCCGCCGGTACGGGGTAGCGCGCAAGAACCGTGCGGCGCCACCCCGTACCGGAGTGTCCTGATCGGGCGCTGCGGGGGCCGCTAGCCGATCCGTCCCCGCACGATCCCGGCGACCTGGTTCACCACCGCGTCGGAGACCGCGACCGGCCCGCCGAACACGTCGATGTTCACGCCGCCGGTGCGGGTCAGGACACTGATCGCGTCCGCGGAGAGCGCGGCGGGGTCGGTCAGCAGCAGCGGCTGGCCCTGCGCGGCCATCAGCGCGCCGCCGGCCAGGGCGTCGGGGAAGTTCAGGCCGGTGGCCAGGCCCAGCAGCGTGTGGCTGCCGCCGGTGAACAGCCCGGCGGTCTGCGCCGCGGTGGCGTAGCGGTCCCAGCCGGCGGCGGCCTGGAAGGTCTTGCCGGCCAGCGGGATCTGGGTGGTGACGGCGGTGCGGGCCGGGCCGCCGACCGCGATCACGTCGCCGTGCCGCTGGACGAAGGCCGAGGTCGCCTCGTCCAGGCGGGCGCCGTCGGAGAGCACCAGCACCGCGTCGCGGTCGGCGGCCAGCGGACCGGCGGCGAGGGCGTCCGGGAACTCGTCGCCGCGCGCCACCACGACCGTGGCCTGGTCGCCGATGCCCTGCTCGGCGATCTGCAGAGCCGTGGCGTAGCGGTCGGCGCCGCCGTAGCGCACCACGCGATAGCCGAGCCGGGTCACGGCCTGCTCCACGGCGGGGCTGACCGCGACGGCGCCGCCGAGGATGTAGACCGGCTTGGAGTGGTCGCCGCCGAGCACCCGGTCGATCTCGGTGGCCGTGGCGTCGGTCAGCGCGTGCGGGTCGGTGAGCAGCAGCGGCGCCTTGACGTGCGCGGCCAGCGGACCGCCGGCGAGGGCGTCGGGGAACTGGTCGCCGCGGGCCAGGACCACGGCGTTCGCCGAGCCGGGCGCGAAGCGCTGCTGGGAGGCGGCGACAGCGGTCTGATACCGGTCGGCGCCCCAGACGCGGTGCACGACCGGCGCGGCCGGGGGCGGCGGCGGGGTCGGGTCGGTGAGGGTGATCTGCTTGCTCGCGCTGCCGGTCCAGCCGTTGTAGTTCGTGGTGACGGTGACGGTGTGGGTCCCGTAGGAGGCGTACTCGTACTGCTGCACGCCCAGGCAGTTCCGGCCCTTCACGCTGTAGCCGTCGCCGAAGTCGACGTCGCACAGCGTGCCCTCCGGCACGTCGGCGACGGACACCACGACCGAGCGGCCGCCGGCCGCGGTCAGCGTCACGGCCGGGGTGACCGGCACGGTGTGCGGCGTGGCCGTGAACGGCACCGTGGTCTTCTCGCCGCCGCGGCCGGTGACGGACACCGTGCCCTGATAGGTGCCGGCGGCGCTGTAGGTGTGGGCCGGGGAGGTGGTCGCGGTCGTGTGGTCGCCGAAGTCGTAGACCGCGTTCGCGGGGTCGGACCAGGTGAAGCGGCCGGACAAGGCGACCGAGGCGGTCAGGTAGTCGCCCGGCAGGTTGCCGGTGCGGACCGTCGCGCTCCACGGGGTCGGCGCGTAGCCGGTGAACTCGCGGGCGCCGCGGTCGGCGTGCGGGACCGGGCCGGTGCCGGTGTTCGCCGCGTCGGGGTCGTCGACCCGGGCGGCGCCGAGTTCGTCGGTCGCGGGCTGGCCGGGCACGGCGGCGTCGGCCGAGTCGATGGCCGGGGAGTCGGCGGCCAGGCCGTAGTTCGCGAGCATGTACTGCCCGGACTGTCCGGGGAAGAAGGACGCCGCCTCAGGGTCGAAGTCGTAGTTGTCGAACTTGGGGTCGGCCGCGAGGTCGGCGGTGCCGTGGCCGGCGGCGTCGAAGTCGGCGACGGAGGCGTAGGCGGTGCCGTCCCACTTCACGGCGGCGCCGCCGGAGTAGACCACGTTGGAGCCGACGTTGGTCTGCGCGACCGCGTCGGCGCCGACGGTGAGGTCGGTGTCGGTGTTGTTGCTGAGGATGTCGTTGGCCACCACCGCACCGGCCGACGCGCCCTCGACGACGACGCCGTCGGAGTTCGTGTCCACGGTGTCGGAGACGATGTGCGCGCGCGGGGAGTCGGCGACCCGGACGGCGGTGCCCTGCACGCCGGTGACGATGGTGTCGCTGATCGTCGCGTCGGCGGAGCCGTCGTCGAGGAGGATGCCGGTGTCCGTCTCGTCGCCCCAGCCGGGGGTGTCCACGCGGCTGTTCGTGACGGTCGAGCCGGTGGTGCCCGACAGGTGGATGCCGGTGACGCCGCCGGTCTGCTGCGACTGCAGGAACACGTGGTCCACGGTGATCGCGGCGGAGCCGGTCGCGGCGACCGAGGTCAGGTGCATGTCCTTCACCACGACGTCGTGCTGTCCGGCGACGGTCAGCTTCCCGCCCCACAGCAGCGAGTTCTGCGGGTCGCCGTAGACGGTGATCGGCTTGCCGGGCGCGCCGGAGCCGGCGACGACGAAGTTGTCCGGGGCGACCAGGAACACCGAGTCGCCCGGGAGCGCCGCGGCGGTGGCGGCGCTGGTGGTGCAGAACGCGACGGTCTGCGTCCGCGGCCCGCCGTCGTCGCAGCCGGCCTCGGTGGCGACGCGGAGCGTCACCGGGCCTGAGCTCCCGGCGTCGGCGCGCGCCACCGGAACGGCCGCCGCGGTGACGGCGAGCGCGGAGATGGACATGGCTGTGACGCGACGTGCGCGCATTGTGAGCTCCCGCCCCTGATGTCGGACTTCCCCCAGAACGGAGGGAGTGTCCGCGACAGGCGGCGGCTAAGTCAAGTTGTTACCTTTATCTACGCTGGTAGAGACCATCTCGTGATCTGCTGTCCGGCGGGGCTCGTGTCAGGGTCCAGGTTCTCCGTCGCCCGATTCGGCGAGGGCGAGCAGGTAGCGGACGAGCGTCAGCAGGACTTCGCGACAGGAGTCGCGATCGCGGGCGTCGCAATAGACGATCGGCACGGCCGCCGGCAGGTCGAGGGCGGCGCGCAGTTCGGGCAGGGGATGGACCGGCGCGTCGGGGAAGCAGTTCGCGGCGACCATGAAGGCCACGCCGCGTTTCTCCAGACGCTCCAGGACGTCGAAGCTCTCCTCCAGGCGGCGCACGTCCACCAGCACCACCGCGCCGAGCGCCCCGTTGACCAGGCCGTCCCACAGGAACCAGAACCGCTCCTGGCCGGGGGTGCCGAACAGGTAGAGCACCAGGCGCTCGCTGATGCTGATCCGGCCGAAGTCCATGGCGACGGTGGTGGAGTCCTTGTCGACGCCGCGCGCCCGGTCGGCGTCGCCGGTCATGTACTCCTCGGTGGTCAGGGGCCTGATCTCACTGACCGAGGTGACCAGGGTGGTCTTGCCCACGCCGACCGGGCCCACCACCGCCACCTTCAGCGCCGCCGCGGTGGTCGTCGCCAGCGCCGGCGGCGCCTCAGAGCCGCTGAAGCCCATTGATCACCTCCCGCAGCAACGCCGCGTCCACCGCCGCCGCCCGCGCCGGCCGCCGCTCCACCGCCAGCCCGGCGTCCACCAGGTCCCCCACCAGCACCGCCGCCGCGCTGAACGGCAACCGCAGATGCGCCGCGATCTCCGCCACGGACAGCGGCCGGCGGCACAGCGCGAGGATCGCCCGATGCTCGGGCATCGGCGACAGCGCCGGCGGACGGGGGCCGGGCGTCGGACCCGGCATGGGACCGGGCGCCGAGTAGAAGTCCGCGACGGACCCGGGCGCCGGACGGCTGGGGCCCGGCGGGACGGCCGGTTCCGTCGGGACTACCGCGACGATCAGGGTGACCAAGTCGAAGCGGCGCTTCGGGCCGGCGCCGCTGCGGCCTTGGGTGATCACGTAGGTGCGGGTCAGGGGGTCGGAGTCGGGTTCGGCGAAGACCGGATCGGATCCGGTTCCGGAACCGGATCCAGGGCTGAACCCAGCAGCAAACTGAGGCCCGGGTCGCGGGAGCCGAGACTGCCAGGCGGGCACCGGCCGTGCGGCGTCCGGCTGCTGGCCTCCGGGCTGCCGAGATCGCGGCGGCGAGGC
>JABFXP010000722.1 GCA_013361685.1 Catenulispora sp.
CGACACCAACGCCTGCGCCATCTCCCACCCCATCGTCTCCCACGGTGAGTCGGTCACCGTGTCCAACCCCGGCAACCAGACCTCGACCGTCGGCACCGCCATCAGCACCCTGCAAATCTCGGCCACCGACTCCTCCGGCAAGTCGCTGACCTACTCCGCCACCGGGCTCCCGGCCGGCCTGTCGATCAGCTCTTCCGGGGCTATCACCGGCACCCCGACCACCGCCGCCACCTCCAGCGTCACCGTGACGGCCTCCTCGGGCACCGCCTCCGGCAGCACCACCTTCAGCTGGACCGTGAACCCGGTCGGCAGTGGCGGCAACGTCATCACCAACGGCGGCTTCGAGACCGGCTCCCTGTCCGGCTGGACCGCCTCCGGGGTGACCTCGGTGACCACCTCCGGGCCGCACAGCGGCAGTGACGCGGCACAGCTGGGCAACACCAGCCCGAGCAACACCTCCTCCATCGCCCAGACCTTCACCGCCGGCTCCGGCAACACCCACGTCTCCTTCTGGTACAACGTGACCTGCCCGGACACCGTCACCTACGACTGGGCCACCGCCACCTTGAAGGACAACACGTCCGGAACCACCACCACCGTGCTGGCCAAGACCTGCGTCTCGTCCTCGGGCTGGAAGCAGGTGACCGCCTCGATCACGGCCGGCCACAGCTACACGCTGACCCTGACCAACCGCGACGACAACTACACCGGCGACGCCACCTACACCAAGTACGACGACGTCGCGACCTCATGACAACCTCATGATGTGACAGCACGTCCGGGACCGGCCCTTCGCGGGCCGGTCCCACCGGCGTTTCCGGGCTGCGGGCGCGCCCCGTCCCGATCCGCCGAGGCGTCGGCCTCAGACCGAGGCCTGCTCCGCCCGCAGCGCCCGCCCCGTCGCGGTGTCCCCGATGCCGGAGACAGGACCCTGGTACAGGATCCGCCCGCCGTGCCGCCCCGGACCCGGCCCGAGGTCGATGAGCCAGTCGGCGCGCCGGACGACGTCGAGGTGGTGCTCGATGACCACCACCGTGTGCCCCCGCTCCACCAGGGTGTCCAGCACCTCCAACAGCGTGTCGATGTCGTTGAGGTGGAGGCCGGTCGTCGGTTCGTCGAGGACGTAGAGCCTGGGCCCGGCGGCCTCGCGCAGCTCCTTGGCGATCTTGACGCGCTGCGCCTCGCCGCCGGACAGCGTGTTCAGCGGCTGGCCGAGCCGCAGATAGCCCAGGCCGACCGCGCCGAGCTGGCGCAGCGCCCCGGCGATGGCCGGGTCGGGCAGCCGGTGCCCGGCCTCGGCGATGGTCAGGTCGTCGACGTCGGCGATGGACAGGCCGTTCACCCGGTAGCGCAGCACCTCGGGCTTGAAGCGCCGGCCCCGGCACGTCTGGCAGACCGTCTCCTGGCTCTCCAAAAAGGCCAGATCGGTCCGGATGACGCCGAGGCCGCCGCAGTCCGGACAGGCACCCTCCGAGTTGGCGCTGAACAAGCTCGCGGGCACGTTGTTCCGCCGCGCGAACAGCCGGCGCACCGGCGCCGCGATCCCGGTGTAGGTGACGGGTGTCGAACGGCGGTTCCCGCTGACCGGTTTCTGGTCGACGGCCACGGCGTCGTGCCTGCCGACGAGTTCGGCGGCCAGACTGGACTTCCCCGAGCCGGCGACGCCGGTCAGCACGGTCATGACGCCCGCCGGGATGTCCACCGTGAGGTCCCGCAGGTTGTTGCGGTCGGCGCCGCGGACCCGGACGGCGCCACGAGGCGTGCGCGGCCGGGGGTTGACGGGCCGCCGCCGGGACAGCGCCGCCGCGGTGGGCGTGCCGGCCCGCCGCAGTTCGGCGAAGCCGCCCTGGAAGACCAGCCGGCCGCCGTGCTCGCCCGCCCCGGGGCCGACCTCGACCACCTCGTCGGCCACCGCCATCACGGCGGGGTCGTGCTCGACCACCAGCACGCTGTTGCCCTTGTCCCGCAACCGGCACAGCAGCCGCGTCATGGACTCCACGTCCTGCGGGTGCAGCCCCACCGTCGGCTCGTCGAAGACATAGAGCATCTCGACCAGACTGCTGCCCAGGTGCTTGACGGTTTTGACGCGCTGCGACTCCCCGCCGGACAGCGTGCCGCTGGAGCGGCCCAGGCTCAGGTAGCCCAGGCCGATCGCGACCATCGCCTCCAGCCGGGCCGCGAGCGCGGACACCACCGGCGCCACGCTCGCCTCCGTGATGCCCGGCACCAGTTCGGCGAGCTCGGCGACCTCCATGCGAGCCAGCTCACCGAGCGTGCGGCCCAGAACCGTGACCGAGCGGCTGTCCGCGGTGAGCCGGTCGCCGCGGCAGTCGGGGCAGACGTCCGAGCGGGTGAACCGGGCGATCGTCTGCTTCTTGCGGTCCGATACGTGCTCGGCGGCGGTGTTCAGGTAGATGCGCTCGAAGCGCTCGACCACTCCCTGATAGCCGTCGGGGAGGCCGATGGACGAGCGGGATCCAGCGGAGGCGATTTTTCCGCCTCCATATAAGAGCGCATCGCGTTCCCGCCGCGTCCAGTCCTTCAGTGGCTTGTCGAGGTCGAACACACCGATGTCGGCGAAGTGCGTGAACCAATAGCCGCCGGTGCCGAAGCCCGGCAGCAGCACAGCGCCCTGATTGAGGGACCGCTCAGGATCGACGAACCGCTCGACCGCGCTGACCACCACTTCGCCGAGCCCGGAACAGGTCTGGCACATGCCGGCCGGATCGTTGAACGAGAAGTGGTTCGACTCCCCCACGTGCGGCGTGCCCACCCGCGAGAACAGCAGCCGCAGGTAGGTCCACGTGTCGGTGATCGTGCCGACCGTGGACCTGGCGTTGCCGCCGATCCGCCGCTGATCGATGAGCACGACCGGGGACAGACCGGCGATGTGGTCCACCTCCGGCCGCGCCCACTTCGGCAGCCGGTTGCGCACGAAAGGCGGAAAAGTCTCGGTGAGCTGGAATCCCGCCTCGGCGGCGATGGTGTCGAACACCAGCGACGACTTCCCCGACCCCGACACGCCCACGAAGACGACCAGCCGCCCGCGCGGCAGGTCGAGGTCGACAGAGCGCAAGTTGTTCGTCCTGGCGCCCCGGATGCTGATTTCTCGGGCATATGGTGCGGACATGATCACGAGGCTATGCCATGGCGCCGACAAGGTCTGCCGCCGCGGATCGCGAGGCCCTCGCAAGATCGCCCTTCGACAGCCTTGTCCGGCGTGTTCGGACCCCGCTACACCTCCAGAGCGGACAGCCGCCGCTCGATGGAGTCGAGCCGCTGAAGAACCTGCGCCAGGCCGCTCGCATCGGCGGGCGGCGCGTTCCGGCGAGCGTGGACGAACCCTGCGATGGCGGTGGTGACGGCTCGCTGAACCGTCGCCGTGTCCAGCGCCGCCTCGTGCAGGACGATGCCGGCGCCGCTGTCGCCGTCGGCGAGCAGGCCGAGGAGCAGGTGCTCGCACCCGAGGTAGTTGTGCCCGAGGTCGATCGAGGCTTCCAGGGCCGCGCCGATCGCCGCCCGGGCGGGGACGGTCAGGCCGGACCACAGCGAGGCCGGCGCGTCCGGCGGCGCCGCGGGTGCCGCCGAAGTCGCGGCCTGCTCGTCCACGCTCACCGCGCCGGCCGCGTCGCGCAGGCCGTCGCGGTCGACGGCGAGAGTCTCGAGCAGTCGGACGGCCAGGTTCGCGCGCTCGTCGAGGACGCCGATCAGCAGGTGGGCGGTCGTGACCGGGCCCGCGGCCGGGGCGGCTTCGCGCGCGAGGTCCAGACTCCGGTGGAGTTTGGCGGTCATGCGGGCGGTGAGGCGTTCGGCGAAGGCGGGGTGGCCGTCGGGGTCGAACGCGGGATCGCGCAGGGCGGCGACGGCCCTGCGGGCGGTGCCGACGGCTTCGACCGCGTCGGTCAGGGCCTTCTGACAGATCGCCGAAACCGGCAGGTCGGCGGCCTTCACGGCGGCCGCCAGCTCGTCGGGCAGATACACGTTGATCTTCGGCATGACACGTCCTCCCTCAGCTATAACCCCACATGGGGTTATAGCTAGGGTTACACGATGACGCCTGGTGGTCAACCCGGGGCATCGCTCCCCCGTCATCCAGAGGTCTGACAATCGGCCTGCCGTCGCCCCGGAGCCGCCCGGAAGCCGCCGCCGACGACGGCAGCCGTTTGTCAGCAACCGGCCTGGGCACACGGAGGTCACCGCGCCGGGGCCCACCTGGCGGGGCTGGATTGCACTCCTGGGAACGGAGAAGGGTCATGGCGGCCAGACGCTCGCACCTCGAGGCGCTGACCCTCGGTGTGGAAGAGGAATTCGTGCTGGTGGATCCCGTCAGCCGGATCACCGCCGCGCGGGCTGCCGAAGTGCACGCCTTCGGCACGTCCCGGCTCGGCGAGCGCGTGGCGCGCGAGCTCTACGCCACCCAGATCGAAGCCCACACCCGGCCGATGAAGCAGGCCGAGGACTTGCGCGGGGACCTGGTCGAGGGCCGCCGGACGCTGGCCGAGGCGGCGATGCGCAGCGGCTGCGTGATCGTCGGCTCCGGGAGCGCCGTGCTGACCCGCAAGCCGTTCCCCGTCACCGAAGGACGCCGGTACGCGCGGATGGCAGAGCGCTACCCCGCGGCGGCGGCCGGTGCCGCCGGCGAGGCCAGCGGCTGTCACATCCACGTCGGCGAGCTGGAGTGCGGTGAGGCCGTGACGCTCGCGCATCACCTGCGTCCGTGGCTGCCCGTGGTGCAGGCCTTGGCCGTCAATTCGCCGTTCGCCGGCGGTGAGTTCCAGCGCTGCGCCAGCCGGCGGCACTACGACCAGCAGGCCTGGCCGACGGCCGGACCGACCCCGCCGGTCCCCGCCGACGGCTACGAGGCCCTGGCGGAGGACCTGGTGGAGTCGGGCGTGCTGATGGACCGCAAGATGATCTACTGGTACGCCCGGCCCTCCGAACACCAGCCGACGCTGGAGATCCGGGTGGCCGACGTCAACGCGGACATCGACGTCGCCGTGCTGGTGGCGACCCTGACCCGGGCGCTGGCGATGACGTGCCTGGCCGACGTCCGCGACGGCGTGCCGCCGCCGCGCTCGGACGACCACGACATCCGCGAGCAGCACCACCAGGCCGCCGCCTTCGGGCTGTCGGGGATGTGGACGCACCCGTTCTCCGGCGAGCCGATGCCGTTGTCGGCGGGCGTCAACGCCCTGGTCGCGCAGGCGCGACCGGCGCTGGAGGCCCTGGACGAGATGCGGCTCGTCGAGCAACTGCTGCACCGGCTGTCCCGACGCGACACGGGAGCCCAACGGCAGCGCGCCGTCTACCGGCGCCGCCAGAGTTTGGAGGACGTCGTCGACGATCTCGCCGCCCAGACCGCCCGCGCCTGACCTTGCCCGACCCGGGCGGACACGGCGTCCGCCGGCCACCGGCCACCGGCCACAACGAGGAGTGATCAGGATGCTGACGGTTTGCCTGCCCGGCGTGTACGCGGCCCGTTCCGACACCCGGTTCCTGCTGGAAAGCCTGTCCTGTGAACACATCTCGGCCGGTTCCAAGGTCCTGGACATCGGCACCGGCACCGGAGCCCTGGCCGTGGCGGCCGCCGTCCGCGGCGCGGCGGTGACCGCGGTGGACGTCTCCCGGATGGCGTTGGCCTCGGCGTTCTGCAACGGCCTGCTGCGCGGCCGCAGGATCCGGATCCGCCGCGGCGACCTGTTCAGCCCGGTGCGGGGCCACCGCTTCGACTTGATCGTCTCCAACCCGCCCTACGTCCCCGAATCCCCCTTTCCGGCGCCGGGCAGCCAGTCCCGGGCCTGGGACGCCGGGCCCGCCGGCCGCGAGGTCCTGGACCGGCTGTGCGTGCAGAGCCGCCGGATGCTCGCCCCCGACGGCGTCCTGCTGATCGTGCAGTCGTCGGTGGCCGACGTGCCGAAGACCTGCGACCTGCTGCGCCGCTCGGGACTGCGGCCCGAGGTCGTGGCCCGCGCCCGGGGGCGGTTCGGGCCGGTGATGCGCGAGCGCGCGCTCTGGCTCGAGCAGAACGGTCTGATCACCGCCGGCACCCGCGATGAGGATTTGGTGGTGGTGCGCGGTGTCCGGGCATGAGCCGGCCGACGTCACGATGCCGCAGGGCAAAGGCCCGGTCCTGGTCCGCGGTCCGGTGACGGTACGGCTGCCCGACGGGACGGTGGTCCACAGCGACCGCCCCACCGTGGCGCTGTGTACGTGTTGTCTCAGCGAGCGCTATCCGTTCTGCGACACCAGCCATCGGCGTCGCAGAAGCGCTTCCCAGTCCGCCACCTAGTCCGCTTACTCAGCTTCCTGGCTCCGTAGTCTCCGCCTAGTCTCCGCGCACCACGCGCAGAGTCTCCACGTCGCGGTCGGCCGCATCCGGCACGACCATCCCCGCCCTGCGACCGGTGCGCAGGTAGTCGATCACGGCCTCGGTGAGCTGCTCGCCGGGCACGACCGCGGGGATGCCGGGCGGGTACGGAGTGAGGATCTCCACGCCGATCCGGCCGGCGGCCTCGGTCGCCGGAACGGTCTCGAACGGTGCGAAGTAGGCGTCGCGCGGGCGCATGACCTGGACGAGCCGGAGCTGGGTGGGGTCGGGCACGTCCACGCTCGGACCGTCTTCCAGTTCCCCGGCGGCTTCGGGCAGCGCCCGCAGCGCGGCGAGCAGCCTGTCGATGTCCTCGGTGTGGTCGGCGAAGCTCAGCTGGGCGCTGATCCGGCGGTGATCGGCCAGGTGCATGCCGATGCGGTGGGCCTCCGAGAGCCAGTCGGCGGCGCGGTAGCCGGAGATCCCCAGGTCGTGGACGTCGATGACCACCTGGAGGGGGTCCAGGTCGAACGCCTTGCCCGGGCCGCAGAAGTCCGAGCGGTCGTTGACGTGCAGGCCCGGGATCGTCTCGATCTCCTTGCGGACGGAGGCGGCCCGGTGCAGCGCGGCGTCCAGCAGCTTCGCGCCGTCGGCCCGCATGTGCTGGCGCCAGGCGTCCATGGCCCCGTACAGCAGGACCGAAGGGCTGGTGGTGCTGAGCAGGTCGGCGCGCGAGCGCAGCAGGTCCGGGTCGATCAGGTCGCCCTGGAGATGGAACACGGAGCCCTGTTCGAGGCCGCCGCCCATCTTGTGGACGGAGGTGACGCAGACGTCGGCGCCGACGTCCATCGCCCAGGAGGGCAGGTCGTCGTGGAAGGGCAGGTGCGCTCCCCAGGCCTCGTCGACGATGACGGGCAGTCCCCGTCCGTGGCAGATCTCGACGATCTTCTTCACGTCCGCGCAGGTGCCGTACGGCGTGGGGCTGGTGACCAGCGCGCCCTTCGCATCCGGCTGGGCCTCCAGCGCCTCGGCGAAGGCCTCGGGCCGCGGCGGGTGCGCCAGGTGCCGGTCCGGATCCCAGGACGGGTCGATCCAGACCGGCAGGATGCCGGAGAGCACCAGCCCGGAGGCGACGGATTTGTGGACGTCGCGGCCGATGAGCAGGGGCTCCCCCGGTCCGGCGACGGCGAGCGTGGCGGCCTTCACCGACAGCGAGGAGCCGCAGGTCGAGAAGTACGCGTAATCCGCGCCCACCGCGTCGGCCATCAGCTGCTCGGCCTCCCGCAGCGTGGCGCCCTCCTCGTGCCGGGAATCGAGTTCGTTGGCGAGGATGTCGGCGGCGAACACATGCGGCCCGAGGGTATCCCTGGCGCGTTTGCCGGCGCCCTTGCCCTGGCGGTGGCCGGGAGGGCTGAACGAGATCTCGTGCCGCTCGTGGAAGCGGTCCAGGGCGTCCAGGATCGGTGTCTGCGATTGGTCCATGGCGCCCGGGTGCCCATGAACCGCCCGATCAATCGACACCTTCAGCCTTTATCCACCGTTTGCCGGTCTCCGGCCCCAGGTGCCACTCCCGGGCCGCACGCCTTGTCACCCACATGGCTTAAGACCGGCTGGCACGCATGACGCCGCACCGATCGGACATGAGGCGGGAACAGCGGCTTTCGATCACTGCGGTTTTGATCACCGCGCACCTACGGCGAAGGAGTCGGCAATGGGGATCGCCTCGAACCAACCGCCTCTGCCGAAGGCGCGCGGACCGCTGTCCGATGCGCTGACGGTCGCGCTCCGCGGCGAACCCGCCGACGTTCCCGACCTCCCTCTGCCCGCCGACCTCCTGAGCGATGACGCCCAACTCGCGCTCTACCTCTGCTACGAGCTGCACTACCGAGGATTTCGCGGCGTGAGCGACGCGTGGGAATGGGAGCCGCGGCTGCTCGCCACGCGGGCCGGGCTGGAGCAGGCGTTCCTGGACCGGGTGCGCGATGAGCTCGGCCCCGTGCCGACGTCCGCCGAACAGATCGGCCGGCTCCTCGCACCGTCGGACGGCGAGGGAAGCGCCTCGGGTTACCTGCTCGAGGAAGGCCGGCGCTGGCAGATCCAGGAGTACCTGGCTGCCCGCTCGCTCTATCACCTCAAGGAAGCCGATCCCCAGACGTGGGCGATCCCGCGCACGCACGGCGACGCCCAGTCCGTCCTGGTCGCGCTGCAATACGACGAATACGGCGGCGGGCGGCCGGAGCAAGTTCACGCGCGGCTGTTCGCCGACATGATGCGGGCCTGGGGCTTGGACGCGGCTTACGGTGCACAGTTGGACGCCGCACCGTGGCACGCGATGGCGGTGGTGAACCTGATGTCGCTGTTCGGCCTGCACCGCGCGCACCGCGGGGCGTTGCTCGGGCAGTTCGCGCGGGTGGAGATCGCGTCCTCGCCGTCGTCGGCGCGGCTGGTCGAGGCGTTCAAGCGGCATGAGGTCGCCGAACCCGGTTACCGCTTCTACGTCGAGCACGTCGAAGCCGACGCGGTTCACGAACAGCTGGTACGGCGAGGCGTTCTCGACAGCCTGCTGCGTGAGGAGCCTGAGTTGGAGGCGGAGATCGCGTTCGGACTGGCCGCTTCCGGCTTCACCGAAGCGGCGCTGGGCGCCCACCTGTTGGACAACTGGGCCGCCGGCCGAAGCGCGCTGCGCGCTAGTCCGACCCTCGCAGCATCCTGAGCACGGCTCGCTCGGCGTGCCCGTGGGTCGCCGGGTTCCCCGGCGGCGTGGTCCGGCCCAGTTCACCGAAGCGCAGCGCGATGGTCTCGCCGTTGAGATACCTGTCGACCACGCGCCGATCGATGTAGCTCGCCCGGCAGACGGCGGGCGTGTTGCCCAGGTACTCGGCCGCCTCGGCCACCACCCGGGCCACGGCGCGACGGCGCCCGGCCGCGGTGGCCGGCGCCGGCTCGGACACGGCCAGGCCGACCGCGGCCAGCACGGTGGCGTGCCAGGTGCGGAAGTCCTTCGCCGTGGTCTGCGGCCCGACCAGCTCCTTCAGCCGCGCGTTGATCTCCGCGGCGGTGAGCAGGTGCCAGTCGGGCGCCTCGTAGTACCGCAGCAGCCGTTCCCGGCCCGAGCGCCGTTTCAGCTCTTTCAGTGCCTTGACCACGTGCGGATCGGCGATCTCCTGTTCGTGCTCGACACCGCCCTTGCCGGTGTAGCGGAAGACGGCCCGGCCCTGGCCGAACCGCACCTGGTCGCCGGTGAGCGTGGTCAGGCCGCGGGTTCCGTGGTCGCGCGCGTACTGCGCCTCCCCGACCCGGAACAGTCCGAGATCGAGGAGGCGCAGCGCGACGGCCAGCACCCGGTCCCGGTTCAGGCCCCGGGTGTCCATCGCTTGGTCGGCCCACTCCCGCAGGGCGGGCAGCCGTTCGGCGACGTCCAGCACATGATCGTGCTTCAGCCGGTCCTGCTCGTCGCGCCATTGGTCGTGGTACAGGTACTGGAGCCGGCCGGCGTCGTCCACGCCGGTGGCCTGGATGTGGCCGTTCGGCCACGGGCAGATCCACACGTCGCGCCACGCCGGAGGGATGGCCAGCGCGCGAGCACGCTCGGCGTCGTCCGCCGAGACGGCCGCTCCGTCGGGGCCGGTGAAGCGGAAGCCGCGGCCACAGCGGACCCGGCCCAGGCCGGGTCGATCGGGGCGGCTTCGGCGGAGCCTGGCCACTGTCGGGCCTCCTTCCGGGACTCCTCTTCGGTCACCGGCCCGAAGGTCCGTGGACGCTACTTGTTGAGGTGCTGCTTAGTGTGTGCGGCAACCTGTTCGGCCTTGCCCTTGGCTTCCTGGCTCTCGTCGTCGGTGACGGCACCGGCGACTTCTCGCGCCTTGCCCTTGGCTTCCTGGCCGAGGTTCTTCGCGCTGTCCTTCGCCTTGTCGGCCGCGCGCTTGGCCTCCGCCTCGTCCTGGTCGGCCCGGCCCTCGGCGCGCAGGTCGTCGTTGCCCGTGACCTTGCCGGTCGCCTCCTTGGCCTTGCCCTTCAGGTCCTCGGCAGTGTGCTTCATCTTGTCGCCGACACTCATAACAGAAACTTCCCTTCTTGAGAAACTCGGAGGATCATCGCGCCATCGGCGTTCACCGCCCGCCGAGCGCCTTTTGCAGCTCGCTCTTGTTCATCTTGGAGCGACCCTGGATGTTGCGGTTCTTGGCCTCTTCGTAGAGCTGCTCGTAGGTACGCCCACCTGCGCCCTTGTGCGAGCGCACCCCGCCGCGCCGCCCGGAGGAGATGTCCTTCTTCGACTGCCGGCTGGATTGCTTGGACTCGCCGTGGCGGGCCCGCTCCTTGTTCACGGTGCGCGCCGCGATTTCCTCGGCTCTGTCGGTGGACTCGCCGCGGTCCTTCGCGCTCTCCTTGATGTGCTCGTATTGGCGTTCACGCTTCTTGCTCCACTGACCGCGTGGCATGGTGATCTCCTTTCTTCCCTGGCCGTTCGGTATTTCCCGCCACTTCCCAGTACTTCCCGGAAATCAGCGTTCCGGCCGGGCACTCAGCTCTTTCCGAGCACCGCCGTGAGGTTTTCGTGTGCCCAAGGCTCGGTGCGCCAAACCGGGTTTGACGCGACGAGGTCCGGGCACGCCGGGTCGATCCGGACGAACCCGGGAGGACGGTATGACCACATACGGATATTTCCTGGCCAGCGAGGAATGGCAGCCGGACCAGCTCATCGAACAGGCCGGGCTGGCCCAGGAAGCCGGCTTCACCGCGCTGGCGATCTCAGACCACTTCCACCCCTGGGTCGACGCGCAGGGCAGCAGCCCCTTCGTCTGGTCCACCATCGGAGCACTGAGCCAGGTGACGGACCTGCCGATCACCACGCTGGTGACGTGCCCGACGGTGCGCACCCATCCGGCGATCGTCGCCCAGGCGGCGGCGACCAGCGCCGTCCTCACCGGCGGCCGGTTCCGGTTCGGCGTGGGGACCGGCGAGGCGCTCAACGAGCACATCACCGGAGAACGGTGGCCGCGGTCCGACATCCGCGCCGACATGCTCGAAGAGGCGGTCGAGATCATCCGGATGCTGTTCACCGGGGACGTCGTCGACTATGACGGGCTCTACTACACCGTCGACAACGCCCGCTTGTACACGGTTCCGGACACTCCGATCCCCATCCACGTCTCGGCCTTCGGCCCGAAGGCCGCGCAGTTGGCCGGCGAGATCGGCGACGGTCTGGTCACCGTGCAGCCCGACCACGCGCTGATCCAGACGTTCCGGGAATCCGGCGGCGCCGACAAGCCCGTGCTCGGAGGCATGAAGGTCTGCTGGGACAGCGATCCGGGCCGCGCCGCCGAGACCGCGCACCGGCTATGGGCCTCCGAACTGCTGCCCGGCGAGCTGGCCCAGGTGCTGCCCACTCCCACCCACTTCGAACAGGCCACCGAACTGGTCACCGTCGACCAGGCCGCCGAGCAGTTCCCCTGCGGCGACGATCCCGACCGGCACGTCGCGGCGATCCAGGAGTACGTCGACGCCGGTTTCGACGAGATCTACATCAGCCAGATCGGTCCGCGCTACAAGGAATTCTTCGACGGCTACCGCGAGCAGGTCCTGCCCCGGCTCCGCTCGCACGACAAGGAGGCCCGCTCGTGAAGGCGCTGTTCATCAACTGCACGCTCAAGCCGTCCCCCGAAGCGTCCAACACCGAGGCCCTGGCACGGGTCGTGAGCGACGCTTTGGCCGAGGACGACATCGAGGTCGAATTCGTCCGGGCGGTCGATCTGAACCTGCTGCCGGGGGTGAAGACCGACCAGGGCCCCGGCGACGACTGGCCCGAGGTCCACCGCAAGATCCTGGAGGCAGCGATCCTGGTGATCGCCTCCCCGACCTGGCTGGGTCGGCCCTCTTCGGTCGCGCAGCGGGTCCTGGAACGGATGGACGCTTTGCTCGGCGAGACCGACGACGACGGTCGCCCGGTGGCCTACGGCCGGGTCGCCGGCGTCGTCGTCACCGGCAACGAGGACGGCGCGCACCACGTGATCAGCGAGATCTGCGGCGGCCTGGCCGACCTCGGCTTCACCATCCCCGGCCAGTCGTGGACCTACTGGCACCTCGGACCGGGAGCGGGACCGGACTACTTGGACGAGCAGCGCGGCCGGGACTGGTCACACCGCACAGGCCGGCAGATGGCGGCCAACCTGGCTGCCGCAGCCCGCGCTCTTGAGAACGCGAAGTGGGTGATGGAGCCCAAGGGCTGAACGGAGCACGGTGCCCGGCCGTGGCCGAGGACACCGTGACGAGAATGAGTAGCTCGTTCTTTCCTGAGATTAGAAAGAACGAGCTACTCATAGCCGTTTGACTGCCGCGGCTAAGGACATGCGGGAGGCAGCTGGAACGTCCAGTGAACCGCACACCGAGAAGAGGTATCGCCTCAATGTATATCGGCGTAGGAACTCTTGTCTTGATATTGATCGTCCTTCTCGTCCTGTTCCTGGTGCGGCGGTAGCGCCGAACGGCCGACGTCGCGGGCCCGGGACCGGCTGGTCCCGGCCGCAATACGCCGCAAGGGCCCGATCCGCACCATCGCCGGCCACCGGGACCAGGTGGTGCCGGCCACCGACTTCGGGTCCGTCTCGCACGCCGGCGCCGGTCCGGGGAATCTGGACAGCAGCCCGGCCACCATCCGCACCGCGGTCGTCGACGGCTCTCCGACCAGGCTCGGCACCGACTACACCGACTTGTATCACCAGCACCGCGTCCATCCCCAGACCCCGATCGAGGACGTCGCCGGGCCCCGCCCGCGGATGGAACGGACGGTGCACCGCGATGAGATCCTCTCGTTACTCGCCGCCCTACCCCAGCGGTGTCCGGTCCAGCTGGTCGATCAGCTCGCCGATCGACTCGAACACCGCGGCGGCGCCGGCGTCACGCAGCTCCTGCTCGGAGAATCCGCCGGTCAGCAGGGCCACCGACGCCACGCCGGCCCGCCGGGCCGCCTCGCAGTCCCAGGTCGAGTCGCCGACCATCACCGCGCGCTCGGTGTCCGGGGCCTTCTCCAGCGCGGCGCAGATGAGGTCCGGCTCGGGCTTCGCCTGCTCGACGTCGGCGCTGGAGGTCGCGCCGGCCAGCAGGTCGTCGACGTTCAGCATCGAGCGGAAATGCTCCAGTTCCCGTTCCCGGGAGGAGCTGGCCAGCACGACCGCCGCGCCGCGGTCGTGCAGCACTTCGATGAGCGCCCTGGCGTCCGCCATCAGCTCGACTTCGTCGATCAGCTCGGCGAAGTGCCGGCCGTGGGCGTCGCGCAGTTCGTCGCCGAGGTCGCGTTCGGCCTGCTCCCCCGCCACGGCGGCGACGAACTGGTCGCCGCCCATGCCGATGTGCCGGTGCAGGCGCCAGACCGGCAGCACGATCCGGTGATCGCGGAACGCCCGATGCCACGCGATCGCGTGCTGGTAGGTGGAGTCGACGAGGGTGCCGTCGAGATCGAGGAGCGCGGCCGGGACGGGCTGCTTGGCAGAGTGGGAAGTCGTCATCGCCGGCTCACAGTTCCCGCAGCGCCGGGATCAGCGCCTTCTCGGCCCAGTCCAGGAACGGGCCCTGGGCCTCGCCGCCGACCTGCACGAGCGCCACCTCGGTGAACCCGGCTTCGGCGAACGGCCGCACAGCCTCGACGAAGTCCTCGACGTCGTCTCCGCAGGGGATCGACTCCGCGACGTCCTCCGGCCGCACGAACGTGCTCGCGGCGGCGAACCCGGCCGTCCCGGGCAGTTCGGCGTTCACCTTCCAGCCGCCGCCGAACCAGCGGAACTGCTCGTGCGCCCGGGCGACCGCGCGGTCGCGGTCGGTGTCGTAGCTGACCGGGATCTGCCCGACCTTCGGCTTGCCCCGGCCGCCGCCGGCCTCGAACATCGACACCAGGTCACCCTTCGGCTCGACCGCGATCATCACGTCGGCCAGCCGCCCGGCCAGCTCGCACGAGCGGCGTCCGGAGACGGCCAGCCCGATCGGCGGCGGGGTGTCCGGGCGGTCCCACAGCTTCGCGCTCTCGGCGTGGAAGTGTTCGCCGTGGTAGGTCACATATCCGCCCTCGAACAGCCGGCGGATGATCTCCACGGCCTCCACCAGCATGTCCTGGCGCACGTCCGCCGCCGGCCAGCCCCGGCCGACGACGTGCTCGTTCAGGTTCTCCCCCGATCCCAGGCCCAGGCGGAAGCGGCCCTCGGACAACAGCTGCACCGTGGCCGCCTTCTGGGCCACGACCACCGGGTGATACCGGAAAGTCGGGCATGTCACGTACGTCATCAGGGGGATGCTGGTGGTGGCCTGGGCGGCGGCGCCCAAGACGCTCCACACGTACGGCGCGTGACCCTGCTCGTCCAGCCAGGGGAAGTAGTGGTCGGAGGCGACGGAGAAGTCGAAACCCGCCTCTTCCGCCCGCACCACGTCCTCGACCAGCTGCCGGGGGCCGGCCTGTTCGGTCATCATCGTGTACCCGATCTTGATCATGTCCTGCCGGGTGCCCCGATCCGGCCGGGGAAAACGGCACACAATTCACATTCGTCCCCCGACGGGCCGCCCCTGACGGATCACAGCATGAACGTCGCGACCACGGCGATGAGCCCGCTGATCGCGTAGGCGGCGTAGTCGTTGACCGATCCGTTGTGCGCGCGACGGAGCAGATCCGTGACACGCGGCGGCCCGTGTCGCAGAACCCTGCGGGCCAGCAAGATGCCGAGGACGACACTCGACAACGCCACCGCGAGTTCAGCAGGATCCGCATAGTCGAACTCGGTCCGAAGCTGCATGACGTGTCCGGCACCCTGAAGGATCGCCGTGGTGTACTGGGCCGGCTGGAGCAGCGCCGAGGCAGCCGGGTCGGCGATGTGTTCCAGGACGTAGCTCGGCGCCACACCGAACAGCACACAGGATGCCGCGAGGATGCCGACACCGACCTGCATTCCCGGACGCAGAAGCTCGCGATGCTCGTAATCCTCGGCGCGCGGCTTCAGGAACGCCAGCCACGCCGCGCGGCTCAATGCCGCAATGGTGATCAGCTGTGCCGCGAGCAGCAGGGCGTAGGGCACGTACTGTCCGCTGTCGGTCAGCCCGGAGTGGATCAGGCCCAGCGACACGTAGCCGTTGAACGGCGGCACGCCGGCGATCGAGGCGACCCCCACCCCGAACGCGACGGCCAGTCCCGGCCAGGTCCGGGCCAGGCCGCCCATCTGGGACAGCAGAGTCTGGCCGGTGCGGTGCACGATCGCGCCCGCGCACAGGAAAAGCAGGGATTTGAACAACGCGTGGTTGATCAAGTGGTAGACGGCGCCGGCCACCCCCGCCGGCTGGGCGCTCGCCAGTCCGACCGTGATGACCCCGACCTGAGAGACCGTGTCGTAAGCCAGGAGCCGTTTGAGATCGTCCTGAACCAGCGCCAGGCACGCACCGGCGAGTGCTGATGCCACGCCGACCACCATCAGCACGCCGAGGACGGGAGTGTCCGCGGCCGGGTAGATCTGCAAGGCGACCCGCGTGATGCCCACGATCCCCAGATTGACCATCAGGCCGGAGAACAGCGCCGAGACCGGCCCGGGCGCCGCGGTGTGGGCGTCGGCCAGCCAGCCGTGGAACGGCACGAGCCCGGCCTTGGTGGCGAAGCCCGCCAGCAGCAGGCCCAACGCGAGCAGGTCGGCGCTCTGCAGCGGACCGGTGAGGTCCTGGGCGAGTTGCCCGTAGTTCAGCGCACCGTGGGTGTTGTACAGCAGACCGGCCCCCATGAACACGCAGAACCCGGCGATGGTGGTCAGCACCAGGATCTTGAACGCGGCCTCCAGCGCCGGCGGACGTTCCAGGAAGAACCCCGTCAGCCCGTAGCTGGCCAGCGCGGCGACTTCGAACCAGACGAACAGGTCCACGGTGTCGGCGGTGAGCGCCGCGCCGATCAGGCCGGCCAGCAGCAGTTGCACCAGCGCCGCGTAGCCGCCCAGTTCCCGCGGCCCGAGACCGCCGAGCTCGGACAGGGTGTACAGCACCAGCACGGCGCCGATCCCGGCACTGAGCAGGGCGAACGTGAGCCCGAACGGGTCGGCGGCGACGGCGATGCCCAGCGCGGAGCCCCGCACCGGCCGCCACCCGCCGAGGTAGTGCACGACCACCTGACCGCCGAACACCGACGGCGCGACGGCGATCAGCAGGCCCAGCGACCCGAGCAGGGTCACCAGCGAGGTGAGCAGCGGCAGCCGCGGGGACAGGCGCGCGACCAGCGGCGCCACGGCGGCCCCGGCCAGCGGCGCGGCCACCGCCAGCGGCAGCAGCGAGCCCAGCGCCGCCTGCGTCATCCCCTCAGCTCTCTGATGCAGTCGGCGTCCAGCGTCCGGCGGTGCTGCGCGATACGCACCACAACCGACAGGAAGACCGCGGTGACCGCGACACCGATGACGATGGCGGTGAGGCAGAAGTTCTGCAGCACCGGATCGGCGACGTTGCCGGCGGCCAGTTGCTCAGGGCTCTGGCCCTTGGGCGGGTTGAGCAGGACCGGAGCGGTCGAGCCGGAGCGGTAGGCCATGGAGATGAACAGCAGGTAGGTGGAGGTCTCCATCAGCGACAGCCCCATGACCATCTTGATCAGGTTGCGCCTGGTCAGCACCGTGTACAGCCCCAGGCAGAACAGGGCCGCGGCCGCGAGGTAGTTGACGGCGATCACCGGTCGTCGTCCCGCTCGCCGTCCCGGCCCTCGTCCGGCGTCCAGTCGTGCGTCATCCCCAGGACCGCGAACACGGCGATCATCAGGCCGGTCCCCACCTCGATCAGCTCCCCCACGCTGAACAACTGGGCCACGCCGCCGGAGCGGATCGTCTGGGGCGGGGCGAGCGGCAGCCAGTTCGCTGAGAACGAGCCCTTGAGCAGCAGGCCGAGGGACTCGGCCCCGATGATGAGTCCGGCGCCGGCCATCTCGATGCCCTCCAGCAGGCCCGGCCGGATGACCTTGGCGATCCGGCCCCGGCCGAAGCCGGCGTAGGCCAGCAGCGCGACGCCCAGGATGACCGCGCCGGCCGGGAAGCCGCCGCCCGGCGAGTATCCCCACGCCACCAGATAGAGCCCGGTGACGGCGAGCACGGGAGCGGCGGTCCGGACGGCGGTCCGGACGACGACGCTCATCGCGTGCGCCAACTCCGGGGCCGGAGATCCGACGGGTTCGGCGTCCGGTGTCTCGGGGCGGCTCCCCGGCTCGGCGTGCACGGCATCGTCGGCGTTCGCCTCGCCCGAGCCCGTTTCGCCGTCGTCCGACTCGTCGCT